>JAILEI010000081.1 GCA_024688225.1 Succinivibrionaceae bacterium
AGGCCGCGGCCGCGCCTGCCGCCGAACCGGCCAGCAAGCAGAAGGACGCCGCTGGCGACAGCAGCCTCAAGATTTAGCGCCCCGGCGCTTCCCGCCGCGCTGGCGGGCACCGCGGCTGCCCTGGGCAGCCGCTTCCATCTAAGGGAAATGAAAGAGTCAGGAAAGGAGTGAAAATGAAAGCTAAGTTGCGCGCCGCGGCCCTGGTTGCCGCCCTGTCCATGGTAGGGGCCGTCCCGGCCCTGGCGGCTGATGTGGCGGTCCCGCCGATCCTCACCGAGTCCAGCGGCAGTTCCGACCGCCCCACCCTGGCCCCCATGCTCAAGAAGGTCATCCCCGGCGTGGTCAACATCTCGGTCAAGGGCAAGAAGACCGTGCAGCAGAACCCGATGTTCTTCGACATCCCTGAGGAGTTCCAGTTCATGTTCCCCGGCCTTGGCCAGCAGGGGCGCCAGCGCCAGCGCGAGTTCCAGGCCCTGGGCTCCGGGGTGATCATCGACGCCCAGAACGGCTATGTGGTCACCAACTTCCACGTGGTTGAGGACGCGGACGAGATCCGGGTCGCCCTCAGCGATGGCCGGGAGTTCGATGGCAAGAAGATCGGCGAGGACCAGCACACCGACCTCGCGCTGGTGCAGCTCAAGGACTTCTCCAACCTGCAGCAGGTGCCCCTTGCCAACTCCGACGAGCTGGAGGTGGGCGACTTCGTGGTGGCCATCGGCAACCCCTTTGGCCTCGGGCAGACCGTGACCTCCGGCATCGTCTCGGCGCTCGGCCGCACCGGGCTCAACATCGAGAACATCGAGAACTTCATCCAGACTGACGCGGCCATCAACTCCGGCAACTCCGGCGGCGCCCTGGTCAACCTGGACGGCGCCCTGGTCGGCATCAACACCGCCATCCTCGGGCCCAATGGCGGCAACATCGGCATCGGCTTCTCCATCCCCTCGAACATGGTGCGCACCGTGGTCAGGCAGCTGGCCAAGTTCGGCGAGGTGCACCGCGGCATGCTGGGGGTCACCGGCACCGAGCTCAACGAGGAGCTGGCCAAGGAGTTTGGCTACAAGCGCAACACCGGCGCCTTCGTCAATGAGGTCATGAAGGACAGCGCCGCCGCCAAGGCCGGCATCAAGCCCGGCGACATCATCACCTCGGTTGACGGCAAGGTGATCAACTCCTTCGGTGAGCTGCGCGCCAAGATCGCCACCATCGGCGCGGGCAACTCCACCACCATTGGGGTGTTCCGCGACGGCAAGGATCTCGAGATCAAGGTCACCCTGCAGTCCCCGGACGAGACCACGGTCACCACCGAGAACGCCGAGGAGATTTCCTCCTTCCTCGAGGGTGCCAGCCTCGCCGATGATGAGGATGGCGGGGTGCGCGTGACCGCGGTCAAGGAGAACTCCCCGGCCGCCAGGTTCAACCTCAAGAAGGACGACCTCATCGTCGGGGTCAACCGCCAGCCGGTCAAGACCCTCGGCGACCTCAAGAAGATCCTCAAGCAGGGTGGCAAGCGCGCCCGCCTGCAGGCGCTGCGCATCATCCGCGGCGGCAGCGAGATCTTCATCACCGTCAGGTAGGCCCTGTGCCACACCAGGGGCGCCTGGGGGCGCCCTTTTTCTTGGAGGCGGCATGAAACTAAAGAAGGCCCTGTTCTTCACCCTGCCCACCCTGGCCGGCATCGCCGCCGGCGTGGGCGTGCTCTGCTACAACCCCAAGGCCGGGTCGGGCATCGGCGACTTCCTGTACTCCTCGGGGGTGGACCGCCAGTCCTACGCCTACGGGGTGTCCCGCGCCGCGCCCAGCGTGGTCAACATCTACGTCTCGGAGCTGCCCTCCGACTACTCCACGGCGGGCAGCCAGTCCCTTGACAACATCACCATGAGCGCCTCGGGGGTGATCATGAGCCGCAGCGGCTACATCGTCACCAACTACCACGTGATCCCCTCCGCGGGGGAGCGTGACAAGGCGGTCTGGGCGCAGACCCGCGACGGCAAGGTCTACCAGGCAATGACCGTCGGCTACGACCGCCGCACCGACATCGCGGTG
This sequence comes from Succinivibrionaceae bacterium, assembly GCA_024688225.1. GTDB lineage: Bacteria > Pseudomonadota > Gammaproteobacteria > Enterobacterales > Succinivibrionaceae > JAILEI01. The sequence goes on from JAILEI010000081.1 coordinate 2,047, forward strand.
CTCAAGATTGAGGGGGGCAACACCCTGCCCCCCATCCCCAGGGGCGGCAAGCACGAGGTGCAGGTGGGGGACGTGGTCCTCGCCATTGGCAACCCCAACAACCTGGGCCAGACCGTCACCCATGGCATTGTCTCCGCCACCGCGCGCACCGGCTCGGGGCTGCTGACCCATGAGCAGATGAACATCCGCGAGGGCCTGCAGGACCTCATCCAGACCGACGCCCCCATCAACGTGGGCAACTCGGGCGGCGCCCTGGTCAACACCAGCGGCGAGCTCATCGGCATCAACACCGCGTCCTTCAACAGCCAGCAGTACGGCACCTACGGCATCGGCTTTGCCGTCCCGACCCGCCTGGTGGAGCACGTGATGGACGAGATCATCAAGCACGGCCGCGTGATCCGCGGCTACCTGGGCATCAGCGACGACGGCACCACCTCCATCTCCGACAGCGGCGAGGTGGGGATCAAGGTCGGGTATGTCGACCCCGACGGCCCGGCCTCCCCGGCCGGGGTGCGGGTCGGGGACGTCATCATCTCCGCCAACGGGCATGGCATGCGCAAGCTGCGCGACCTCATCGACATCATCTCCAGCTCCTCGCCGGGCACCGAAATCAAGATTACGGTGCAGCGCGGGGGCAAGGTGCTGGAGATCCCGGTGACCCTGGAGGAGGACAAGACGGACTTCCCCTATGAGTCCAGTCCCTCGCGCTAACCCAATGCACCAATTAGGGGCACATGTTCACAATTTGCACAAATAGTGTGCAAATCACCCCTTCCCGCCCCGGTTTTGCGTCCCGGCCGGGGCTGTTTCGGTGCGCTGGCGCGCCCGTGCTTTTATGCCCTTGGGAAAACATTTAGAATCCGTGGCATGGGGCGCCGCCCCACCGAATCCAGGAGTTAAGAGAAATGAGCGACCTGATCATCCCCACCAGTTACCAGACCCCCCTCAGCCTCCGGCAGACTGAGCAAGGCATCAAGCTAATCAAGGACTTCTTCCAGCAGAACCTCTCCACCGAGCTGCGCCTCAACCGTGTCACCGCGCCGCTGTTCGTGCTGCGCGGCCTTGGCATCAACGACGACCTCAACGGCGTGGAGCGCCCGGTCAACTTCCCCATCAAGGCCCTTGATGAGCAGCGCGCGGAGATTGTCCACTCGCTGGCCAAGTGGAAGCGCCTCACCCTGGCCAAGTACGGCTATGAGCCCGGCTACGGCATCTATACCGACATGAACGCCATCCGCGCCGATGAGGATCTCGACAACCTCCACTCCCTCTATGTTGACCAGTGGGACTGGGAGGCGGTGATCACCGCCGCGGACCGCAACCTCTCCTTCCTGAGGCAGGTGGTCAGGCGCATCTACTCAGCGCTGCTGCGCACCGAGTTCCTGGTCTGCGAGCGCTACCCTGAGATCCGCCCCTTCCTCCCCCAGGAGATCAAGTTCATCCACAGCGAGGAGCTGCTGCGCCGCTACCCGGATCTCACCCCCAAGGAGCGCGAGGACCGCATCGCCAAGGAATACGGCGCTGTCTTCATCATGGGCATCGGCGGCAACCTCTCCAACGGCGAGCCGCACGATGGGCGCGCCCCGGACTATGACGACTGGAGCACCCCCAACGAGGATGGCTTCTGCGGCCTCAACGGCGACATCATGATTTGGTACCCCGTGCTGGACCGGGCCGTGGAGCTCTCCTCCATGGGCATCCGCGTCAGCCCGGAGAGCATGCGCGAGCAGCTGAGGATCCGCGGCCTCGAGAGCCGTGAGGGACTCTACTTCCACCAGCGCCTGCTCAAGGGCGAGCTGCCCCTGACCGTGGGCGGCGGCATCGGCCAGAGCCGGGTGTGCATGGTGCTGCTGCACAAGGCCCACGTGGGCGAGATCCAGGCCAGCATCTGGCCTGAGCAGATGGTCATCGAGTGCCGCCAGCACGGCATCAACCTCATCTAGGCAACTTTGGGGCGCCAGGCGCCCCAAAGGCAAGGGGGGCAGGATCATGCGATCCTGCCCCCCTCGCTTTGTAGCGATAATGCCCTAGGTCGTGGCCTCGCCAGTGGGACGCTTGGCGAGCTTCATGATGGACTCTGAGGGCTTGAGGCCGTTGTGCAGGGCCTCGACCGCGCGCACCACCGCCTTGGTCAGCTCGTCAGGGTTGAACTTCGGGATGAAGTCATTGGCGCCGGCGCGCTTGAGCATGCTGTCGTTGAACACGCCCGAGAGTGAGGTGTGGAGGCAGACGTAAGTCTCCTTGAGCAGCACGTCCTGGCGCAGCGCCGCGCACAGCGAGTAGCCGTCAAGCTCCGGCATCTCCACGTCGGAGATGATCATGATGATCTGGTCGAGCTCACCCTTGTCGGCAAACTCACGCAGGATGTCGAAGGCCTCGCGGCCATTCTGCGCCTGGATGACATCAATGCCAAGGCTGTTGACCGCCCCGGAGGTCTGGCGCAGCGCCACGCGGGAGTCATCGGCCACCAGGATCTTGGATCCCGGCTTAATCATGTGGGCGATGTGCTCCTTGAGCGACTCGGCCTCATCACTGATTTCGCGGCCGTTGGGGTTGATCTCGGAGAGGATCTTCTCCACGTCGATGATCTCAACGAGGCGCCCCTCGAACTCGGAGACGGCGGTCATGTAGATGTTGTCGCCAATCTTCTTGGGCGGCGGCAGGACCTTGTTCCAGCCGAGATCGACGATGCGCTCCACCCCGGACACCAGGAAGCCCTGCATGGAGCGGTTGTACTCAGAGAGGATCAGCAGCTGATCCTCATAGTTCACGGTCCGCGGGCCACCCATGGCATGCGCAAGGTCAATAACCGACACCGTACGTCCGCGCACGTTGGTAAGCCCCGCCACATACTTCTGGAGCTTGGGCAGCGCGGTCAGGTGCGGGCAAGGCATGATTTCCTGGATCTTGAACACATTGAGACCGTACAGCTGCTTCTTCCCAGAAAGGGTCAGGAGCAACATCTCCATACGGTTCTGGCCAACCATTTCGGTCCGTTGGTTGACTGAATCTATAAGGCCTGCCATATCACCACCACTCGAATCTTCATGGCACGAAATAATCCACCCGCTATATTACAATAAAAGCCTGCACAATCAAAGTGCGCCGCCGCATAGGACTTGCATGATCTTCATAACCTCCGATCCCCATTTCTCCCACCAGAACATCATTCGCTACTGTGGCCGCCCCTATGCCTCCAGTGAGGAAATGGACGAGGGACTGGTGTCGCGCTGGAACGAGACCGTCAGTGACGCCGATGAGGTCTGGATCCTGGGCGACCTGTCGCTGGACCTGCCCCCCTCAAGGCTGCGCCCCATCGTCTCCAGGCTTAAGGGGGAGCTGCACCTGGTGCCCGGCAACCATGACCGGCGCCTGGTGAGGGATCCGCAGGCCCTCGGGGATCTAATCACCGTGGAGCGGGACCTTTGCACCATAAGGAGGCATGAGGGAGGGCGCGACTGCACCCTGGTGCTTTGCCACTACCCGCTCATGACTTGGCCGGGACTGCTCGATCCCGGGGTCTACCATTTCTTTGGGCATATCCACAACCAGCCCTGGCAAAACCAGCAATTCTCAAGGATCTACGGTTCACTGAACGTGGGGATGGACTGCTGGGGACTGCGCCCCATGCCCCTTGGCGACTTGCTGGCGGCTGTGGACCGCAAGAACGGCTCACTGGCCGCAGGGGAGGCGCTGAACATCGGGCCCGGCCTGCGCGAGTAACCCCATGCAGGGGCAAGGCACCAAATCGCCAAACGCCAAAAGCACAAAGGGACCAGCGCCATTCGGCACTGGTCCCTTTGCTCTCAGGTGAGATGGTGCTGATACTGAGAATCGAACTCAGGACCTCACCCTTACCAAGGGTGCGCTCTACCAACTGAGCCATATCAGCACGTAAGGTCCCCGGCAGTGACCTGCTCTCGCGCAGTCGTACGCTGCACTACCATCGGCGCAACCGCGTTTCACTTCTGTGTTCGGCATGGGAACAGGTGGTTCCGCGGCGCCATTGCCGCCGGGGGTTTCTGTTGGGGAAGCAGGCAGGGGGCCCGGGCGCCCCGGGCGCCTCAGCGCCCCGGGGCTGTGCGGCCAAGCCGCACGGGCAATTAGTACCGGCAGGCTCCACGCGTTGCCGCGCTTCCACGCCCGGCCTATCAACGTCCTCGTCTCGGACGGCCCTTCAGGGCGGCTCGCGCCGCCGGGGACGACTC
>JAILEI010000083.1 GCA_024688225.1 Succinivibrionaceae bacterium
CCATGTGAGGCATAAGATCATCGAGGAGGTCTGCCGGCTCGCCTGGAAGGATGAGCTGGATGACCGTCATACAGAGGAGGAGATCGTCTACAAGATCGTACCGGGACCGAAGCCCGCAGTCGGACGATGCTGCATCTACAAAGAGCGTGAGATCATCCGCCACAGGATCCGCCTGGCGGAGGGAATGAATCCCATCGACAACCCGGATTCGACCAACGTGGTGCAGGTGATCAAGCCTGCCTGCGACGAATGTCCCCTTTCCGCGTACTCCGTCACGGACAACTGCCGGAAGTGTCTGGGACAGGCCTGCAAGAGCGCATGTCATTTCGGCGCCATCACCATCGGCGAGTTCCGTTCCCACATCGACTCCACAAAGTGCAAGGAGTGCGGCATGTGCGCCAGCGCCTGCCCCTTCGGCGCCATCGTGCACCTGGAGCGCCCCTGCAAGAGGTCCTGCCCCGTGGATGCGATCTCCTACGATGAGTACGGATACTGCGTCATCGATGAATCCAAGTGCATCAGCTGCGGACACTGCATTCACAACTGTCCTTTCGGCGCCATCTCCGCGAAGACGTACCTGACGGACATCATCCGCGATATCAAGAGCGGGAAGGAAGTCTACGCCATGTGCGCTCCCGCCACAGAGGGCCAGTTCGGAGAGAAGATCTCCATGGCTTCCATCAAGAAGGCCTGCATCGAGCTGGGCTTCAGGGACATGGTGGAGGTGGGCCTCGGCGGAGATATGACCGCGGCCTATGAATCCCTGGAGTGGACCGAGGCGAGAAAAGAAGGAAAGAAGATGACGACTTCCTGCTGCCCGGGATTCATCAACATGCTGAAAAAGCATTTCCCGAAGCAGTACGAGGAGAACATGTCCTCCACCGTCTCTCCCATGTGCGCGATCTCCAGATATCTCAAGTCCCAGCATCCGGGCTGCGTCACCGTGTTCATCGGGCCCTGTGTCGCGAAGAAGTCCGAGGCGGAGGATAAATCCGTCCCCGACAACGCGGACTACGCTGTGACCTACGGCGAGTTCCACGCCCTGCTGAACTCCAGGGATCTGGATATGGAGCCGGTGACCGATGAGTACCAGGAGTCCTCGATCTGGGGCAAGCGCTTCGCCACCAGCGGCGGCGTGGCCAATGCGGTGCTGGAGTGCATGCAGGAGCGCGGGGAGAACATCGATGACATCAAGCTCCTGAAGTGCGCCGGCGGAGCGGAGTGCAAGAAGGCGCTGACCCTCCTGAAGCTCGGAAGACTTCCGGAGGACTTTATCGAAGGCATGGCCTGCCCGGGCGGCTGCGTGGGCGGACCTTCCCGCCACAAGACGGAGCTGGAGCTGAAGCGCTCCAGAGAGATGCTGCTGAAGAAGGCCGACACGAGAAAGGTCCTGGAGAACCTGAAGAACTATCCCATGGATCAGTTCTCCATGTTCCGTGACGGTCACCTGGAATCCCGGAGCTGAATCCTCCGGATCCGCGGAAGGAGAACCGTATGAGCGTAAAGAACAATGTACCCACACCGCACATTGAAGCCGGCCCCGGAGAGATCGCCGGGACGATCCTGCTCCCGGGAGATCCGCTCCGTGCGAAGTTCATCGCCGGGGAGTATCTGTCCGACGTGCATCAGTTCAATTCCGTCCGCAATATGCTGGGCTTCACAGGCACTTATGAGGGAAAACGGATCTCGGTCATGGGCACCGGCATGGGCTGCCCCTCCATCGGGATCTACTCCTATGAACTGATCCATTTTTACGGGGTAAAAAATCTGATCCGCGTCGGAACGGCCGGGTCCATCAGCCCGGAGGTGAAGGTCCGGGACCTGGTCTTCGGAATGGGCGCCTGCACCACTTCCAATTTCCCGGCACTGATGGATCTTCCCGGCGTCTTTGCCCCGGTGTGCTCCTTTGATCTGCTCCGGAGAGGCGTGGACAAGGCGGAGCAGTTGGGGCTGCGCTACGCGGTGGGAAATATCCTCACGTCAGACATGTTCTACGGTCCCGCAGAGGGGCCGGAGGCCACACAGAAATGGGCGTCCATGGGCGTTCTGGCCATCGAGATGGAGGCTGCGGCCCTCTATACCAATGCCGCCTTCGGCGGGGCGAACGCACTGACGGTCCTGACGGTCAGCGATCATCTGCTGACGGGAGAGACCACCTCTTCCGAGGAACGACGATCCAGTTTCACCGACATGATGAAGGTCGCGCTGAGTCTGGCATGAACTGAGTATTCTGAAAGGGGACTGAGGCGTCCTTGGCGCCGCGGTCCCTTTCTTGAGCATGGAAACTGCAGTACGGAGGTAGTAAATTGGTCAGGACCCTGTCCGGCTACATCGGAAAATATAAGACAGCTTCGGTCCTCTCGGTCCTTTTCGTCCTCGGCGAGGCGGCGATGGATATTCTGCTGCCCTTCGTCATGGCGAAGCTGATCGATCAGGGGATCTCCAGCGGCGATCTCGGGGCGGTGTGCCGATACGGGGCGCTCATGTTTCTTTGCGCCGTCTTCGCGCTGATCTTCGGGATCGGCGGAGGAAGGTGCGCGTCCAGGGCGTCCAGCGGCTTTGCCTCGAACCTGAGGGATGCGATGTATGTGAGCATCCAGAATTTTTCCTTTTCAAATATTGACAAATATTCCACTGCGGGACTGATCACGCGGCTCACCACGGATGTCACGAACGTACAGAATGCGTACCAGATGATCATCCGGATGACCATGCGGTCGCCGGCGATGCTGATCCTCGCCCTCTGTATGACGATCTCCATCAGCCCGCGGCTCTCCCTGATCTTTCTCGCCGCGGCGCTGTTCCTGGGCTGTGTGCTGACCTATGTCCTGACCCACGCCACCAAGGCCTTCTCCAGAGTGTTTGTAAAATACGACGACCTGAACGCCAGGGTGCAGGAGAATGTGACGGGGATCCGGGTGGTGAAGAGCTTTGTCCGGGAGGAGTACGAGATCGGGCGGTTCCAGAAGTCCCTGGATGAGATCTATCAGCTCTTTGTGCGTGCGGAGACCTTTGTCTGCACCAATTTCCCCATCATGATGATCACGGTCTACACCTGCATCATCGCCATCTCCTGGAACGGGGCCCATGAGATCGTGGCCGGCCGCCTCACCACCGGGGAGCTGACCAGCCTCTTCACCTACACGATGAACATCCTGATCTCCCTGATGTTCCTGTCCATGGCCTTCGTGATGATCTCCATGTCCGTGGCCAGCGGCAGGCGCATCGCCGAGGTGCTGAACGAGATCCCCTCCATCCGCAGGCCGGATGATCCGGTCTTTGAGGTGCCGGACGGCAGCGTGGATTTCTGCCATGTCCGCTTTTCCTACGGGAAGAGAAGGACGCCGGTGGACTGGGACGACCCGGAGGCGGTGCGGAAGTATCATCAGAAGCAGAAGCTGAAGGAGGATGTGCGCCAGGGAAGGATCAGCCAGAAGGAGGCGGAGAAGCTGGACCCGGATATCATGGGGACCGGCTGGGAGAAGAAATATGTTCTCACCGGCATCGACCTCCACATCCGCAGCGGCGAGACCATCGGAATCATCGGCGGCACCGGTTCCTCCAAGTCCTCTTTGGTCAGCCTGATCCCGCGCCTCTATGACGCTTCGGACGGAGAGGTCCGGGTCGGGGGACGCGACGTGCGGGAGTACGACCTGAAGACCCTGCGGGACGCGGTGGGCATGGTGCTGCAGAAGAACACCCTGTTCTCCGGGACCATCTACGACAATCTGCGATGGGGCAATGAACACGCAACGGCGGAGGAGTGCAGGGAGGCGTGCCGTCTCGCGTGCGCGGATGAATTTATCCGCAGCTTCCCCGAGGGCTATGAGACCTGGCTGGAGCAGGGAGGCACCAATGTCTCCGGCGGCCAGCGGCAGAGGATCTGCATCGCCAGGGCGCTCTTAAAGAAGCCGAAGATCCTGATCCTGGACGATTCCACCAGCGCGGTGGATACCGCCACGGACGCGGCGATCCGGAAGGCCTTCCGGGAATCGATCCCGGACACCACAAAATTTATTATTTCCCAGCGGATCTCCGGCGTGAAGGACGCGGACAGGATCCTGGTGCTGGACGAGGGAAGGATCAGCGGCTTCGGGACCCACGAGGAGCTGCTGGAGACCAACGAGATCTACCGCTCCGTGGCTGCGGTGCAGTCGGAGGGAGCCGGTGATTTTGACCAGACTGCAGGAAGGAGGGACTGAGCATGGCTGACAGCAGACCTCAGGGAAGGCGCCACATGACGGCGTCCGAGGCGATGAGGGCGGCCAGGTCCGGAAACCTGAAGCGGGTCATCGCCATGATCTTCGGGGACTACGGGCTGACCCTCGCCGCAGTTGTGGTGTTCATCCTCATCGCCGCGGTGGCGGACGTGAAGGGGACCCTGTTCCTGCAGCGCCTCATCGACGACTATATCCTGCCCATGACAAAGGAGGAACATCCCGATTTCGGGCCGCTGGCTGCGGCACTCCGGTCCATCGGCACCGTCTACCTGATCGGCGCGTTTTCCGGTTTTGCCTACAACCGGCTGATGGTGAAGGTGGGACAGGGGACCATGCGGCGCATCCGCTCGGAGCTCTTTTCCCATATGGAGCGCCTCCCCATCCGCTACTTTGACACCCACTCCCACGGGGATATCATGTCCATCTATACCAACGACACCGACACGCTGCGCCAGTTCATCGGGCAGTCCTTCCCGCAGCTCATCAACTCGGTGTGCAGCATCGCCAGCGTCTTCGTCAGCATGTGCATCCTGAACCTGCCGCTGACGGGGATCTCTGTGATCATGACCGCGGGGATCCTGTTCGCCTCCGGAAAGATCGCGGCGCAGTCCGGAAAGTACTTCGGCCTGCAGCAGCGGCATCTGGGAAAGGTGAACGGCTACATCGAGGAGATGATGACGGGACAGAAGGTCATCAAGGTCTTTTCCCACGAGGAAAAGAGCATCGCGGATTTCCGTGCGAAGAACGAGGAGCTTCGGTCCGCCAGCGACCGCGCCAATACCATGGCCAATATCCTGATGCCCATCGTGGTGCAGCTTGGCAACGTGGACTGGCCGCGCAGGCGGGTCAGGCGCACCGCGTCGGCAAAGCCAATCGCCCCGGCGGCCACCAGGGCGCTGTACTCGCCGAGGGAGTGCCCCGCCACCGCCATGGGGCTCCCCACCCCCCGCGCCTGCAGGGCGCGGTAGGCGGCGATGGAGGCGGTGAGGATGGCCGGCTGGGCGTTCTCGGTGCGGTTGAGATCCTCCTCCGGGCCGCCGAGGATCAGCCCCGAGAGGCTCTCCCCCAGCGCCTCGTCGGCCTCCTCGAGGGTGGCCTTCGCGGCCGGATCCGCGAACAGATCCTCCAGCATGCCCACAAACTGCGACCCCTGCCCGGGGAAGATGGCGGCAAATTTCTTCATGTGCGCTCCCATGGCTGAAAATGAAAAGGGCGGGGATCCCCCGCCCTCGCTAACTAGAAACGGATCAGGGCGCTGCCCCAGGTGAGGCCGCCCCCAAAGGACTCCAGCAGGATGTTCATGCCCCGCTTGATGCGCCCGCTGCGCACCCCCTCGTCAAGCGCCAGCGGCACCGAGGCCGAGGAGGTGTTGCCCTGCTTGCCGATGGTGACGATGACCTGCGACATGTCGAGCCCGAGGCGGCGCGCCGTGGCGCTGATGATGCGCAGGTTGGCCTGGTGCGGCACCAGGAAGTCGAGCTCGGAGGGGGCGAGGCCGCCCGCCGCGAGGGTCTCGTCGACCAGGCGCGAGAGGATCACCACCGCGTGCTTGAAGACCTCGCTGCCGCGCATCAGGAGGTAGTTGTCCTCGCTGGGCGGCTCGTCGCGCGCGGGGTTGGGCAGGCGCAGCAGGTCGCCGCAGGTGGGGTCCGAGGAGAGGCGCACCGCCAGGGTGCCCGGCTCGTCGGAGGCCGCGAGCACGCAGGCCCCGGCGCCGTCGCCAAAGAGGATGATGGTGGTGCGGTCGTGCGGGTTGCAGATCCGCGAGCAGATGTCCACCCCGACGATCAGCACGTGGCGGGCCTGCCCGGCGACGATCATGGCATGGGCGGTGGCGTAGGCGTAGCTAAAGCCCGCGCAGGCCGCCGCCAGATCCATGGCCGCGGCGTTGGCGATGCCCAGCTCGCGGGCAATCTCGCAGGCCGTGGAGGGGTAGGCGCAGGACGAGGAGGTGGTGGCGACCAGCACCGCGTCGATGTCCTGTGGCGCAAGGCCCGAGCTCTCGAGGGCCGCGCGCGCGGCGATGGCGCCCATGGTGGCGGTGGTCTCCCCGGGGGCCGCGACGCGCCGCTCGCTGATGCCGGTGCGCTCCATGATCCACTGGTCGGAGGTCTCGACCATACGCTCGAGATCGGCATTGGTGCGGACTTTAGAGGGCAAGTAGCCGCCGGTGCCCAGGATTTTGGTATGCAAGGGGATGGTCCCAAATAAAGCAAGGGGATGGGCGGGAAGGCCCCCGCCCGATGCGCAGATTATAGCGGAAGCGCCCGCGCCGCTCAACTTTGGTGCAGGCAGCCTAGGCCAGCTCGCGCTCCATGGCGGTGGCGAGATCCCCCGCCGCGCCGCGGGCGGCCTCGGTCATCGCCACCGCGAGGGCCTCGACCCCGGCGCTGCCGTGGCTCTTGACCACCACCCCGCGCACCCCGAGCAGCCAGGAGCCGTTGTACTGCCAGGGCAGCAGCCACTCGGGCCGCGAGAGGCGGGCGAAGAAGCGCTTGATCCCGCCCTGGGCGCCGAAGATGCCGGCCACCCCCTCGGCGGCCTTGAGCGCCACATTGCCGGTGAAGCCGTCGGTGACGATCACGTCGGCGTCGCCGCGGAAGATGCGGTTGGCCTCGAGGTAGCCCTGGAAGGAGAGCGCGGCGTCCGCGCGCATCAGGTCGCGCGCCTCATGGATGAGGCGGTTGCCCTTGCCCTGCTCGGTGCCGACGTTGAGCAGCGCCACCCGGGGGCTGGCAATGCCCAGCGCCACCCGTGCCGCGGCCTGGCCGAGGCGGGCGAAGTCATGGAGATCGGCCGCGCCGCAGCTGGCGTTGGCGCCGAGGTCGAGCATCAGGGCAAAGCGCCCCGGGCCGGAGGGCATGCGCGCGGCGAGCGCCGGGCGCAGGCGGCCGATGGTGCCGAGGATGTGGCGGGACAGGGTGACCAGGGGGCCGGTGCCGCCCGCCGAGACCACCGCCTGCGCCTCGCCAGCGCGCACCGACTCAATGGCGAGGCGCATCGCGGCGCGGGGATAGCCCTCAAGCACCGCGCGCGGCGACTCATCCTGGGGAATGGACTCGGGGGCCTCGCGGAACTCGAGGCGCAGGGCACCCTTGCGGGTGGAGCCGCCCGGGACGCGGGCGGCGGCGGAGATGACCTCGTCGCGGAAGGACGGGGGACCGTAGACAATCAGGCGCAGGCTGGGGTTTAGGGACAGCGCGAAGCGCACCGCGCCCACCACGCTCTGGGGGGAGTGGTCATCACCCCCCGTGGCGTCGACCGCCACCGTGCATGAGGCACGATCCATCCTGTCCCCCCGCAGCCGCTTGCTAGCTTTCCTGCTCGCCGAGCTTGTCGATGACCTTCTTGCCCTTGTAGTAGCCGCTCGCGGTGACGTGGTGGCGGATGTGGGTCTCCTCGGTGGTCGGATCAACCGAGAGGGTGCGCGCGGTCAGGGCGTCGTGGGTGCGGCGCTTGTCGCGGCGGGAACGGGATTGGTGGTTCTGGGGAACGGCCATGGCTAGTCTCCTGGTGCTGCCGCCTGCTCCAGGCAGGCGCTAAAAAATCCTACGGCGCCGCCCGGGGCGGCACCTTGGGCAAGGGATTATACGCAGGCCCTTGCGGCATTTCAAGAGCGCGCGCGCAAATCAGCCGCGGTCCCCGGGCAGCTGCCCGCGCAGCGCCGAGAAGGGGCTCTCGGGGCGCCCCTCCCCCTCCGCGAGCGGGTCGACCATAAGGCCCTCGGGGACCTCGCAGGCCGGGTCGCCCTCGGCGTGGCGGGCCACCACCGGCAGCTCGAGGAGCAGGCAGTCCTCGAGGTAGTCGAGGATCGCCAGGGTGCCGTCCGGCCCCAGCTCGATGAGGTCGAGGCGATCCTCAAGGCGCAGGCTGTGCGCCAGCTCGCGGTCCGGGGTGGAGCAGAACTCGCAGCACAGGGTCTCGCGCAGCGGGTTGCCGCAGCGCTCGCAGGAGAGCTCCACCTCGCAGGACACCTGCCCGGAGATGGTGCCCAGGCCCTGCAGGTCCCGGCCAAAGGCCACGCGGGCCTTTGCCGGGCCCAGGATGGAAAGGCAGGCCGCGGCCAGGCGCGGCAGGCTCCCGGGCGGGATCTCCACCCCCTCAAAGCGCTCGCGGCGCGACACCAGCGCCCCAAAGGGCACCCTCTCCCCAAACGGCAAGCCGCCCATGGCCCTACCTCCCTTGCTTGTGCACACTGCTTATATATGTATACGCCTGGCCAGCCCCGCGCCCTTGAAATGGGGGCGGGGCGGCGCTTAAAATTGCCCCATGGAAGGCGCGCGCGGCGCGCTAAGGAGCGAACCATGCGGCGCAATCTGTGGGCCAGCGCGGCGGCGGCCCTGGCCATCGCCTCGCTGCCGGCCCAGGGCTATGAGACCCGGGTGGCCGAGGAAACCGCGCATTATGCGATCAACGAGGTGATCCTGCAAGCGGGCGAGCAGTTCGACGTCCCGCTCAAGCGGCGCCTGGTGCAGGAGGCGACCCGCCAGGGCGCCACCAAGTTCCACACCACCACCGCGGTCTTCGCCCCCGGCTCGCAGGGCCTCAAGGGCGACCGCATCCAGGAGCCGGCCCTCGCCATCATCACCATGGCCGCCTACGGCGGCGAGCCCAAGGTGACCTTCATGGACAAGAACCGCCATGTGGTCGACGTGGGCATCTACCTGCCCTTCCGCACCCTCGGCGAGATGGTCGACAACAAGATCCTCTCCCCGCTGCTCAAGGAGCTCTTCGAGATGCCGCTGATCCTCACCGAGATCCCGGTCTCGCTGGCGAGCACCGACTTTCGGGGCGACCGCTGGCTGGTGGCGCGCGACCGCAGCGCGGTGCTGCTCGACCTCAGGATCACCGGCAGCGCCAACATGCGCGTCTCGGACATCGGCAAGATCGGCCGCGGCTGCATGGTCTCCTTCCGCGGGCGCGCCGACCACGCCCTCACCGAGGTCCCGCTGCTCGCGAACCTCCACGGCGCGCTGCTCTCCTTTGACTGCGTGGCCGATCAGGGGGCCGGGCGCGGCAAGTAGCGCTGCAGCGCGTCAAGGCGCGGCAGGACGAAGTCCGCGCCCGCGCCGCGCAGCTCCCCCTCGCCGGCCGTGCCGCTGAGCACCCCGAGCGCGGGGCAGCCCGCGGCGCGGAACATCCCCATGTCCAGCGTGGCATCCCCCACCCCGAGTATTTCCCCGGCTGGCACCCCCAGGCGCCCCGCCAGCATCCCCATCATCACCGGGCTGGGCTTGGAGGGCGCCTCGGTGCCCGCCACCGCGGCGTCCACCAGGCGCCCCAGCATGGTGGTGGCCAGCATCTCCTTGAGCCCGGGCAGCGAGCGCCCGGTGCACAGGCCGAGGCGGTAGCCGCGGGCGCGCAGCGCGTGCAGTGTCCCGAAGATCCCCGGGAAGAAGGCGTGCCGCCCCAGCCAGGGGCGCTCGCGCTGCAGGCTGCGGTAGGCCAGCGCCAGCGCCGCCCCGTCGCCCCCCGCGAGGGTTGCCATCCCGTCCTCAAGGCGCATGCCGATGATGGAGAGCGCCGCGGCGCGGCTGGGCTCAGGAAGGCCCAGGCGCGCGAAGGCGCCCATGGTGCAGGCGACAATCTGCCCCACGCTGTCGGTCAGGGTGCCGTCCACGTCCAGCGCCACCGCGCGGCAGCGCCGCAGCGCCGCCCCAAGGCCCCCCTCAGCCACGCAGCCGCCCCACGAGATCCACAAGGGCCGCGGGCAGCGGCGCCTCGACCTTGAGGGCGGCGCCGCTATCGGGGTCAGTGAAGGCGATGCGCTGGGCATGGAGGAACATGCGGGACAGGCCCAGCCCCGAGAGCTCCGCGTTGAAGGCATCGTCGCCGTACTTGCGGTCCCCGCCCACCGGGTGCCCGAGGTAGGCGCAGTGCACCCTGATCTGGTGGGTGCGCCCGGTGTGGGGCAGCGCCGCGAGCAGCGTGGCGCCCCTGAGGCGCTCCACCACGTCAAAGCCGGTGGCCGCGGGCTGGCCCTGCCGGCGGTCGACCACCACCATGCGCTCCCCCGAGCGCAGCTCGTTGCGCAGCAGCGGCGCCTCCACCAGGGTGTCGCGGCGGTCCCAGTCCCCGCGCACCAGGGTCAGGTAGCGCTTGCGCACCACCCGCTCGCGGAACTGCTCATGCAGGGCGCGCAGCGCGCTGCGGCGCTTGGCGACGATGAGGCAGCCCGAGGTCTCGCGGTCAAGGCGGTGCGCGAGCTCGAGGAACGGGGCCCCGGGGCGCAGCGCCCGAAGCGACTCAATGAGCCCGAACTCGATGCCGCTGCCCCCGTGCGCGGCGAGGCCGGCGGGCTTGTCCACCACCAGCAGCAAATCGTTCTCAAAGAGGATGCGCGAGGCGAGATCCTGCACCAGGGCAAGGTTTGAGGAGGGGATGGTGACCGGCCCCTCGCTGACCCGCACCGGGGGGATGCGCACCGTGTCGCCCGCCACGAGCTTCTGGGAGGGCGCGGCGCGGCAGCCGTTGACCCGCACCTCGCCGCGGCGCATGATGCGGTAGATCATGCTGCGCGGCACCCCGCGCAGCAGCCGCGCCAGGTAGTTGTCGAGGCGCTGACCGGCCTCCTCCGGGCCAATGCCATGGTGGCTGACCCCGCTGAATTCACCGGCCATTGACAGCCTCCCCAAAAGCCCGCCCGCGGGCGAAAAAAAGCGCCGGCCCTTCCTTGTAAGTTAGGATGAGCTGACGCATAATAGCACACCGTAAGACACGGCACCCGAGTGTACGTGGGTCCTGTCTTGCATGCTGCCTTGGCCTTCCCAGCCCCCCAAGGGGGGCGGCCGCGGCGCCGGGGGCGATCGCGGGCAAGGGTGCCAAGGGGTTCCCCAAAGTCGCGGCCCCTCCTTCACTGAAGGCCCGGCGCGCCGGCCTTTGGGATTCTCCATAATCGCAGCCGACCCTGTTCCCGCGGGCCGCACTTCATTGTCCGGCCGCGCCGCCCCCGCCCCGGCCGCCTGCCCACATTAGGATCTTTTTTCTGTGAAAAGGATGTTGATCAACGCCACCCAGCACGAAGAGGTGCGGGTGGCGCTTGTCGATGGCCAGAAGCTGTATGACCTCGACATTGAGTCCCCCCAGCATGCCAACAAGAAAGCCAACATCTACAAGGGCACCATTACCCGCGTCGAGCCCAGCCTCGAGGCCGCCTTTGTCGACTACGGCGCCGAGCGCCATGGCTTCCTGCCCATCAAGGAGGTGGCCCACGAGTACTTCCCCGAGGGCACTGACTTCAGCGACGCCGCCGCGGCGCGCGCCGCCCTCCGCGAGGGCACCGAGGTCATCGTGCAGGTGGAGAAGGAGGAGCGCGGCCTCAAGGGCGCGGCGCTCACCACCTACGTCTCGCTCGCTGGCAGCTACCTGGTGCTGATGCCCAACAACCCCCGCGCCGGCGGCATCTCCCGCCGCATCGAGGGCGAGGACCGCACCGACCTCAAGGAGGCCCTCGAGGGCCTGCAGGTGCCCGAGGGCATGGGCGTGATCGTGCGCACCGCCGGGGTGGGCAAGAGCACCGAGGAGCTGGCCTGGGACCTCTCCATCCTCACCAAGCTCTGGGAGATGGTGCAGGAGGCCGCCAAGAGCCGCCGCGCCCCCTTCCTCATCCACCAGGAGTCGAACATCGCCATCCGCGCGATCCGCGACTACCTGCGCCCGGACATCGGCGAGATCTTGGTCGACAGCGAGGAGGTCCACCAGGAGATCCTCCACCACCTCGAGCTGGTGCGCCCCGAGTTCGTCTCGCGCGTCCACCTCTACAACGGCAACATCCCGCTGTACAGCAAGTTCCAGATCGAGAGCCAGATCGAGAGCGCCTTCCGCCGTGAGGTGCGCCTGCCCTCGGGCGGCGCGATCGTCATCGATCCCACCGAGGCCCTGACCTCCATCGACGTCAACTCGGCGCGCGCCACCAAGGGCGGCGACATCGAGGAGACCGCCCTGCAGACCAACATCGAGGCCGCCGAGGAGATTGCCCGGCAGCTGCGCCTGCGCGACGTGGGCGGGCTGATCGTCATCGACTTCATCGACATGACCCCGGTCAAGAACCAGCGCGAGATCGAGACCCGCATGCGCGAGGCGGTGCGCCAGGACCGCGCCCGCATCCAGTTCAGCCGCATCTCCCGCTTTGGCCTGCTGGAGATGTCCCGCCAGCGCCTGCGCCCCACCCTCGAGGAGTCGAGCTCGCACGTCTGCCCGATGTGCCAGGGCCAGGGCACGGTGCGCGACGCGCAGTCCATCGGCCTCTCCATCCTCAGGCTCATTGAGGAGGAGGCGCACAAGGATCTGCGCGGCAACATCTACGCCACCCTGCCCGCCGAGGTCGCGGCCTTCATCCTCAACGAGAAGCGCCAGCAGCTCGACGAGATCGAGCGCCGCCACGGCCTGCGCCTCTACGTCATCCCCAACCAGCACATGATGCCGGGCAACTACACCATCACCCGCTACCACCCGCAGGGCGGCAACGGCGGCGCCGGCCCGGGCGCGATTGACGCCACCCTCCAGGCGGTGCGCCAGAGCGTCGACGAGGAGGCCCAGCACCTCGAGCACGCGATGATGGCCCGCCAGGGCGACGGGCGCGGCACCCGCGCCGACGTCCCCGCCATCCGCACCGAGGCGCTCACCGAGGTGGCCCAGGAGAACAAGCCCGAGCCCAGCGCCCCGCGCCCGCGCCGTGCCGCGCAGCGCAAGGAGGTCAAGCCGCAGGAGAAGCCGGTGGGCCTCCTCAAGCGCATCACCTCCTTCCTGTTTGGCGACAGCGAGGGCGAGGCCGCGGCCCC
>JAILEI010000136.1 GCA_024688225.1 Succinivibrionaceae bacterium
ACTGTAGGGACTGGGATGACTGTAATCAAGCCGGCGGGGCCGGGGACCGGGGTGGGTGGGGTTTTCACTTCGATCCCTGTTCTTGCAAAACTTGCCTGAGTTGCAAGGCGGGGATGGGATCACCAAGCGTGGATCTTCCTAGGATCATTACTCAATAATTAACAGTGACGCGCAAAAGAAGGCCGTGCAGGTCGGTCATCTCGTACCGGGCGGCGCGGGGTGTAGCCGCCTTGATTTGCATTGTGGTCAGCATCCAAGTTTGATCCCTTTTTGGGTTATGGGACACACCCCAGAGGGTGATTTTTCACACCCATCTTGCACCCGGGGCATGGCTAGGTCGTTTAAACGGGGTTTAAACGGCGCTTAAAGGGGTGTATTTTCAACAGGTTGGGTGGGAAATTTGCGAGGTGAAACAACGCGATAAAAGTGCGCTGGTGGAGATAAGCGGGATCGAACCGCCGACCTTCTGCATGCGAAGCAGACGCTCTCCCAACTGAGCTATATCCCCACATTAAAGGCGGTGGAAGTACCACCGCCTAGGACTCGGGTACTATATACCTTTACTCGGCCTCAATCAAGAGCTTGAACGTAGATTTCACGTCCGGGTGGAACTGGACGTCAATCTCGTACTCGCCGGTGGAGCGCAGCACGCCGTTGGAGAGGCGCAGCTCGCTCTTCTTGACCTCAATGCCGACCTTCTCGAAGGCCTCGCAGATGTCGCGGGTGCCCACCGAGCCGAACAACTTGCCCTCATCGCCGGCCTTGGCCTTGATCACCAGGCTCTCCAGCTCGCCAAGCTTGGCGGCGCGATCCTGGGCAATCTTGAGGGAGGCCGCAATCTTGGCCTCGAGCTCAGCGCGCTGCTTCTCGAACTTCTCAAGGTTCTCCTTGGTCGCCATCACCGCCTTCTTCTGCGGGATGAGGTAGTTGCGGGCATAGCCGTTCTTGACCTTGACCTTGTCACCCAGACCACCAAGGTGGGTGATCTTATCTAGAAGTATGATTTCCATTGATAAAATCTCCCCAATTAGTTGTTGTTGAGCTTGTGAAGGTCGTTGTAGGACAGGAGGGCCAGGAAGCGGGCGCGCTTGATCGCAAGCGCCAGCTGGCGCTGGTTCTTCGCGCTGGTGCCGGTGATGCGGCTGGGGACAATCTTGCCCGACTCGCTGATGTAGTTGCGGAGCAGGTCAACGTCCTTGTAGTCGATCTCGGCCGCGCCCTCGCTGGAGAAACGGCTGAACTTGGTGCGGCGGTGGTAATAACGTGCCATATTCTATCTCCTATTCCTCGCTGCCATTGTCATCCGCAACCTCGGGCTCGGAGCCCTGGCTGTCGGCGCCCTCGGCACGGGGCGGGCGCGGGCGCGAGTCATCGCGCGGCCTGCCGCCATCCTCGCGGGGACGGCGACGCTCATGCATCTCCTTCCACAGCGCGGAGGGCTCGGTGACCGGGCCGTCCATGCGGATGACCAGGCTGCGGAGCACCGCATCATTGAAACGGAAAGTGTACTCGATGTGGTCGATCACCTCCTGGGTGGTCTCCACGTTCATCAGCACATAGTGGGCCTTGCGCTGCTTCTTGATCGCGTAGGCAAGCCCACGGCGGCCCAAATCCTCAAGGCGGTGGATCTTGCCGCCCGACTTCTCGATCTCGCCCTTGTAGCGCTCGATCATCCCTGGCACCTGATCGCTTTGCTCGGCCTGCACCAGGAAAACAATTTCGTAGTGACGCATTCAATGCCCCTTACGGTTAAAAGCCCCATCATCCACAGTCATGGATGGGGCAAGGTAGCTGGGCACCCTGAGGGGGTGCCCCCTGACTGAGACGCCATATTGTATACGATTGCAGGGATTATGCAAGGGTGGATCGGCGCTGCCTGCGGGCCTCGAAGAGCGCCACCGCGGCGGCCACCGAGACATTGAGGCTCTCCATGTCCTCGGACATGTCGATCCTCACCAGCTGGTCGCACTTCTCGCGGGTCAGGCGGCGCATCCCGCTGTCCTCCGCGCCCAAAACCAGCGCCAGGGGGCCGGTGAGGGTCTCGTCAAACAGGTCGGCGCCGGCGCTGCCGTCCAGCCCCACCACCCTGACGAAGCGCTCCCTGAGCCCCTCAATGACGCGCGAGAGGTTGGTCACCGCGTAGAGGGGCAGCAGGTCGGCGGCGCCTGAGGCAACCTTGCGGGCCGCCGGGGTGAGGTTGGCGGCGCGGTCCTTGGGGACGATGACCCCGTCCGCGCCGGCCGCGCAGGCGCTGCGCATCACCGCGCCCAGGTTGCGCGGGTCGGTGACCCCGTCCAGGATGACCAGCAGCAACTGCTGGTCGCTGGCGTGATCGTCAAGGAAGGCCTCGAGATCGGCATCGTCGCAGGGCGGCGTGGCCTTGACCTCGATCACCACCCCCTGGTGCGCGCCCTGCCCGGTCTTCTCGTCGAGGTAGTGGCGCTGGGTGATCTGGATCTTCACCCCCAGGCGCTCGAGCGCCGCGGCGAGGGCCGTGAGGCGGCCGCTCTCCTCGTAGCCCCGCACCATCCAGCACGAAAGGATGGTGTCCGGCACGGTCTCAAGGGCCGCCGCCACCGCATTTATCCCGTAGACGATGTCCCGGTTGCTCTTGGAACCCTTCTGGATGAAAGCCATTTCCTATTCCTCCTTGCCCTTGCCCTTGCCGCCGCGCTTGCCGCGGCGCTTGTGGCTGTGCCTGATGATGCTCTGGACCTCCTTGTCGTCCAGGCTGACCGCGGGCATGCTGATCGGGTTGCCCTGGTCGTAGTCCACATCCTCAAAGTCCCGGGGCACGGCGCGCGGGATCTGATCCCCCTCGCCGGCCGGCTCCGCGCCTGAGAGGGCGGCGATGCGGCTGAGGATTTGGTCGCGGCTCTCGTTGAGGGCCTCCACGCCCTTGCCCCGGCCGCCCTTGCCCCGGCGCTTGCGCCCCTCCGTTGCGTCCTTGCTCCCCTGCGCCCGGGCCGCCCGCGCGG
>JAILEI010000186.1 GCA_024688225.1 Succinivibrionaceae bacterium
AGCGGCCGGGCGGGGCATGCTGGCCCCCGATGAGATGTTTGGGCAGTTGCGCTCGGTGGCGGCGGGCCTGGGGCGGGATCCTGCCACCCTCAAGGAGTCGCGGACCCTCAAGATCTCCGAGATGGGGCTCATGGATGAGTACCTCTCCGATTTGCCCTACCGCAGCCAGATCCAGGATCTTGACGAGGAGACCTGGTCAGCGCTGGGGGCGGAGGAGCAAAACACCCTGGTCTCAGATCTGGAGGCCAAGTTGCGCTACTACCAGAACATCAACGATGACGCGGATCGCTGGATCAGCCTGGCCGAGGGCAGCGATCCCAGTGAGTCGGTCTACCCGGTGCCGCTTGAGATCTTGCCCTGATGGCCTTGCTTGAGGTTAAGGGGCTGGTGGTGTCAAGTGGCGCGGGGGACACCGGGCACTTTGAGGCACAGCTGGACAGCCTGTGCCTTGGGGAGGGGGAACTTGCCCTGCTGGTGGGGGAGAGCGGCTCAGGTAAGTCCACGCTGCTCGAGTGCCTCGGGTTGCTTCGTGATAAGGGGTTTGCGAGCGAGCGCTTTGCCTTCGGTGGCCAGGAAATTGCCGCGGGGATGGGCGAGGCGGCGCGGGCGCGACTGCGTGCTGGCCCAGTGGCCTATATGCCCCAGAGCGGGGGATTGCCGCCCTTTTTGACCTTAGGCGAGTGCCTTGAACTGCGCATGGGTCAGGCCCACCGCCTGTTCCCTAGGTTCAATGAGGCGCGGGCCAGGGACTTGGTCGCCCTGGCCATGCGCGAGTTTGACCAGCATGCCGGGGAAGGGATCGCGCTGCGCGACTGCCTTGCAAAGAAACCTGAGGCACTCTCGGTTGGGCAGCGCCAGCGGGGAGTGTTCCTGTGCTGCCTGGCCGCAGATCCTAAGTTGCTGCTGCTCGATGAGCCCACCTCGGCGCTTGATCCCATCAATGCCCGGGCCATGTTCAAGACCATGGCAGGCATGACCCGGCAGGGCATGGCGGTGCTGGCGGTGACCCACTCCAGGGAGTGGGCAAAAAATGCCCGGGTCATTGCCTATGACCAGGAGAAGAGCCGCCAGCGCTCCCGCGAGGGGGTGACCGTGGGCTGCTTTTGCGAGGTGGCGGCATGATCATCGCGCTGCGCCTGGCCTTACGAGACTTTGCCCATGACCTTAGGGTTAACCTCTCCCTTTCCTTGGCGGTGGCGGCCATCATCGCCCCACTCCTCATCCTCTTTTCCCTGAAGTTTGGCATAGTGGCGGCGATGGAGCGGGACCTTTTGGGCAACCCTGGCAGCCGCGAGCTGGTGCTGGGGGCAAACTATCGGCTAAGCGAGGATTTTTTTGCCATGCTCAGGGGCGACCCCCGGGTGGCCTTTGTGGTGCCCAAGACCCGCTCCCTGTCCACCACCGCGACCATGCGCCATGGCGGGGCGCTGCGTGAGGGGGTGGAGATGGTGCCCACCGACCCGGGGGATCCACTGCTTTTGGCCTTTGGCGCCCCCGTGCCCAGGGACAGCCTTGAGGTGGTGCTCAGCGCCTCGCTTGGCGCACGGCTGGGCGCCAGGCCCGGGGAGCGGGCGCAGCTGGTGGTGACGCGCACCAAGGAGGGCAGGCGGCAGGCCGCAACTTTGGAACTCTTGGTGGTGGGCACCTTGCCGCCTGTGGCCGTGGGGCGTGATCAGGCCTTTGTGCCCCTGCCCACGCTCCTTGCCATTGAGGACTACAAGGATGGCTTTGAGCCGCAGCTGCTCTCTGACGGGTCAAGGCCCAACACGGCGCGGGATCACTTTGCCAAGGCCAGGATCTATGCCCGGGGTCTTGATGACGTGGCGCCACTAGCGCAACTGCTTGAGGGGCGGGGCATGGTGGTGCACGATGAGCGGCAGCGCATCGGGGAGATGAAGGCCATCGCCACGGTGCTCTCGCGGGTTTTCTGGGTGATTGCCGCAGTGGTGGCGCTGGGGGGGATCATGGCCCTGGGCGGGCTGCTGCTGAGGACCCTGGAGGCTCGGATGCGCTCCTTCATGGCGCTTGGGATCATGGGGATCACCACGATGGGCATGCAGGCGATGGTGGCGCTGGAGGCACTGGCGCTGGCGCTCCTGTCCTACCTGATGGCGCTGCTCCTTACCTTGCTGGCCATG
>JAILEI010000037.1 GCA_024688225.1 Succinivibrionaceae bacterium
GGTGGTGGTGCGCCTGGTGCCCTCCGGGATCCTCCATGAGGGGTGCACCTGCCTCATCGGCAGTGGGGTGGTGCTGAGCCCGGAGGCGCTCTTTGGCGAGTTGCAGGAACTCGAGGACGCGGGATTCCGGGGTGCGGAGAGTCGCATCGGCATCTCCGAGGCCTGCGCCTTGCTGCTGCCGGTCCACCCGGCGACTGACCATGGCGCGGAGAAGCTGCGCGGCAAGCGGGCCATTGGCACCACCGGCCGCGGCATCGGCCCCTGCTATGAGGACAAGGTGGCGCGCCGCGGGGTGCGGCTGGGCGATCTCAAGGACATGGCGGCCTTCCGCGATAAGTTGCGCACGCTCATGGACTACCGCAACTTCCTGCTGCGTGAGTTCTACCATGAGCCAGAGGTCAGCTATGAGGAGACGCTTGCCACCATCGAGGGGTTCCGGGATCGCCTCCTGGCGATGGCGGCCGATGTGCCGGGCACCCTGGCCAAGGCGCGTGCGCAGGGCGAGAACGTGCTCTTTGAGGGGGCGCAGGGTGCCTTCCTTGACATCGACCACGGTACCTATCCCTATGTGACCTCCTCCAACACGGTGGCGGGTGGTTGCTGCACCGGCTCGGGGGTGGGGCCCCTGGCCATGGACCGGGTGCTGGGGATCTGCAAGGCCTACACCACCAGGGTGGGGGGCGGTCCCTTCCCCACTGAGTTGCTGGGTGAGCAGGGTGAGGCGCTCAGGCAGCGCGGGCATGAGTTTGGCGCGGTCACCGGCCGCCCCCGCCGCGTGGGCTGGTTCGATGCCGCGGCCATGCGCCGCTCCTGCCTCCTCAACTCGCTGTCCGGCCTTGCCATGATGAAGCTTGACGTGCTTGATGGCATGGAGGAGATTCGGATCGGGGTGGGTTACCAGGATGCCTCGGGCAAGTCGCTGGAGCGCGCCCCCCTTGCGGCCTTTGACTATGAGGGGGCGGTGCCGGTCTACGAGACCATGCCGGGCTGGCAGGAGAGCACCTTTGGGGTGACGGACTTCTCCAGGCTGCCGGCCAATGCCCAGCGGTATGTGCGCCGCCTCGAGGAACTCTGCGGGGTGAAGGTGGCAATCCTCTCCACTGGGCCGGAGCGTGACCAGACCATCTTCCTTGAGGATGTCTTCGCCTAGTCCCTAGCTTTGCCTCAGGAGCGAGTCATCCGCCAGCCTGGCAAGCTCCTGTACCCATACCGAGGAAGGAAGCGCGCTAAGCGCTTCCTTTGCTTTTTCCACTGCTTCCTGCGCGCGAGCGCGGCATTGCCCAGGCGCCCCGGTGTGGTGGATGAACCTGAGGGTGGCTTGGAGATCGGCGTTGCGCACCGCCTCGTCAAGGCGGGGCAGATCCTGCGCCCCCAGCGCCTTGCGGGCGAGGATGAGGGGCAAGGTGATGCGTGCGTCGGCAAGATCCTCACCGACGGGCTTGCCCAGGCTGCGCTCGCTTGACTCATAGTCGAGCAGGTCATCGATGATTTGGAAGGCAATGCCCAGGTGGCGCCCGAAGGCGCCCAGGGCGGAGATCAGGCGGTCATCCTCATTGATGGAGATGGCTACGCAGGTGCAGGACAGCTCAAAGAGCGCCCCGGTCTTGGCATAGACCGTGCCGAGGTAGTCTTCCTCGGTGAGACTGAGATCCCCCTCCCTTTGCAACTGCTCAATCTCGCCTGCGACCAAGGTCGAGAGGGTGCCGCTCAGGGCCTGGATCAGTCCAGGGGTGTCCATGCCCTTGACGGTTTCGAACATCCTGGTGAACATATAGTCACCCGCGAGCACCGCGGCATGGTTCCCCGAGGTGTCGTTGAGGGTGGGCACGCCGCGGCGCAGCGTGGCATGGTCGATGACATCGTCATGGATGAGGGTGGCGCTGTGCAGCAGCTCGCAGGCGGCCGCGGCGCGGATGAGATCATCATGCCGCTGGGGGTCAAAGTGGGGCAGGGCATGGGCGCAGAGCAGCGCCAGGCGCGGGCGCAGCCGCTTGCCCCCCGCGGCGATGATGGCCTGGCACATCCTGCCCACCTGCCGCTCGAGTCCCTCACCAGAGAAGGTCTCTTGCAGCAGGGCATTGACCTCGCCAAGCTCGACTTTTAGGATCTGCCGCGCATCTTCCATTCCATACTCCTTGGACCTGAGGGCGCATTCTACCATTTGGGGCGTCACCATGGCATAGCCTTGGCCTGGGCGGGAGGCGGGGGCCTTGTGGCCAGGGGTTTTTATTTTGCGGCCGCCCTTGCAAGTGGCTCTTCGTAGCAGTTAAAATAGCGAACCGCTGTCGCCCCAGGGTGGCAGTTGCCAATGAATTCTCTTTGCGGCGCGCGTCGCCCGCAAACAAAAGGGGTTTTTAGCATGTACGCAGTTATTTTTACTGGTGGCAAGCAGTACAAGGTCTCCGAGGGCGACGTGCTCAGCGTTGAGCTCATCGACGCCGCCGCTGACAGCACCATCGAGCTTGACAAGGTGCTGCTCGTTGCCGATGGCGACAACATCAAGGTGGGCGCTCCCTACCTTGAGGGCGCCAAGGTCACCGCCACCGTGCTGGGTGGGCACCGCGGCGAGAAGATCAAGATTGTGAAGTTCCGTCGCCGCAAGCACCACCAGAAGGTCACCGGCCACCGCCAGTACTACACCGATCTCAAGATCACCGGCATTGCTTGTTAGGGGTAACAAAGAATGGCACACAAGAAGGCAGGCGGTTCCGTTCGCAACGGCCGCGATTCCCAGGGCCAGCGCCTGGGCGTTAAGCGTTATGCAGGCGAGAGTGTCAGCGCGGGCAGCATCATTGTCCGCCAGCGTGGCACCCACTTCCATCCGGGCGTCAATGTCGGCATTGGCCGTGATGACACCCTGTTTGCCAAGATTGAGGGCGTGGTCCGCTTCGTGACCCGCGGTCCCAAGGGCCGTAAGTTCGTGGACATCGTTGCGCCCGAAGCCGCCCAGTAAGGGCGCCTTGCGCATCTGCCCGGGCCCCTCGACGAGGGGCCCGGCTTTTCTTGGGGGGCCTGGTGCCCCCCTTTTGCACCTAGGAGATCCTGGGCCATGAAATTTGTCGATGAGGCCTTAATCAAGGTCGAGGCCGGCGATGGCGGCAATGGCTGTGTCAGCTTTCGCCGCGAGAAGTACATTCCCAAGGGTGGGCCAGATGGCGGGGACGGCGGTGACGGTGGCCATGTGCTGGTCCTGGCCGATGGCAGCCTTAACACCTTGGTCGACTTCCGCTTCACCCGCTTTTACAAGGCAGGGCGCGGTGAGAACGGGATGAGCTCGGACTGCACCGGTGCGCGGGGCGAGGACGTGGTGGTGCACATGCCCGTGGGCACCAGGATCCGGGATCATGAGACCGGCGAGGTCATCGGCGATCTCACCGAGGCGGGGCAGACCCTGTGCGTGGCGCGGGGCGGGCGGCATGGCCTGGGCAACACCCATTTCAAGAGCTCAACCAACCGGGCGCCACGGCAGCGCACCATGGGCACCGAGGGTGAGCGCCGGGAGCTGGACCTTGAGTTGCTGCTCGCTGCCGACGTGGGGTTGCTCGGGCTGCCGAATGCAGGCAAGTCCACCTTCATTCGCGCGGTGAGCGCGGCCCGTCCCAAGGTTGCGGACTACCCCTTTACCACCCTGGTGCCCAGCCTTGGGGTAGTGCGGGCCGGCGATGGCGAGAGCTTTGTGGTCTGTGACATCCCGGGACTTATCGAGGGGGCCGCGGAGGGGGCGGGACTGGGGCACCGCTTCTTGAGGCACCTGGAGCGCTGC
>JAILEI010000084.1 GCA_024688225.1 Succinivibrionaceae bacterium
CCCTTTCCAAGGACAGGGTCGCTACTTGATCTTCGCGACCAGCGCCTCGAGCTGCGCAACCAGGGGTTCCACCGCCTTGGCGTCCTTGGCCTTGGCAATCTTGCCGCAGACCTCGCCCAGCTGCTCGCGAACGACGTCGATCTGCGCCGCCTGCCCATCTGCCGCGAGGCCAATCAGGCGCTTCTTGGCAATGATGATGCGGCGGTTGATCTGCTGGTACTCACGGCCGCCATGGCTCCTGATGAACTCATAGAGCTTGTGGTCGATGCCATCAAGGGCGATGATGTCCCGGTGGGAGAACTGCAGCTCGCCCACCACGCCGTTTTTCATGTAGAGGTAGGACACCACGTCCCGGTACCCAGACTCCAGGGGCACGTTCCAGCGATCCTCGAAGGCGACGATGTCGTCACGGCCCTTGATGTAGTCAAGCGCCGCAAGGATCCCCTTGGCGTCATCCATGAGGAGGCGCCCGGCGAGGATGTCGGTCACCCCGCCCACATTGCCAGCGTAGTTGTCCTTAATCTTTTCCTTGATGCGGCTGAGCTCCTTGGGCTTCGTGCGCAGCAGGATCTCACCGCCCACCGCCTGCTGGATCTCCTTGACCTTGGCGGTGAACTCCGCCCTCGCGGCCTCGTTCATCGCCAGCAGCTCCTCAATGGTATCCGCGCCCTTGGTGTAGGGGTAGGAGACCACCACCGGGACGGACTTGGCACCCTGCTGCTTGAGGTAGGTGAACATGCGGCTGCCATCGAGGACCGTGAAGTTCCCGTCGCCGCGCTTGACCACACTGATCGGCCCACTCTTGCCCGCCACCCCGGCAGCGGCCAGTTCCACCTGCTTCTTGGCGCTGGCGACTCCCTCCGCGGTCACGCCCTCCACCGGGACCAGCAGCGCGGTGGGCAGGTTTACGGACTGGTTGGTCTCATGGATGCCCGCCTGGGCCACCGGGTCGAGCAGGAAGCCCTGCGCGTTGCCGTAGGCAGCGCTGCTTGGGGCGTTGGCGCCACCCGCGCAGCCGCCCAGGGCCAAGGAGAGGGCCAGGCCCATCCACAGCAGGCTTTTCTTGGGGTTACAGGGAATCATGGTTGTCTCCTCACTATGGGGCGCAGCAACAGGCCGCGGCCAATTGGTCCCCATTATCCACCATTTTTGCGGCCGCCGGCCCCAAGGGCCACGCAAATCCCAGGAACCAGCCCGCGCCCCCCTAATGCGGCGCTAAGTGCCGCGCGGCTACCATTGGCGCCCATGACAGGCAAGAGAGGAGATCAGGCATGAAAGCTACCTGCATTGCGGCACTCACCGCGCTGGCCATCGCCGGGTGCGCCCCGCTGCCCCCCGCGCACCACCATGAGCAAGTTTCACAGCAAGAGCAGCGCCCGCAGCCGCCCCGCCCAGGCCCCCGGGCCAAGCATGAGGTGGATCCGCGCGTCCGCCAGTGCCTCAAGGATCACCCTCAGTGGGGGGTGGAAAAGTGCACCGCGGACACCCACCACGGCAAGCGCTAGGCCTGCCGCCCCCCCCCCAAAAGGGTGCGGCCACCCCTAGGGGTGGCCGCACGCGCCATCTTGGGCAGGGCTAGAGCCCGGCGATGAGGGCCTCGAGCTGCGCGGCCAGCGGCTCCGCGGCCTGCTTGTCCTTGGCCTTGGCAAGGCCGGCGCCGATGGCCAGGAACTGCGGGCGGAGGGCGTCAACCGCCTCACCCTTTCCAGCCGCCGCGGCGCGGATGACCTGCCGCTTGGCCGCGGCCACCCGGCGAACCACCTTGCGCAGCTTATGGTTGCCCGCCTGCCCAGAGACAAAGCCCTGCAGGCAGTCGGCGATGTCACCCACCGCGAGGAGCTCAGGGCAGGTGATCCGCAACTGCCCGACCACCGCATTGTCCATCACCAAGTAGGCAATGGCGTCCATGCTGCCATCCTCGGCCTGGGTGGCCCAGCGGTCATCGATGGCCATCAGGTCGCGCCGGCCCTTGGCGTAGGCAATCGCCCGCCCCATGTCCGCGGCGCTGCAGAGCACCAGCCGCCCGTTGAGGATGTCGGTCACCCCGCCCGGGTTGCCCTGGAACTGCGCCTTATTGCGCGCCTCCACCTCGCCAAGGCTGGGCAGTCCCTCGGAGAGCTCCAGCGCGCCGCCGAGCGCCTGCCGGAACTCCTCAGCCTTGGTGGTGAACTGCCCCCGCGCCAGCTCGTTCTTGCGGATCAGCTCCGAGGCGTCCTTCACGTCCTTGGTGTAGGGGAAGGAGATCACCACCGGCAGCGTCCTCGCCCCGTCACCCCGCATCATGGTGTAGGTGCGGTTGCCATCGATGATGGAGAAGGTGCCGTCGCCGCGCTTGGTCACGTTGATGGGCTTGCGCTTGCCGCGCGTGCCATCGGCCATTTTCCTTGCGATCTGCACCCCCTCCTCGCTCACCTGCTCCACGGTGACGAGCAGCTCCACCGGCAGGCTGATGGAAAACGGGGTCTCATAGATGTTGGTCTTGGCCACCGGGTCCAGCATGAAGCTCTCCGCGGAGGCATAGGTGACCTTGCCCGCTGGCGTGCCGGCGCCCGCGCACCCGCCCAGGGCCAGGCCCATGGCCAGCCCGCTCCACAAAAGGCCTTTCTTGTAGGAATGCATTTCAACCTCCAGGTACTGCGTCGCCTCGGTGCGTCCCTTGCCGCAGGACACGCACCATTATCCAACATCGCAGGGTCGCCGCCCGCGTTTTTTCCGCGCCGCCCGCGCGCACGGCGGGCGCGGCCCCAATTTTGGTAGAATGTCAGGACTGTTGATTGCGGGGGTGAGCATGCATGTCTTGGAGCGACTGATGATTGCCGTGGCGCTGGGCCTTGCCGTGGCGCCGCAGGGCGCCCTGGCCGTCACCAAGGACGAGGTGTGCCAGCGCTACGCAGAGGTCCGGGACCATCCCAAGGCCCCCTTTGACTTCCTGATCCTCAGCTCCTCGCACGGGATCGTGAAGACCGTCACCATCGGCTTCCCGGAGCGCTTCCGCGCCACGCTCAGCGGGCACAACGTCACCGACCGCATCACCGATCGCCAGCCCCTCACCTGCAATGGGGAGAAGGCGGGGGAGATCCTCACCTTCAACCTCACCAGCATCAGGACCAACGCCGGCTACTTCCAGATCGAGAGCGGCCCGCGGCGCGCCTACAAGCCGCTCTCCACCCGCTAGGCGAAGCTGAGCGCCTGCTCGAGGTCGGCGAGGATGTCCTCGACGTCCTCGATGCCCACCGACAGCCGCACCAGGCCCGCGGGCGCCCCCGCCGCCTCCAGCTGCTCATCGGTCAGCTGGCGGTGGGTCGAGCTCGCCGGGTGCAGCGTGCAGCTCGCCACCTCGGCAACATGCACCTCAAGGCGCACCAGCTTGAGATGGTCAATGAAGACCACCCCCGCCTCGCGCCCGCCCTTTAAGATGAGCGACAGCACCCCGCTGCACATCCCCTCGCGCAGGTACTTCTGCGCCAGGGCGTGATCGGGCGAGGACTCCAGGCCCGGGTACTTGACGCTTTGCACCTTGGGATGGCGCTCGAGGTAGCGCGCCACCTCGAGGGCGTTCCTTGAGTGGCGCTCCATGCGCAGCGGCAGCGTCTCGATGCCGAGGTTGAGGTAGAAGGCGCCCTGGGCGGTCTGGCTGCAGCCAAGGTCGCGCATCATCTGCGCGCGCGCCTTGACGATGAAGGCCGCCTCATGGAAGGCGTCCACGTAGACTAAGCCGTGGTAGGAGGGATCCGGGGTGGTGAACTCCGGGAACTTGCCGTTGGACCAGTTGAACTTGCCGCTGTCGACAATCGCGCCGCCCACCTGCACCCCATGGCCGTCGAGGTACTTGGTGGTCGAGTGCACCACGATGTCCGCGCCGAACTCAATCGGGCGGCACAGGTACGGGGTGGGGAAGGTGTTGTCGATGGCCAGCGGCAGGCCGTGCTCGTGGGCGATCCGCGCGATGCGGCTGATGTCGAGCAGGTCGAGCGCCGGGTTGGCGAGGGTCTCGGCGAACACCAGGCGGGTGTTGTCGCGGAAGGCGGCATTGATGGTGGCGTCATCGGCGTTCTGGTCGATGAAGGTCACCTCGATGCCCATGCGCTTGAGGGTCACCGCGAAGAGGTTGAAGGTCCCGCCGTAGATGCTCGAGGTGGAGATCACGTGCTCGCCGCACTTGGCGATGGTGAGGATGGTGATGAGCGTCGCGGCCATCCCCGAGGAGGTGAGCATCGCCCCCACCCCGCCCTCGAGGGCGGCGAGCTTGCGCTCCACCGCGTCGGTGGTCGGGTTGCCGAGGCGGGTGTAGAAGAACCCGGCCTTGGAGAGGTCGAACAGCGCCGCCACGTCGGCGGTGCTGTCATACTTGAAGGTGGTGCTCTGCGCGATGGGCAGCTGCGAGGGCTCGCCGTTGCCGGGCTGGTAGCCGCCATGGATGGTTTGGGTGGAGAACTTCATTTACTTTCCTCACTGGTAGTTGGCAATTCCGTAAGTCCGCGGGGCAGGCGGAAGGACGGCTCGTCCTGCGCCTCCCCCATAATCTCTGGCCCGAGGCCGCCCCGCTCCCTGAGAAAGCGAAGCACCCCGTCGACCACGTACTCTGGCACCGAGGCCCCCGCGCTCACCCCCACCCGCGTGGCGCCGAGCAGCCAGGCGGGGTCGATCTCCGTCTCGTCCTCGATGAGGTGGGCGGTGGCGCCATGCAGCTGCGCGACCTCGCGCAGCCGGTTGGAGTTCGAGGAGTTTTTCGATCCGGCGATGAGCACCAGCGGGCAGTCGCGCGCGAGGTCGCGGATCGCGGCCTGGCGGTGCTGGGTGGCAAAGCAGGTGTCATCGGCGCGCGGGCCGTCGATCTCAGGGTAGCGCTCGCGCAGCGCCGCCACGGTGCGGGCGGTCTCGGCGTAGGCGAGGGTGGTCTGGGTGGCGAACATCGCGCCGTTTGGCCCGAGGCGCAGCCCCGCCACATCCTCGGGCGAGAAGATGACATGCACCGCCCCGCCCGGGCCGCGGTACTGGCCCACGCTGCCCTGCACCTCCTGGTGCCCGGCGTGGCCGATCATCACCACGTCGCGCCCCGCGGCGGCCGCGGCGCGGATCTTCTGGTGGATGCGCTCCACCAGCGGGCAGGTGGCGTCGATGACCCTAAGGCCGCGCGCGCGGGCCTGGTCGATGGTGTCAAGTCCCACCCCGTGCGCGGAGAAGATGGTCACCGCCCCCGCGGGGATCTCATTGAGATCCTCGACAAAGGTGGCGCCCTCCTTGCGCAGATCCTCGACCACATGGTGGTTGTGCACCACCTCGTGCAGCACGTAGATGGGACCGAAGCGGCGCAGCGCCTCGCGCACGGTGCGGATCGCCCGATCCACCCCCGCGCACATGCCGCGGCTTTGCGCCAGCACCACGGTAAAGCTCATGACGCGCCCCCCGCCCGCTTGCCATTGCCAAGGAAGGAGGAGAGCACCAGCAGCCCCGCGCCCACGCAGACCGCGATGTCCGCGACATTGAAGGCGGGGTAGGACCACACCCCCGAGTCAGTGCGCAGGTAGAAAAGCAGGAAGTCCACCACGTGCCCCAGGGCCAGGCGGTCGATGAGGTTGCCCAGCGCCCCGCCCACGAACAGCGCCGCGGAGATGCAGAAGAGGCGCTGGGTGCGCGGGGTGCGCCAGAGCAGCGCCACGAAGCCCAGCGAGATCACCACGGCGATGCCCACGAACAGCCAGCGCTGCCAGCCGCCCACCGAGGCGAGCAGGCTGAAGGCCGCCCCCTCGTTGTAGACATGCACCAGGTTGAAGCAGGGCAGGATCTCAATCCCCGCCGTGCCGTAGTCGATGAGCCACATCACCAGCCACTTGGTGGCCTGGTCGAGGGCCACCACCAAAAGGCTCAGGGGCAGGTAGGCAAGCCCGCTCCCCCCAGGGCCAGGGCGCATCAGGCGAACCTGCGCCGCTCGCCCGCGGCCAGGTTCTCAAGGCAGCGCGGGCACAGGCCCGGGTGCTCGGCTGACGCCCCCACCCCCGGCTCATAGTGCCAGCAGCGCACGCACTTTTGCGCGCTGGAGCGCCGGACCACAAAGGCCGCCGCGCTGCCCTCAGGGCGCAGCGCGCCCTCTGGGGCCGCGCCGTCCATCAAGGTGGCGCTTGAGGTAATGAGCACGAACTTGAGCTCATCGCCAAGGCGCGCGAGATCGCCGCGCAGCTCCCCGTCGGCGTAGATGTCGAGATCGGCCTCAAGCGAGCCGCCGATGGTGCCTTGGGCGCGGGCGGACTCGATGGCGCGGTTGGCCTCGTCGCGGAAGGCGAGGATGCGCTCCCAGTAGGCGTGCGAGAAGTCACTGCCCTCAGGCAGCGCCTCAAGGCCCTCGTACCAGGTGGCGGTGAAGACAAACTCGTCGCGCTTGCCCGGCAGCGCCTCCCAGGCCTCCTGGGCGGTGAAGGAGAGCACCGGGGCAATCCAGCGCACCAGCGCCTCGGCGATGTGGTAGAGCGCGCTCTGGCAGGAGCGGCGCGCCAGGCTGTCGGCCTTGGCGGTGTACTGGCGATCCTTGATGATGTCGAGGTAGAAGGAGCCCATCTCGATGGAGCAGAAGCGCATCAGTGCCTTGACCACCAGGTGGAAGTCGTAGTTGTCGTAGTCGGCGCGCAGCTCCTCCTGGGTGCGCAGCGCCTGCGAGACCGCCCAGCGGTCCAGCTCGACCATCTCACCAAAGGGCACCATGTCGCGCTCGGGGTCAAAGCCCGAGAGGTTGGCGAGCAGGAAGCGGATGGTGTTGCGCACGCGGCGGTAGGAGTCCGAGGCGCGCTTGAAGATCTCCTCGGAGACCGCGATGTCGCCGGTGTAGTCGGTCGAGGCAATCCACAGGCGCAGCACGTCGGCGCCGAGGCGGTCGATGACCTCCTGCGGGGCGATGACGTTGCCCAGGGACTTGGACATCTTGCGGCCCTTCTCGTCGACCGTGAAGCCGTGGGTGAGCACCTCACGGTAAGGCGCGCTGCCGGTCATGCCCACCGAGAGCATCAGCGAGGACATGAACCAGCCGCGGTGCTGGTCCGAGCCCTCGAGGTAGAGATCCGCGCCGTGGTGGAACTCCGGGCGCTGGGCGACCACGCTGAAGTGGGTCGAGCCCGAGTCAAACCACACGTCGAGGGTGTTGGGATCCTTGTAATAAAGTTTCGCCTCCTCAGGGCCGATGAGGTCGGCGACGTCCATGTCCCACCAGGCCTGGATGCCCTCTTGCTCCACCGCCTTGGCGACCTTCTCGATGAGCTCGGGGGTGCGGGGGTGGATCTCGCCCGTCTCGCGGTTGATGAGCACCGCGCAGGGCATGCCCCAGGTGCGCTGGCGCGAGATGCACCAGTCGGTGCGCTGCGAGACCATGGCGCGGATGCGGTTCTCGCCCCAGTCGGGGATCCAGCGCACCTTGCCAATCTCATCGAGCGCCTTCTGCCTGAGGCCCTGGCCGTCCATGGTGATGAACCACTGGGTGGTGGCGCGGAAGATCACCGGGTGCTTGTGGCGCCAGCAGTGCGGGTAGCTGTGGGTGAAGGTGGTGGCGTAGAGCAGCGCCCCGCGCTCCCTTAATACCCTGATGACCTCCGGGTTGGCCTTGAAGACATGCATGCCCGCGAAGAAGGGCACGTCCTCCTTGAAGCAGCCGTCCGGTCCCACCGGGCACTCCACCTCGATGTGGTAGCGCTGCGCCACCGCGTAGTCGTCGGTGCCGTGGCCCGAGGCGGTGTGCACGCAGCCGGTGCCGGCGTCGAGGGTGACGTGGTCGCCGAGGATGATCGGCACCTCCTTGTCGAGGAAGGGGTGGCGGAACAGCCTGAGCTCCAGGGCGCGGCCATTGGCGCGGCCCAGCACCTCATACGACTCGATGCCGGTCTCCTTGCAGACGGTGTCCACCAGGTCGGCGGCCATGATCAGGCGCTCCTCCCCGGCCTGCACCAGCGCGTACTCAAAGCGCTCGTTGAGCGAGATCGCCTGGTTGGCGGGCAGGGTCCACGGGGTGGTGGTCCAGATCAGGCAGGAGATTTTGCCCTGCCCCTTGCCACCGAAGATGCCCTCAATGGCGGCCTCGTCAACCGCGGCAAAGCGCACGTAGATGGAGTCGGACTTGATGTCGTAGTACTCGACCTCGGCCTCGGCGAGCGCCGACTGGCAGTCCATGCACCAGTAGACCGGCTTGAAGCCGCGCACGAAGTGGCCGTTCTTGATCACCGCCCCCAGGGCGCGCAGGGTGTCGGCCTCGGTCTTGTAGTCCATGGTGACGTAGGGGTGATCCCAGTCCCCGAGCACCCCGAGGCGCCTGAAGTCGCGGCGCTGGTTCTCAATCTGGGACTTGGCGTACTTGCGGCACTCGCGGCGGAACTCGGCGGCGTCCACCTTCACCCCGGGCTTGCCGATGAGGCCCTCGACCTTGAGCTCGATGGGCAGGCCGTGGCAGTCCCAGCCGGGGACATAGGGGCAGTCATACCCAGAGAGGGTCTTGGACTTGACGATGACATCCTTGAGCACCTTGTTGATGGCGTGCCCGATGTGGATGTTGCCGTTGGCATAGGGCGGGCCGTCATGGAGGATGAACTGGTCGCGCCCCGCGCGCGCCTCGCGGATCTTCTGGTAAAGCCCGCGCGCCTCCCAGCCCTCGAGCATTTCGGGCTCGCGCTTGGCGAGGTTGCCGCGCATCGGGAAGTCAGTGGTGGGCAAGTTGAGCGTCTGCTTGTAGTCAGCCATGTCTAGTCCTGTTAGTTGCAAAAACCGTTGGCGCCGGCCCCGCCGAGGGCCGAGCGCGCCGCCAGCGCGTCGCGCGCGATGGCATCCCTGAGGGCCTGCAGGGAGGGGAAGGCCTCCTCGCCGCGCAGGCGCCTGACAAAAGTAATCCTGATCTCGGCGCCGTAGAGGCTGCCCGAGAAGTTAAACAGGTGCGCCTCCAGAGCCATTGGCCGCGCGGGCGCCACACTGGGGCGCGTCCCCACGTCGCACATGCCCCCGAAGGTGCCGTGGGGGGTGTCGACCCACACTGCGTAAACCCCCTGCACGGGGCTGATGGCGCGGCGCAGCGGCACGTTGGCGGTGGGGTACCCCAGGCCCGCCCCCTGCCCCCGCCCCCGGGCCACGCGCCCGAGGATGGCGTAAGGGTGCCCAAGCATCCGCCCCGCCGCCTCCAGGTCGCCCTGGCGCAGGCACTCGCGGATGCGGGTGCTCGAGATCCGCTCCCCGTCCCGGCAGGCCAGGGGCGGCACCACCCGCACCCCGATCCCCGCCGCCTGCCCGAGGCGGCGCATCTCATCGATGCCGCAGCGGCCGCCCTTGCCAAAGCGGAAGTCCTCGCCCACCACCACCAGCGCGGCGCGCAGGCGCGAGGCCAGGATCCCCTGGGCAAAGTCCGCGCCGTCCATGGCGCACAGCCGAGGGCCAAAGCGCGGGCAGGCCACCAGCTCCACCCCGGCGCCCCTAAAGGCGCTCAGCTTGTCGCGCAGGGTGTAGAGCCGCGCCACGCCCGGCCCGAGGTACTCATTGCTCTGGGGCTCAAAGCACATCACCGCGGGCGTGAGCCCCAGCTCCCGGGCGCCCTCGCGCATCGTGGCGACGATGCGCTGGTGCCCGAGGTGGAAGCCGTCAAAGTTGCCAATGGCGATGGCGAGGCGGCCCTGTGGCGCATAGTCGCTAAAATGTCGCAAAAGCCGCATCCAACTGCCCGCCCTGGCCGTCTCCAAAGTAATCGCACATTATAGTAAAAAAGGGCCTTGCATGCGCGGGGGAAATGGGCGCCCCCGCCATGGCGGCGCGGCAAAAAAATGTCCCCTGCCTGTTCAAAAGCCCCGCCCCATTTGCTAGAATGTCGCACTTAGCGCCGCCGCCCAAGGTGGGGACGGCGGTTGTCACAGGAAATCAACAGGAGCAATCCGTGCCTAACATCAAGTCTGCTAAGAAGCGTGTCCTGCGGAACGAGAAGGCCCGCCAGCGCAATGCCGCCGCCCGCTCGAAGATGCGCACCCTGGTCAAGAAAGTTCTCCTTGCCATCAAGGAAGGTGACAAGGCCAAGGCCCAGGAGGCCTTCAAGCTGGCCGACAGCGTGCTCGAGCGCGCCGCCTGCCACGGCCTTATCCACAAGAACAAGGCCGCGAGGCACAAGAGCCGCCTCTCCGCCCGGATCAAGGCGATGGCTGCCTAGCAA
>JAILEI010000140.1 GCA_024688225.1 Succinivibrionaceae bacterium
CCCCCAATGCCATATAATTGGTGCAGTCCAACCAGGAGTCCACCATGCTAGAACCAGTGAAAACCGACTCGGCCCTCTACCGAGCGTTCAACCGCGTGCCCTTCATCATGCAGATTGTCATCGGGTTGGTGATCGGCATCCTCATTGCCATCGTCTACCCCCATGACACCTCCGTCATCCCCACCTTCGGGCGCATCTTCGTCAGCGCGCTGAAGGCCCTGGCCCCGATCCTGGTCTTCGTGCTGGTCGCGGCGGCCATCGCCCGCCACACCCGCGGGCAGCCCAACAACATGAAGACGGTGCTCTACCTGTACTTCATCGACATGCTGATCGCCGGCTCGACCGCGCTCACCATGAGCTACCTCTTCCCCTCCACCTTCTCGGAGCTTGCCCAGCAGGTCGAGGGCATAGAGAGCCCCCAGACCGTCTCGGTGGTGCTGCTCAACTTCATCAACCAGGCAGTCCAGAACCCCATCAGCGCGCTGATCAGCGGCAACTACATCGCCATCCTGGTCTGGGCCGTGGCCTTCGGCCTGATGTTCCGTGTCGCCCATGACAACACCAAGCGCGTGCTCGACGACCTCTCCGAGTGCGTGTCCGGGGTGGTGAGGATCGTGATCCGCTTCGCCCCGCTGGGCGTGATGGGCCTGGTCTACTCCTCCTGCACCCAGGACGGCGGGTTCTCCAACCTGCTCAACTACCTCCACGTGGTGATGGTGATTGTGATCACCATCGCGATCATCGCCTTCGTGCTCAATGCGGTGCTGGTCTACCTCGTGATCCGCGAAAACCCCTTCCCGCTCATTTTCACCTGTGTCACCAAGTCCGGCGTGACCGCCTTCTTCACCCGCTCCTCGGCGGCCAACATCCCGGTCAACCTGCAGCTGTGCGAGGACCTGAAGCTGCCGCGCGAGACCTACAGCATCTCCATTCCCCTGGGCTGCACCATCAACATGGCCGGCGCCGGTGTCACCATCGTGATCATGACCATGGCCACGGTCAACACCCTGGGCATCCAGGTCGACCTCATGTCCACCTTCCTGATGTGCATCGTCTCGGTGCTCTGCGCCTGCGGTTCCTCCGGCATCGCCGGCGGCTCCCTGATGCTCATCCCGCTCGCCTGCTCGCTGTTCGGCATTGGCAATGACATCGCCATGCAGGTGGTGGGCATCGGCTTCATCATCGGCGTGCTCCAGGACTCCGCGGAGACCGCGCTCAACAGTTCCACCGACGTGCTGCTCACCGCCGCCGCCTGCAAGCGCGCCGAGCGGCTGGCTGCCGCCAAGGGCAATGCAACCGGCGCCCATGACTGAGCAAAGCGCCGGCCTCCTGCCTACCGACTGCCATGGCTTCGCGCAGCTGCGCGAGGCCAAGATGATTTACGTTGACAAGACCCAGGTCCTCTGCGACATCACCACGCACAACCTGGGCGCCTTCCTGTCCTCGCCCTGCGGGTTCGGGAGGCGCATGGCCATCTCCACCCTGGCCCACCTTTACTCCCATGGCGCCGCCGAGGGCCTCGCGGAGGGCACCTACGCCACCGGCGAGTGGCAGCACCCCACCGACAACGTGGTCATCAGCCTCGACCTCGGCACGCTGTGCTTCCGCAAGGCCGCCATCTTCCGCGTCAAGTTCTGCAACCTGCTGCGCGACATCGAGGTGTCCCTGGGCTACCAGCCCTCGGCCGAGCAGGTGATGCCCGACCTGGTGTTCGACCACCTGGTGTCGCAGATCCCCCCGCACTCCAAGCTGGTGCTGCTCATCAACAACTATGACTCCCCGCTCCTGGCCCTGGTCCATGACGCCCAGGAGCACTTCAAGCTGCGCAACGCCCTCCACTACTTCTTCAAGGGGGTCGAGCGCAAGCAGAACCTGCTGCGCTTCGTCTTCGTCACCGGCCTCTCCGACTGGTATGCCTCAGAGCTCTTTGGATCGGTGATCAGCGATCTCAACCGCACCGCCGCCAAGGCGCGCCTCTTTGGCTTCACCCGTGATGAGCTGCTGGGCAGCCTGCGGGTGCCCTTGCGCCTCCAGGCTGCCAAAATCCACAAGGTCCCCTTCAGCGCCGTGACCCAGAAGCAGCAGGAGGAGCTCGCCGACCGCATCGTCGCGAACTATGGAGGTTACTCAACCGACGGCATCAACTTCGCCCTCTACCCCACCTGCGTGATGAGGTTCCTGTCCGAGCCCGAGGCCAAGTTCCGCAACTTCTGGCTGCTCGAGGGCGGCGAGGGCGAGGATCGCGTCCCCAAGTCCTTCATCCGCTACGTGCTGGCGCACAAGGACGAGCTGGGCACCGACCGCATCTCCTCGTTCGACATCTCGGTGCGGCCCGCGGAACCCGCCCTCCGCGAGATGTCCGTGCTGCTGCAGTCGGGCTGGCTGAGCGCCCGCCAGGTGGTCGACCGCGGCGCGGTGGGCAACAACCGCGACATCGAGGTTGGTTACCCCAACCAGATGATGCAGCGCTTTGCCAAGTCACTGCGCGACGCCGTTTCCAGCAAGCAGCCCGGCTGACCAAAAAATTGTGACCCAGCGTGGATTTTGCCGCTTTTTTTTGAAATGCCGAGGGCGTTGTAATAGAATTTTCGAGATACTGCAATGCAGGATGGCCGGTTAGTGCTGGCGCCCTGCAGGCAAAACGCAAGTCAACAAGATAGGCTCATTTTCCACCCATGACAGATGAAGACATCCAGGCCCTGATGGCCCCCCTCCCCGGGGACAGCCCCGCG
This sequence comes from Succinivibrionaceae bacterium, assembly GCA_024688225.1. Lineage (GTDB taxonomy): Bacteria > Pseudomonadota > Gammaproteobacteria > Enterobacterales > Succinivibrionaceae > JAILEI01. The sequence continues at coordinate 2,733 of JAILEI010000140.1, forward strand.
GGTGAGAACCTCGAGTACGATCCCATGTACATGGATCTCGAGACCCTGGCCACCGGCACCCCTGACCAGCAGATGGGCGACTCGCTGGTGGAAGGCAAGGATCCTGACTGGCGCGCGCTGCGCGCCAACTGCGAGAAGCTGTGCGACCGCACCCGCGACCTGCGCGTCGGCTGCTACCTCACCATCGCCAACACCGCCATCGACGGCCTTCCCGGCCTCGCCCGCAGCCTGAGGTTCCTGAGCTACCTCGTCACCGAGATGTGGGATACCGTCTACCCGCAGCTCGATCCCGACGATGACAACGATCCCACCGAGCGGGTCAACGTGATCAGCATGATCTCCCCGCAGGACGGTGCCTACAACGATCCCATCCAGTTCATCAACCGCCTGCGCGGCTCCAAGCTGGTGGACCGCCTCCCCTACACCCTGCGCGACCTGCTCATTTCCCAGGGCGCGCTCGAGGCCGCCGACAAGACCGTGGACAGCAACATCATCAACGCTGAGATGATGTCGGTCGGGCTGGACCAGATCGAGGCCCAGCACGCCCTGTGCACCGAGTCCATGAAACTCCTCGGGGGGATTCAGGAGTTCATGAACGACAAGATGGGCGACAGCGGCTACGTGCGCCTCGACCAGCTCAACAAGGAGCTCAAGGTCCTCGACAAGTTCTACTCGGAGCACAGCGTGGCCCCGGCGGCCGATGAGCCAGCCGATGGGGAGGGCGAGGCCGCCGCGGACGGCGAGGCAGT
>JAILEI010000169.1 GCA_024688225.1 Succinivibrionaceae bacterium
CGGCCCCCCGACGGGGCCGCGGCGCGGGCCTGCCGTCCCCCGGCTTCCAGCCGGGGGCCCACACAGACTGTCCTTGGACTTCCATTTTCAAAGCGCGCGCGGTGGCGCTGGGCCGCCGCATGCCGCCCCGGTGGGGCGACAGGCGCCTATTCTAGCCCAAACCCCCGCCGTGTCAAACCATTTTTGAGTTTTTTCACTGCGCAGGGTTGGCAGGATCGTTTCCACCAGGGCAGGAAAGGGGAAAATATGCGCCTATGCCCGGTTATGGGACAAAGCGCTCACATGACACAAACCCCAGGCCTGAGAAAATGCCTGAATATTGCGATCGCGCCTGCTCCGGCATCTCCCCAACATAATGGGCGCGATCCCCAGCCGCAACCTCGCTGCACCCCGCATCCTGGGGCAGCAGCCCTGCCACCCTCCGCCCGATGGCATCGCCACTGTCAAGCAGTCTCACCCCAGGCAGGATCGTGCCAATCTCAGGGGCGAGAAATGGGAAATGGGTGCACCCGAGCACCAGCACATCGACCCTCGGGGAACCATCAGGGGAGAGAAACGGTGAGATCTCTGCGCTGATTTCACCAGGATCAGGCACTGTCCCGCGCAACTTGGCCTCGGCCAGTTCCACCAACCGGGCCGAGCCCACCGAAATCACCTCACAGCCACTGGCAAATCGTGAAATCAGTTCCTGGGTATAGCCCCGGGAAATGGTGCCATGGGTGGCCAAAAGCCCGATTCGCCGGAGCCTGCTGAGCCTTGCCGCCGGCTTAACCGCAGGGACCACGCCCACCACCGGCAGGTCCAGGCAGCGCCTGAGCTCAGGCAGGGCAACCGTGCTTGCCGTATTGCACGCCACCACCACCAGTGCGAAGCGGTCCCTTGAGACCATGGAGGTGAGGTTGCGCACACAGCGGTCCACCACCTCCCGCTCAGTCAGCTCCCCATAGGGAAAGCCCTCATGGTCAAAAAGGTAGGAAAAGCAGAGGCCCGGGCAGCGCCGCCGCACGGCGCCCAGCACCGACAGCCCGCCAATCCCCGAGTCATAGAAGAGCACACGCCCTGAGGCGCCAACCATCCCTGACACCAGTCACCCCCCTGACATGGCGGCAGTTTAGTGGATGGCGACCCAAAGGTCAAAGCCGCCCCTGTGCTAAGATGGCGCCCGACCATGGAACCACGGCAATCATGACCCCGGAGGAAAGCCTGCATGCTCCCCTACCTGCTCTACACCACCGACCCTGGCCGGTACGGGGCCTACCTTGAGGAAAAGGCGGCCCAGGTCTGGTCATCGCTTGCTGAGGTGGCACCGCTTCCTGAGCCCCAAGCCTTCCCCTCAGCGCCGGAGTTCTTCCGCATGCGGCTCGAGCTCGGGGTGCGCTGGTCAGGGGACCGCCTCGGCTTTGTAATGTTCCGCCCCCGCCCCCACCCACGCGGGGAAAGCCCCTTTGTGGAAGTGAACACTTTCAGGGCCGCCTCACTGCCCATCAACGCAGCCATGGGCGCCCTCCGTGAATTGCTGCCCCAGTCCAGCGAGCTGTCAAGGCGGCTTTTTGAGGTGGATTTCCTCGCCGTCCAGGACGGGGAAATGATCATTAGCCTCATCTACCACCGGCAGCTGGTGGAGGCAGGCTGGCATGCCGCGGCAACCATTTTGCAGGGGCAGCTGCGTGATCGCGGGATCAGGGCACACCTGACCGCCCGGGCGCGCAACCAGCACCTGGTCCTGGACATTGATCGCCTCACCGAGCGCTATGAGGTGGGGGGCGAAACCTATCGCCTGGTACAGGTGGAGGGATCCTTCACCCAGCCCAATGCCGGGGTGTGCGAGCGCATGCTTGCCTTTGCACAGTCCGCGGCGCGTGACCTCGGGGAGGGCAACCTGCTGGAGCTCTATTGCGGAAGCGGAACCTTCACCGTGGCGCTTGCCCCACTGTTTCCTCGGGTGCTGGCCACCGAGGTCTCCCGCGAGGCAACCGTCAATGCCCAGGAAAACCTGCAGATGAACCAGGTGGGGAATGTGTCACTGGTGCGCCTCTCCGCACAGGAGACCCAGCAAGCCCTGGATGGGGTGCGGCCTTTCCGCCGCCTTCAGGAGGCGGGGATCAATGTCGCGGATCTGGGCATTGGCACCCTGTTCATCGATCCCCCGCGGCAAGGGCTGCGCAGCGAGGAGGCCCGGGCCTTTACCGCCCGTTTTGGCACCGTGATCTACGTTTCCTGCGGGCATGAGGCGCTGAGGGAGGATCTTGCCGTCCTCAGCCGCACCCATAAGGTCGCCCGCCTCGGCTTCTTCGACCAGTTTCCCTACACCCCACACCTTGAGACCATCTGTGTGCTGAGGCGCCGCTGATCCAAGGGCGCTCCCCCTAAAAGCAAGGGCCCAGCGCGGATTCCCGCGCTGGGCCCCATGGAGGAAAGTTCCCCCTTACTCCATGTAGTGGTCAGGGAGCGGGATCTGGGCCACCCCACTCTTCACCGCCGCCTCGGCAACCGCGCGGGAAACCTGCTTCTTGAGGCGCGGATCCATCGGCTTGGCAATGATGTAGTCAGGGCCAAACTCCAGGTGATCAACCTCGGCAGCCTTTACCACCTCAGGCGGGACCGGCTCCTGGGCCAGCAAGCGCAAGGCGTTCATCGCCGCCAGCTTCATCTCAGTGTTGATGCAGGTGGCCCTGACATCAAGCGCGCCGCGGAACAGGTAAGGGAAGCAGAGCACATTGTTGATCTGGTTGGGGTAGTCAGAGCGGCCGGTCGCCATGATGATGTCCGGGCGGACCGACTTCACCAGCTCAGGCTGCACCTCAGGATCCGGGTTCGAGCAGGCGCAAATCACCGCCTTGGGGGCCATCGCGCGCACCTCTGCCTCGTTGATGAGGCCCGGCCCGGAGACACCGAGCAGCACATCGGCGCCGTCCATTGCCTCCTGCAGGGTCTTGGGGCCAGCGTCATTAATGTAGCGGGGCTTCTCACCATTGTTCCACTGGGGACGATCCGAGCGGATCACTCCGTGGCGGTCGCACATGAAGAAATTCTTCTTGTTCGCGCCCGAGGCCACCAGCAGGTCTGAGCAGGCAATGCCGGCTGCGCCCGCGCCCACGCACACCACCTTGCAGTCCTCAAGGCGCTTGCCCTGCAGCTGCAGGGCATTGAGGATGCCCGAGCAAGTGACGATAGCGGTGCCGTGCTGGTCGTCATGGAAGATGGGGATGTGGCAGCGCTTGATGAGCTCACGCTCAATCTCGAAGCACTCGGGGGCCTTGATGTCCTCGAGGTTTATGCCGCCAAAGGTATCGGCGATGCACTCCACAGTCTTGATGAACTCATCAACCGTGTCATGCTTGACCTCAATGTCGATGGCATTGATGTCGGCAAAGCGGTTGAAGAGGAGCGCCTTGCCCTCCATCACCGGCTTGGAGGCCAGGGG
>JAILEI010000195.1 GCA_024688225.1 Succinivibrionaceae bacterium
TCCCTGGGGGGCGGCTCCACGGCCAGGGCGCCCGGGGGGGCGAAGCGCAGCGCGCGGATCGCCCCGCCCCAGGCGCTCACCTCCAGCGGCCCCAGGGGCGAGGGCAGGGTGCAGCTAGACAAAGCAGCGCGGCACGCGCTCGCCCACCTGGGAGAGGATCTCGTAGGAGATGGTGTCGCACTTGCGAGCGAGATCGTCGAGGGTGATGTGCTCGTTGTCCCAGATCGCCACCTCGTCGCCGAGGGCGGCATCGGCGAGATCGGTCACGTCGACCATGAAGCTGTCCATGCAGATCTTGCCGATGATCGGGGCCTTGCGGCCGCGCACCAGCACCGGCCAGCCATTGGAGAAGGTGCGGCGCAGGCCGTCGGCGTAGCCGATGGGCACCGTCGCCACCACGGTCGGGCGGGTGGTCACGAAGCTGCGGCCGTAGCCGATGCTGGTGCCCTCCTTGACCTCCTTGATGAAGGTGATGCGGGACTTGAGGCTCGCCACTGGGCGCAGCTCAATGCGCTCGAGGGTGTCCTCCGCGCTCGGGTAGCCGTACATGATGAGGCCCGGGCGGACCAGGTTGAAGCGCGACTCGGGGTAGTTGAGCAGCGCGTTGGAGGCGGCGGCGTGGACGTGGCGGATGGTGGGCGAGAGCGCGCGCGCCGCCTCCACGGCGCGGTTGAAGGAGCGCAGCTGCTCGTGGGTGTACCCGTCGTCGGTGTCGGCCGCGGAGAAGTGGGTGTAGATCCCGTCCACCACCACGTTGCGCGGGATCTTGCCGAGGTACTCCTCGACGCGGCGCGGGTGGATGCCGGTGCGCCCCATCCCGGTGCCAATCTCAAGGTGCACGCGGATGGTGGTGCCGGCGGCGGCCAGGGCATGGGCAAAGTCGAGCGAGCTGATGCCCACCGTGACGTTGTAGAGGGCGATCTTGCCGATCTCGGTCTCGTAGGGCTGGTTGAGCACGAATATCTCGTGGGTGAAGCCCAGGCGGCGCAGCGCCACCGCCTCGTCGACGGTGGCGACCGCCACGATCCCGAACTGGTTGATCACCTCGAGGCGCTGGTTGATGTGGGTGCCGTAGGCATTGGCCTTGATGACCGGCATCAGCTCCACGCCCGGGCCCACGCAGTCGCGGATGCGGTCGATGTTGTACTGGAAGTTGCTGAGGCTGATCTCAAGGCGGGTGGGACGGGTAATCCCCAGTGAAGGTTCTGGCATGGCTTGCTCACGGCTCCTAGTGGCGTTGCCCCTGGCTGCTCCAGGGTGCCGCCATTCTACCCCAAGGGGGGCGCAAAAGAACGCCCCCGGCCGGGAGGGCCAGGGGCGACAAGCAAACAAACATAAGGAGTGACTTAATAATACATGGTTTTGTGAAGAATGTCACACTTTTTTGCAAAAATTAGTGATTCACCTTCCCCGGGCTACTGCTCGGGGGCCGGGGCGAACTCGATGCCCTCCTCGGCAAAGCGCCTGATGGCCTGGCGGCTGATGAAGTCCTGCGCCTGGGGGCGCTGGTCGAGATCCCTGACGAACACCTGCAGCCCCACCGAGAAGTAGTCGGCGTTGATCTCCTGCACGGTGATCTCGCAGCCCTTGCCGTGGTCGAGCCAGCGGCAGCCCCGGGCGATCTCGCGCAGCACCGCCCCCACCCGCTCGGGATCGGCGCCCCCCGCAATCCTGAACACCATCTCGAGCCCGGTGACGCGGCTGGTGAGCGACCAGTTGGTGAAGGCGGAGGTGATGAACTCCTTGTTGGGGATCAGCACCTCCTGGTGCTGGGGGGTGATCACGGTGGTGGCGCGGATGCGGATGGTCTCCACCACCCCGGTGAGGTCATCCTTGGAGATGGTGTCGCCGACCCTGATCTTGCGCTCAAAGAGGATGATGAGGCCGGAGATGAAGTTGGCGAAGATCTCCTGCAGCCCGAAGCCCAGGCCCACCGAGAGCGCCGCCACCAGCCACTGCAGCTGGTCCCAGCTGATGCCCAGCACCGCCGCCGTGGCCACCACGCCCGCGGCAATGATGGCATAGGAGGTGAGGATGCGCAGCGTGTAGCCGCCGCTGCGGCTGGCGGCCTGGTCGCCGAGCAGCGCCAGGCGCTCGAGCAGCTCCGGCAGGTGCTGGTTGAGGAAGGCGGTGATGGTGATGGCCGCGAGGGCATAGACCACGCTCAGCAGGGTGAAGCGCTCCCGCTCCTCCTCAATCTCGAGGAGCACCACCGAGTCCAGGTAGCCCAGCGCGCCCGCCAGGTCATGCCAGAGCAGGAAGATGGCCACGCAGGCGGCCATGCGCAGCAAGGTCTTGGCCGAGCGGCGCACCGAGGTGATGAGCTCGTCGGCGGCCAGGGCGCCCTGC
>JAILEI010000027.1 GCA_024688225.1 Succinivibrionaceae bacterium
TTTATCTCCGCCCCAGGGACCCAGGAGCGGATCGAGGCGGCAATTGCGCTCATGTCCCGCTGCCTGCGCTCTGGCGGGCACATCATCAGTGCCGGCAATGGCGGGAGCATGTGCGACGCCCAGCACTTTGCCGAGGAGCTGACCGGGCGCTTTCGGGGCGATCGGCCCGCCTATGGGGCAGTCGCCGCCTGCGATCCCTCGCACCTGACCTGCGTGGGCAATGACTACGGATTTGACGAGGTGTTCGCCCGCTTTGTCGAGGGCATGGGCAGGGAAGGCGATGTGTTCCTGGGTATCTCCACCTCGGGAAACTCGAGGAACATCATCCGCGCCTGCGAGGCGGCAAGGCAGCGGGGCATGGGGACAGTGTGCCTGCTTGGCAAGGATGGGGGAAAGCTGCGCAGCCTTTGCGACCTGCCGATCACTGTCCCCCACCAGGGTTTCGCCGACCGCATCCAGGAAGTGCACACCATGGTGATCCACATCCTCATCCGCGGCATCGAGGAAACCCTCGCCAGCTAGGCCTGCGCCTTGACCTCAAAGCGCCAGGGCATCCTCAGGGCCTCCACAAAGTCCCGGATGCTGTAGATGGTCATGAAGAAGGCGCTGATGGGAATGCAGGCATAGAAGAAGCTCACCTTCATCCAGGGAATGGTCTGCATCGAGGCCTGGGACCTTGCCACCAGCACCCAGCCGTAATAGCAAATCACCGCATACAGCACCATCTCGCACAGGGTGGAGAAGATGCGAAAGGCCTTGCCGATGGGCTTGCCCTTGATGCGATCGGTGAGCACATCCACCACGAAGTGCGATCTCCTGCGCACCAGTTCCTGCGCCCCGAAGAAAATCACCCACACCAGGAACAGCTGCGTCCACTCATCGGTCTGGGTGAAGTTGTAGACAGGCACAAAGCGCACAAAGACGTTCATGAGGAAGAGCACGAAGATCACCATCATCGAGACCGTGCAGATGGCGATGGTCACCTTGCTTACCATCAAGTCAAGCGCCTTGAGCGCTGAGAGCATTGCGTTCATAAAGCGTCCCTCCTAGGAGATCTTGCCGCCAAGGCCAAGGGTTATGGCCGGCACGAAGGCGCACAGCACCGCCATCAGGATCATGATGAGCACATACCCAGTGGCGTACTTGGCAATCGCCATGACCTTCTCCCCGGTTACCGATGCCATTACGTACAGGTTGAGCCCCACTGGCGGGGTGAGCACCCCCACGGCCAGGGACACGCACATCACGATGCCCAGCTGCACCACGTCATAGCCAAAGGCCTTGGCAAGCGGCACAAAGATGGGGACGGTGATGAGCAGGATAGCCGTGCCCTCGAGGAAGCAGCCCATGATGACCAGGATGCCAATGATGAGCAAAATCACCGGGGTGATGGAGGAGAAACTCTCGGAGATGAAGGCAATCGCCTGCTGGGGGATGCGGGTGTAAAGCAGCACATACTGGAAAAAGCCCGCGGTGGCGATGATGAACATCACCTTGGAGGTCTGCTGCACGGTCTCCCAGAAAATCCCGGGCAAGTCCCTTAAGTGCAGGGTGCGGTAGACGAAAAGCCCCAGGATGAGCACGTAGAAGCTCGCCACGGCCGCCGCCTCGGTGGCGGTGAAAATGCCGCAGAACATGCCGCCAATGACAATGACCGGGGTCATGAGTGCCAGGAAGGCCTTGCGGAAGGCATCATAGCGCTCCACCCAGGGCAGGGGATCAGCCTTGGCGTAGTTGTTCTTGTAGCTCACGTACGAGGAGTAGGCCATGAAGCCCGCGCCCAGCAGGATGCCCGGCACCACGCCCGCCGCAAACAGTGAGTTCACTGAGGTCTGGGTGAGTCCCGCGAACAGGATCAGGGTAATGCTGGGGGGAATGATGGGCCCCAGGCCGCCGCCCGCCGCGATGGTGGCGCAGCAGAAGGGCCGCCCATAGCCGTACTTGGTCATCTCGCCAATGGCGATCATGCCGATGCCCGCCGCGCAGGCCGCGGCGCTACCTGACATCGCGGCCATGATCATGCAGGCGGCGATGGCGGCATTGGACAGTCCGCCCCAGCGGTGCCCCAGGCAGGCACGGCCGAAGCCAAAGAGGCTGCCGGACACGCCCCCCACGTTCATGAGCGAGCCCATGAGCAGGAAGAAGGGGATGGACATCAGGGTGATCCCCGAGACCTGGGCATACATGCGCTGGGGAATGAGGAAGAGTCGCTCCATGCCCCCACCGGCCATCAGGAAGGTGGCAAGGGACACGAAGCCCATGGTGGCCGCGGTGGTGACGCCCACAAGCATCAGCACGAGCACCCCGGCGAAAATCATGAACATGATCATGGCTAGGATCCTGTCTTGAAAAAGGGCAGGCCAAGGCCTGCCCAGTCATGGTAGTGGTTTTTGCTACTTGGCCTTCTCGACCGCCTCAAGCAGGGCCTTCATCTCCTGCTCGCCGGCGAGCTCGCCGATCTTCTTGTAGGCGGGCGCCATCATGTCCACGAAGGACTTGCGATCCGGGGTGGTCACGTTCATGCCCTTGGCCTTGAGCTCCTCAATGACCTTGGCCTCGCCCCCGGAAATGAGCTCCCGGGTCAGGTTCTGCGCCTTCACCGCCTCCTCGCGGAGGATGGTCTTGAGATCATCGCTCATCCCGTCAAAGAGGGTCTTGTTGATGAGCAGCGCCTGGCAGTCGAAGTAGTGGTTGGTCAGGGCCAGCTGGTCCTGGGTCTCAAAGAGCGAGTCGGCCAGGATGGTGAACACGGGGTTCTCCTGCCCATCCACCACGCCCTGCTTGAGGCTTGAGTAGAGCTCGGAGTAGGCAATGCTCTGGGTGTTGGCGCCCACCGCGTTGAAGGCCGCCAGCAGGCCCGGCGAAGGCGGAACCCGGATCTTGACGCCCTTGAGGTCCGCGGCGCTGTTGACCACGATCCCCTTGGTGGTGGTCTGCCTGAAACCGTAGTCAAACATCGAGAGCGCCAGTGCGTCATGGGACTTGAGCCCCTCGTTCATCCAGTCCATCACATAGGAGTCAATGGCCTTGTGGGCATGGTCATAACTCGAGAAGAGGAAGGGGGCGGTCATGGCCGACAGCTTCTTTGAGTAGGTGGCGAGGTTGCCCAGTGACACCACCGCCATGTCCAGGGACGACATGGTGATCTGCTCGGCAAGGGTGGGCTGGTCGCCCAGCTCACCCGCGGCATAGACCTCCACCTTGACCTTGTTGCCGGTGCGCTCGGCAACGCCCTTGGCGAACAGCTCAGCCGCCTGGTGGTGGGCGTGGGAGGTTGCGGCGGTATGCGCGAGGCGGATGGTCTGCTCATCAAAGTCTGCGGCCATGGCGCAAGATGCGGCCGCCAGCGTGGCGGCGGCGAGGACGGACTTAATCATTTTCATGCTGTTTTGCTCCTATGCAAGGTTGGTAGTCAATCAAAGGCCCAGGCTGCCGGCCACCTCATCGGTGAGGCGCTTTAAGTGCAGCACCTCCGCCTTGAAGGTCTCGGTCAGCTGGCGGGGATCGCGGGTGCGTGAGGCGATGGTGATGGGCAGGCCCTCAAACTCCCTGAGGTAATACTTGGCGTTCACCGGGTAGCACTGGCGCTCAATGAGCGAGGTCACAGTCAAAAGGTGCTGCAGCCGATCAGCCTTGTCACTGTCAAGGTGGGCGCACAGGTAGGCGTACAGGCGCATCTGGAATGAGGCCATCACCCCGCAGAAACCATGCGCGCCCGCGCGCAGCGAGTCCAGCAAGGTTGAGGTGTTGGCATTGTAGAGGCGCAGCGGCGAGCCCTTGATGAGCTCAAGGCGGCGCTTGATGGTGGCCAGATCGCAGCAGGTGTCCTTGATGAAATGGAAGCGCCCGGTGGATGCCAGCCAGGAGATGAGGTCGTCGCTCAAGAGGCGCTTGTAGGGGTAGGGGCACTCGTAAACGCCCAGGGGCAGGTCATCTGGCAGCTTGCCCATGAGGAACTTGCACTGGGTCTTGAACAGGCCCTCGTCATGCTGCCCCTCGACCTCAAAGCGGTTGGTAATGAAAATCAGGGCATCCGGCCCCGTGGCGGCCAGCGCCTGCATTTCCTCAATCTGATCGTCAAGGCGCTCGCTGATGTGTCCCGAGACAATGACCGGCACCCGCCCGGCCGCCGCCCTGATGACGGTGCGCGCCACCTCCACCCGCTCAGCCTGGGAAAGGTAGAACATCTCCGAGGACTGGCAGTCAGCGAAAAGCCCGCCGCAGCCATTCTCAATATACCAGTTGGTCAGTGCCTCAAGGCCCTTAACGTCCACCTGGTCATCCTCGGTGAACGGGGTAAGCATCACTGGCCATGCCCCGCCCGGGAAACTCCTGTCTGCCATAAGCATTCTCCTTAGCAAAGGCCCGGGGGTTATGTTCTACAATAAAGAACAAAATATGACCTCATCGAACCCTAGGCACAAGTCTAGCGCACAGTGGCGATCAAATTCTGTTACCGCCCCCACAATTTTGCCCAAAAGTCCCTGAAATTGAGTCCCCCCTCACAGGCGCTATAATCCCAGGCAGGCAAACTGGGAGATTAAGGACATGTCAGAGGGGATAAAGGCAGGGCGCATTGCGCCCAGGGAGATGCTGGGCATAGCCGGTGCCGGGGTGCGCCTTGCCCTGTCGCGGCCCTGCCTGCCTTACATCCTGGTGCCAGTCCTGGTGAACGCGCTGCTCCTGGCACTGGGCGGCCTTTGGATGTTCTCCTACCTAGGCGGCCTGGTCACCACCCCCCTGGCATCCTGCCTGCCCGAATGCCTCTCCTTCATCGCCAGCCTCATTTCCCTGGCCATTGCCGCCCTGCTCATTTTTGTGGGCTGCTACCTGTTCTCGACCCTGGCCACCATCATCGCCTCACCCTTTTACGGAGCGCTGGCGGCGGTTGCCGAGCGGGAACTGCTGGGCCATCCCCCCGTCCAAACCACGCTGTGGCAGGATCTTGGGGATGTGCCGCGCATCATGGCGCGCGAGCTGCGCAAGCAGGCCTTCTTTTGGCCATGGGCGCTTTTCATTGCCCTGTTGTGGTTTATCCCGGCCATTGACCTGCTGGTGCCCTTGCTGTGGTTCCTGCTCTCCTCATTCATGGGGTGCCTGCAGTTCTGCGACTATGCCTATGACAACCACAAGGTCCCCTTCGCCCGCATGAAGTCCGATCTGAGGGAACACCTGCCCACCACCCTGATCTTTGGCGCCTCCGTGTCACTGCTCATGGTCATCCCGCTTGCCAACCTCCTGTTGCCCCCCGTGGCGGTTTGCGCTGGTGTGGCATACTATGCAAGGATGGGGGCGCCACAAGGTGCCAGCGAAGTTTCAAGAGTGGGGAGCTAGTTATGATCACCCTCAATGGTTTCACCTTCGCCCCGGGGGTGGGCAGGGGACAGGCAGTGGTGCTGACCTCCCGTGAGTCCCCCAATGAGGATCAGGACAGCCATGTGGATCGCGACCTGCTCATCGAGCGCTTCCAGCGGCGCAGCCGCGGCTTCACCCAGCGGCTCCAGCAAATCATGCGCGGTTCAACCCCGGACGGCACCCGTGACCTCATGGGTGCCGCAGCAGGGTTCCTCAGCGATCCGGACAACAACCACGCCATCATCGAGCGCATCAGCCATGGCACCCCAGTGCGCCAGTCCTGCCGGGAAGTGCTCATGTCGGCGCTTGCCGGCCTCGGGGGTTCCGGCCTTGAGCAGGGGGAGCAACTGCGCGGGCTCATTGAGGAATTCATCAGATCCCTTGGCGAGCGCAACGAGATCATCCATCCCCTGCCCGAGCTCAAGGATCCGGCCGTGGTGGTGGCGCGCGATCTCACCCCTGCCGCATTCATGTGCCTCAACACCGACGCCATCAGCGCAGTAGTGCTGGAGGGCGGGCACTCCTCGGGGCACCTGGGGGTGCTGCTCAGGGAACTGCAGATCCCCACCGTGTTCGGCATTGCCGGCGCCACCTCCATCGATGATGGGACCTTGCTGCTGGTGGACGCCAACAACGGGGCGGTAATGGTCGGCCCCCCCCAGGAAATCCTGGACAAGTACGAGCGCAACCAGGCCATATCCGGGGATGAGCTGGATGAGGAACCTCCCCGGGGGATCACCGTGGCCTGCTCCATGGGCACCATGCGTGAGCTGCAAAGCGGCAATGCCCTGCGCCATGGCCTTGGTCTGCTGCGCTCAGAGTTCCTGTTCCTGGGCTGCGAGCAGGAACCCTCCTGCGAGGAGATGCAACAGGTTTTCTCAAGGCTTTTTGCCAAAATCCCCGCCCATGCCCCCATCACCGCCCGGACTTTTGACTTTGCCGGGGACAAGCGCCCCCGCTTTGAGACCTGTGCTGATGATCAGGGACCCCTTGCAGGATATGGGGCCGCGGTGAGCACCAGGCTGCTGCAGAAGGAACTGCGCGCCCTGCTGTGCGCCTTGCCGGAGCGGCGCATCACCATTGTCTTCCCGCTTATCACCAGGCACTCAGAATGCCGTTGCATCAGGGATCTGCTCGATGGGGAAATCCAGGCGCTCAAGGGACAGGGGATCCCCCACAGCGAGTGTGACTTCGCGCTTATGGTCGAAACCCCTGCCGCGGTGCTGACCGCGCCCGCTTTCGCCAGCCTCAGCTCCATGTTCATCATCGGCACCAGCTCACTGGCGGAATACGCTGCCGCACCGCGCCCCGCAGACAATGCCTTCACCCCCGCGCTTGCCAAGATGATCGCCATTGCCTGCAGGGCGGCCTGCAACGCCAGGGTCCAGGTGGGCATCGCCGGCCGCTTTGCCACCCGCCTTGAGCTATTGCCGCTCTTCATGCGCCTGGGGGTCACCTACATCAGCGTGGACGGTCCCATGGTGCCCCGCATCATCACGGCGCTCCAGCGCTCCCCCACTGAGGTTCACTCATCGTTTAACCCAGGGCTGTACCAGAGGGTGATGGAAATTGACACCGGTGCGGAACTCAGTGAGCTAATCAACAGCCTCAGCATCAGCGAGTAAGCGACATGCGCCTTTTTTCAAGCCTGTTCAGCCGCAAGGCTCCACTTGATCATGAGTCTGACCTCGTGTTGATCGCCCCCATGAGTGGACGGCTCCTGCCCCTCTCCAAGGTGCCTGACCCGGTCATTTCCGAGGAGGTGATCGGAGAGGGGGTGGCAATCTCCCCCAGCTCAGGCGAGATCCTGGCCCCTTGTGACGGGGAGGTGGTAAGGCTGCTGGCAACCGCCAATGCCCTCTCCCTGCGCACCCCTGAGGGCGTGGAGGTTTACCTGGGTTTTGGCATCGGGGCAACCCTGCTGAAAGGAGAGGGATTCCTGCCCCGCGTGGAGATGGGGGCAATGGTTAAAAGGGGCTCCCCCCTGGTGGGGCTTGCCCCAGCGCTGCTGGAAAGCGAAAGGCTAAAATCCCAGCTCTGCTTCATGATCATCGAGCGATCTACCCTGGCAAAGTCCGGCATCAGCAACGGGCGCATTGCCACCACCGAGGGCGACTGCGTGGCCGGGGAGACCCCCTGCCTGTGGCTGAGTCTCGGGGACGCCGTTTAAAAAAAAGAGGCGCATCCCAGGCCCTGCCCAGAATGCGCCATCCTGAAAGGATCCCTCACGGGATCCCTTTTCACGCCTAGATGTTGGCGACAATCTCCTCGACCGTCTTCTTGGCATCCCCAAAGCACATGTAGGAGTTCTCCTTGAAGAAGAGCGGGTTCTGCACGCCCGCATAGCCAACGTTCATCGAGCGCTTGAAGATCACCACATTGTGGGCCTTCCAGACCTCAAGGACCGGCATGCCGGCAATCGGGCTGTTCGGGTTCTCAAGCGCTGCCGGGTTCACCGTATCATTGGCGCCAATGACCAGCACCGTGTCAGTGTTCTCGAAATCGTCATTGATTTCATCCATTTCCAGCACGATGTCGTAAGGCACCTTGGCCTCGGCAAGCAGCACGTTCATGTGGCCCGGCAGGCGACCCGCCACCGGGTGGATGCCAAAGCGCACCTCAACCCCACGGGCACGCAGCTTCTCCGTCATGGAAGCCACCGCCTGCTGGGCCTGGGAGACCGCCATGCCATAGCCCGGGGTGATGATGACCGAACTTGAGTTCTTGAGCATCTCGGCAACCTCAGGGGCCTTGAGCTCACGGTACTCACCCATTTCCTGGTCATCGGTCTTCACCGGCGCAGAGCCGAAGCCGCCCGCAATCACGGAAATGAAGCGGCGGTTCATCGCCTTGCACATGATGTAGGAGAGAATGGCACCCGAGGAGCCCACCAGCGCGCCGGTGACAATCAGGAGGTCATTGTCGAGCATGAAGCCGGAGGCCGCCGCCGCCCACCCCGAGTAGGAGTTGAGCATGGAGATCACCACCGGCATGTCCGCGCCGCCAATGGCAGCCACCAGGTGCACGCCAAAGAGGAAGGCAATGAGGGTCATCAGCACCAGCGGGGCCAGCGGGGGATTGTCCGCCGACATAAACCACACCATCAGCACCAGTGAGGCCACGATCGCCAGCAGGTTCAGCCAGTGGCCACCCGGCAACTGCAGCGGGGCGGACTTGAAGACCGCCAGCTTGAAGGTGCCGTTGAGCTTGCCGTAGGCGACAATCGAGCCAGTGAAGGTCACCGCGCCGATGAAGACGCCGAGAAAGATCTCCGCGAGGTGGGTGTTAAGCTCCGCAACCGACATCACGGCAGCGCCAGCGGCGGCCGCGGCGGCCTTGGCCTTCTCCACGTCCACCAGGTTCTGGATTTGCTCCGCGGTGGCGTCAATTGACACCTCCACCGTAGGGACCACCGCGACCCCCATGTCAAAGAAGCTGTTGAAGCCCACCATCACCGCGGCAAGGCCGACAAATGAGTGCAGGCAGGCAATCAGCTCCGGCATCTGGGTCATGGCCACGCGGCGCGCCACGTAAAGGCCGATGGCCGCTCCCACCACCATGGCAAGGATGATGAAGATGAAGCTTGCGGGAGTGTCAACGCAGGAGAAGGTCGCGAGCAGGGCAATGGTCATGCCGGCCATGCCGGAGGTGCAACCGAGCTTTGCGGTTTCCTGCTTCGACAGCCCGGCTAGCGCCAGGATGAAGAGCAGGGCGGCCAGGATGTAGGCCATGTGGATGATTCCGACTTGCATAGGTTTCTAGTCTCCGCTCCTACTTGCTTTCTTCTTCTTTCTTGAACATCGACAGCATTCTCCGCGTCACCGCGAAACCGCCGAAGATATTGATGGAGGCGATCAGGATGCCGATGAAGGAGAGCACGCTGACCAGCATGCTGCCTGATCCAATCTGCAGTATGGCACCCACCACGATGATGCCCGAGATGGCGTTGGTGACCGACATCAGCGGGGTGTGCAGGGCATGGGTGACATTCCAGACCACGTAGTAGCCAACCACCACTGCCAGCACAAAGACCGTGAAGTGGGGCAGGAACTTCTCCGGGGCAAAGAAGCCGATCAAGGCAAAGCTCACCACCAGGAGGCCGAGCATGCTCATCTTGAAGGACTTGGAGATCTCCTTCTTCTCAACCTTGGGCGCCTCGGCCGCGGCGGGTTGCTGCGGTGCGGCGCTGACGCTGATCTTAGGCGGCGGGAAGGTAATCTCGCCCCCGCGGCAGGAGGTCATGTTGCGGATGATCACATCCTCGAAGTTGATGTCAACCGTGCCATCCTTGTTCGGGCACAGCAACTTGGAGAGATTCACCAGGTTCTGCGCGTACAGCTGCGAGGACTGGGCCGGCAGGCGCGCCGCGAGATCGGTGTAGCCGATGACCTTGACCCCATTGGCAGTGGTGATGACCTTGCCCGCCACCGTGCACTCACAGTTTCCGCCACCCGCGGCCGCAAGATCCACGATCACCGAGCCACTCTTCATGCTCTCGACCATTTCCTTGGTCACCAGCAGCGGCGACTTCTTGCCCGGGATGGCAGCGGTGGTGATGATGATGTCAACATCCTTGGCCTGCTTGGCAAAAAGCTCCATCTCAGCCTTGATGTACTCAGGCGACATCACCTTCGCGTAACCATCAGATGAGCCGCCTTCCTCCTTGAAGTCAACCTTCAGGAACTCGCCGCCCATGGACTTAATCTGGTCTGCGACCTCCACACGGGTGTCAAAGGCACGGACAATGGCGCCCAGGGAATGGGCCGCGCCGATTGCCGCCAGTCCGGCAACACCCGCGCCAATGACCAGGACCTTGGCAGGGGGGACCTTGCCCGCGGCAGTGACCTGGCCAGTGAAGAAGCGGCCAAAGTTGTGGGCGGCCTCAATCACGGCCCGGTAACCGGAGATGTTGGCGGTGGAGGACAGGGCATCCATGGACTGCGCGCGCGAGATGCGGGGCACCATGTCCATGGCCAGCACCGTGACCTTCTTCTTGTTAAGCTTCTCAACCAGATCGCTGTTCTGCGCGGGGCGGATGAAGCTCACGAGGATCTGGCCCTCCTTGAGCAGCTCAATCTCCTCGTCACTGGGGGCATTGACCTTGTAGATCACGTCGGAGTTGTAAACCTCGCGGCCCTTGACCACCTTCGCGCCCGCCGCGGCGTACGCGGCATCGTCAAAGGAGGCGTCGGCGCCGGCGTTGCTCTGGACCGCGACCTCAAAGCCTAGTTTAAGCAACTTGGCGACGGTGTCGGGGGTGGCTGCCACCCGGGTCTCGCCGCGCAGGCTCTCCTTGGGGATTCCTATTAGCATGGCTTCTTCCATTCTCAGGTTACGGCCACCTAGGTGGCCAAAAAAGGGTTAACCGTGCAGAATCAATCTGACCTTGGCATTATAGGCAATGCTTGGGCAAAAGGTGTGCGGCAAAGGGGGGTGGGCCGGGGTTCTGGAATGATTTTGTGATCTAGATCAAACACCCCGTGAGGCATTCAATGACAAATTCATATCATTGTATATACATGTATAGTCTAAAGACATGAGGTTAGGTCATAAGGGAAGATTCAGGGATTTCAAATTGTTGACCCTCCATCTTAAGGCACATCACCAATGCATCCTCACGAGGGTGGCCAGGGAGCGGACGGTAGTAACCCCTCCTTATCCCCACCTCGCCAAACCCGATGGAGCGATACAGCGACAGGGCCCTGCGGTTCGAGGGACGGACCTCGAGGAAGCAGCGCCGCACCCCCCGCCCCCACGCCATGGCCAGGGTCCCCTCCAGCAACAAGCGCCCCGCACCACGGCCCTGGCATTGCCGGCGCACGCCTATGGTCAGGATCTCACCCTCATCCGCGGCCATGGTCATCACCATGAAACCCATGAGCCCATTTGGCCCGCCGACCCCGGTCACCACCCCCTCAAGCCCAAAGCAGTCGGCAAGATCATCAGGTGACCAAGGATCAAAGTGGGCGTCACGCTCAATTTCAGAAAGGAAAAAAATGGTGGCAGGATCCGGATGCAGGATCTGCAGGGCAAGATCCGGTGGCACCGGATGCCGATGGCCGCTCATGACAGGGAGGGGAAGCGCTGGCAAAGAAAGGACCACAGCGCACGCCCCCCCTCCTCGGTGAGGGGAAAGCAAATGCCCCCGCGGTAGGGTGCCCCAGGGGTTGCGACCACCAGATCTGACGCTAGGTAGGAGCACGACGCATCATAGGTTCCCACCGCAATCCCATGGCAGGACAACTGGGAAACCAACCGTCCAAGATAGGTTATCCCCGCCGCGGGCTCCACGTAAAGGTCAAAGCCACCGCCCCTTGCGGTGCCATCACCATCCGGGCATTGCCAGTTGCAGATCCCCTCGCCCCTATCCCGCAGCAGCCATTTGGCGCCCAGCATGCCATCACCTAGGACAGCGGGGGAATGCGCAGCTTCTGGCCCGGGTAAATCTTGTCAGGGTGGGTGAGCATCGGGCGGTTGGCCTCAAAGATCACATTGTACTGCCCACCCTTGCCCTTTCCGTACGCGGCCTCTGCGATTTTCCACAGCGTATCGCCCTTCTTGACCTCGTAGAATGCACTCTCGGGCTCGGCCTTCTCCACCTTGAGATCGTCAGTCCTTACCCCAGCGACCCCCTCGCGGTTGCCTACTGCCAGCACGGCCTTCTCCAGGGTTTCCTGATCCTTTGCCGATCCGGTGAGCACCACGTTGTCACCCTCAACCTCGACATTGATGTCCTTGGTGTCAAGCCCCAGGGCATCGAGATCCTTCTTCAGCTCCTCGGCCCTG
>JAILEI010000113.1 GCA_024688225.1 Succinivibrionaceae bacterium
GAGCTCAAAGCGCAGCGTCACCTCGATGAACGAGGCCAGCTCATCGCCGGGGATGGCGCGGCGCCTGGCGACGCGCCGGGGGGCCGCATCATCGAGGGCACCTACACCAAGGACGAGGAGCGCCGCTCCGGCGACTGAGGGGCGCGGGGCGGGGGCGGCGCTGGCGCCCACAGGGCGCTGCCTTGCGCTATAATTCCGCCCATTTGGTGCGCCATTTCGGTGCATCCTGATGCGGAATGATGATATGAGACTGTTTGGTCCCAAGGGCGACACCTACCACGATCACCTCAAGTTCCTGGTGTCGCGCACCATGGCGGGCATCCTGCTCGGCATGCTGGTGCTCATGGCGGGCAGGGCCTGCTTCGTGGCCGCCTTTGCCTCCCCAGCCTTTTCCGCCATCCCGGGCGATGAGCTGGCCTCGTTCATCGAGGTGACGCTGCGCTTTGACCTCAAGTACACCGCGATTGCCCTGGCCCCGGCCTTCTGCCTGGGGCTGCCCTGCCTCACCCGGGGCATGCGCATCGCCTACCGGCGGCTGTTCTGGTGCCTGGCCTTTGTGGGCATGTTCCTCCTGGTGCTGCTCACGATCATCAACTACTACTACTACCAGACCTACCAGCGCGTCATTGACGTGTTCTTCTTCTCCTTCTTCCGCGAGGATCCCCTGGCGGTGCTGGTCACGCTGTGGCAGGACTACCCGCTGCTGCTGGGCATCATTTCCCTGGTGGCGGGCATGGTGGTGCTGATGCGCCTGCACTCCTGGCTGGGCCGGGCGGTGGCGGTGATCCTGCCGGTGCCCCGGGGGCGGGTGGCCATGGGCCTGTTCACGCTGGCGGTGGTGGGCGCGTACGCGGTGGCGCTGCGCGGCTCGATCGGCACCTTCCCGCTGCGCCAGGATCATGCCCAGATCTCCCGCGACGCCACCATCAACGCCGCGGTGCCCAATGGCCCGACCGCGCTTTACTGGGCGTGGAAGTGGAACCGCCAGCAAAGCGACATCCCCATGGTCCCGGAGTCGCAGATCATCTCGGACTATGCCGCGCTGGGTCTATCCCCTGCGCCAGGCGATCTCCTAAGCCCGCTCCGCCAGCGCACCGCCCACAGCGACTTCCTTGAGGGGCACCGCCCGGACATCGTGCTGTCGCTGATGGAGAGCATGAGCACGCACATGCTCTCGCTCGACACCCCCAGCCGTGACCTCTACGCCTCCTTCAGGAAGCACCGCGACGATCCGGAGGACTACTTCTTCCTGAACTTCCTCTCCGAGGGCAACGGCACCATGGACAGCATCACGCGGCTGCTGATGGCGGTGCCGGACCTCAACCTCTCCACCTCGGAGTGGGGGCTCAGGCACTACGGGACCAACATCATCGACTGGTTCCACGCCAAGGGCTACAAGGTCATCTACGTCACCTGCGGGCCGGGCACCTGGCGGGGCATCGACAACTTTTTCCGCCGCCAGGGCATGGACGAGGTCTATGAGTACAGCTCCATCAAGAAGCGCTTCCCCGAGGCCACCGAGGGCGCCTGGGGCGTGGACGATGAGTACCTCTACCGCTACGCCCTCGAGCTGCTGCGCGCCCCGCACGACCAGCCCTACCTGATGATCACGGTCTCCATCACCAACCACCCCCCCTACCGGGTTCCGGAGGGGCATGAGCCCCAGCAGGTGGAGCTGACCGGTGACATCCTCAGCCGCTTCCCTTACAGCGACACCCCCACCATCTTCGCCACGCTGCGCTACGCCAACGACCAGGTGGGCAGGTTCTTCAGCGAGATCAAGTCCGATCCCAACCTCTCCGGGCGGACCATCCTTGCCCTGACCGGCGACCACAACCTGCGGGGCATCGGCTACGCGGCCCACCCCGCGGAGGTGGCGTTCGGGCATGCGGTGCCCTTCTACCTGCACCTGCCCAGCGCTTACCGCGAGCATGACCCGGGCATTGACTACAATCCCGCGCGCCTTGGCTCGCAGAAGGACATCTTTGCCACCATCGCGCACCATGCGCTCAGCGACGCGGACCTGGTGACCTTTGGCTGCGATCTCCTGGGCCGGGGGCCCTGCGCCTTCCCCTTCGCCTACAACGCCGATGTCGCCATCCCCCACGAGGGGGGCTTTGCCTGCAACATCGCCGAGCCCTTCCCCTTCCGCTCGGTGGCCCTCACCGAGGGCCTGATGGCGGATCCTGGCCGCACCAATGTGGATGGGGGCAAGTGCGAGCTGGCGCTGGGTCTCTCGCGCCTGCAGCGGGATCTCTACCACCACCAGGCCCGCGCCAAGTAGGGCCAAGGGAGCGCGCCGTGGGGATGGCAGCGCCATCCCCACGGCGCGTTTTCCTTTTTATGGCATTGAAAAACTTTGCAATATTTTTTGCAAAATTTTTTTGCCCGCCCCTTGAATCCCTCTAGGGCATGCCCCATTTACTAGAGTGTTGTTAAGGAAGGGCCCCAGCGTGGGGCCCTGACCAGTGAAACTTGATTGCGGACGCGGCAACCGTCCGCGGAGAAGGAAAATGAAACTAGTACCTTTGTACGATCGCGTTATTGTCAAGCCCTTTGAGGTGGAGTCCAAGTCCGACGGTGGGATCATCCTCACCGGCAACGCGGCGGAGAAGAGCACCCGCGGCAAGATCCTCGCCACTGGCAAGGGCAAGCTGCTGGACAATGGCCAGTTCGCCCCGCTGAGCGTCAAGGTGGGTGACACCGTTGTCTACAACGAGGGCTACGGCACCAAGAAGGAGAAGCTTGACGGCGAGGAGGTCTTGATCCTCTCCGAGAGCGACATCATGGCCGTGGTTGAGGACTAGGTCCCGGCGGCAACGCAGGTTTTAGGTCAAACAGGAATTCGCAGGAAATCTCAAAATGCCAGCAAAAGAAGTTTTTTTCGGTAACGATGCCCGCCAGAAGATGCTCGAGGGCGTGAATGTGCTTGCCAACGCGGTCAAGGTCACCCTGGGCCCGAAGGGCCGCAACGTGGTGCTCGACAAGAGCTACGGCGCGCCCCTCATCACCAAGGACGGCGTGACCGTCGCGAAGGAGGTGGAGCTCGAGGGCAAGTTCCAGAACATGGGCGCCCAGATGGTCAAGGAGGTTGCCTCCAAGTCCAACGACGCCGCCGGTGATGGCACCACCACCGCCACCGTGCTCGCCCAGGCGATTGTCACCGAGGGCCTCAAGTCGGTCGCCGCCGGCATGAACCCGATGGATCTCAAGCGCGGCATCGACAAGGCGGTTGCCGCCGCGGTCGAGGAGCTCAAGCAGATCTCCACCGAGTGCAAGGACCAGAAGTCGATTGCTCAGGTGGGCACCATCTCCGCCAACGCCGACGAGACCGTGGGCAAGCTGATCGCTGACGCCATGGAGAAGGTCGGCCGTGACGGCGTGATCACCGTTGAGGATGGCCAGGGCCTTGAGGACAAGCTCGAGACCGTCGAGGGCATGCAGTTTGACCGCGGCTACCTCTCCCCCTACTTCATCAACAAGGCCGAGAGCGGCACCGTGGAGCTCGAGAACCCGTACATCCTGCTCTGTGACAAGAAGATTTCCAACATCCGTGACATCATCCCCATCCTGGAGGGCGTGGCCAAGGCGGGCAAGTCCCTGCTGATCATCGCCGAGGACGTGGAGAGCGAGGCGCTGGCCACCCTGGTGGTGAACAACATGCGCGGCGTGGTCAAGGTTGCCGCCGTCAAGGCCCCGGGCTTTGGCGACCGCCGCAAGGCGATGCTGCAGGACATCGCGATCCTCACCCAGGGCACCGTGATCTCCTCCGAGCTCGGCATGGAACTGGACAAGACCACCCTCGACGACCTGGGCATGGCCAAGCGCGTGGTCATCACCAAGGATGACACCACCGTCATCGACGGCGCGGGCAATAAGGAGGACATCAGCGATCGCGTGGCGCAGATCCGCAAGCAGATCGAGGAGACCACCTCCGATTACGACCGTGAGAAGCTGCAGGAGCGCGTCGCCAAGCTGGCGGGCGGTGTTGCGGTGATCAAGGTTGGCGCCGCCACCGAGGTCGAGATGAAGGAGAAGAAGGCCCGCGTGGATGATGCGATGCACGCCACCCGTGCCGCGGTCGAGGAGGGCGTGGTCGCCGGCGGCGGTGTCGCCCTGGTGCGCGTCGCCACCAAGATTGCCGGCCTCAAGGGCGACAATGAGGATCAGAACGTGGGCATCAAGGTCGCGCTGCGCGCCATGGAGGCCCCGCTGCGCCAGATCGTCGCCAACGCTGGCCAGGAGCCCTCGGTGGTTGCCAACCGGGTCCGTGAGGGCCAGGGCAACTTTGGCTACAACGCCGCGACTGAGGAGTACGGTGACATGATCGAGATGGGCATTCTCGACCCGACCAAGGTCACCCGCAGCGCCCTGCAGTACGCTGCCTCCATCGCCGGCCTCATGATCACCACCGAGTGCATGATCGCCGACGCGCCCAAGAAGGACGAGCCCGCCCCTGCGGCTGGCGCCGGCATGGGTGGCATGGGCGGCATGGGCGGCATGATGTAGCCCACTCCCTGCTGGCCGCATCGGCCAGGAAAGATGAGGCGGATCTCCCCCTTATGGGGGAGATCCTTTTTTTTGCCCAGGGCCCGCGGGGCGCGGGCCGGCTACAATCAGCCTGGGCACTTGCCAGGGGAGGGCGCGGCATGGAATGGACGGAACTGGGGCGCACGGGGATTAGGATCCCCAGGATCTGCGTGGGGTGCATGACCTTTGGGGAGCGGTCGGCGGACTTCCACCAGTGGACCCTGGGCTACGGGGACTCGCGGGATCTCATCCGGGTGGCCCTCGAGGAGGGGGCGTGCTTCTTTGACACCGCCAACTGCTACTCGCACGGCACCAGCGAGGAGTTTCTCGGGCGCGCCCTCCGGGAGCTGGGGGCGAGGCGGGATGAGGTGGTGATCGCCTCCAAGGTGTACTTCAACGAGGGGCAGCTCTCGGCGCTGGCGATTGCCCGCGAGGCCGAGGGGACGCTGCGCCGCCTTGGCACCGACTACCTCGACCTGTACCTCATCCACCGCTTTGACTACGGCCATCCCCCCGAGGAGACCATGGCGGCGCTGGACGCCCTGGTGCGGGCGGGCAAGGTCAGGGCCCTGGGCGCCTCTTCCATGTACGGTTACCAGTTCCACAACCTGCAGCTGTGCGCCGATCGCCTGGGGCTGACGCCATTTTCCGCCCTGCAGAACCACTACAACCTGCTCTACCGGGAGGATGAGCGTGAGCTCATCCCCGTGGCGCGCCAGTATGGGGTGTCGCTGATCCCCTACTCACCCCTGGCCTCGGGGCACCTGTGCCACGCGGAGTGGGACTACCGCTCGCTGCGCAGCGGGACCGACCGCGCCCGCCGGCAAAAGTATGATGCCACCCGGGAGCAGGATCAGGTGATCGTGTCGCGGGTTGCCGAGATGGCGGCACGCCTGGGGGTGGGCATGGCGGAGGTGGCGCTGGGCTGGCTGTGGGGCCGGGGGGTGGCGGCGCCCATCGTGGGGCCGGCGGATCCTGTGCGCTTCAGGCAGTTGCTGCGCGCCCAGCCGCTGCGCCTTGGCGAGGGGGAGATGCGGTTCCTCGAGGAGCCCTACCGCGCCCATGAGGTGGTGGGGGCGCTGCCCGAGGGGCAGGTGGTGGTCCCCTAGGGCGGGGTCCCGCCCTCCCCGGAGGTCACCTTGGTGAACTTCCTCTGGGGATCCTGCCAGAGCGGGTTGGCGGCAATGCGGGGCATGGGGCGCATGCGCGGGGGGCGGCTGCCTGGGTGGCCGTAGCCCACGCGGTGGCGCGCCAGGCGCTGGTGCTCGCCCATCACATAGTCGGGCAGGAAGGCGTAGGCGCGGACGGAGTCGCGCAGGAACATGCAGTAGCGGTCGATGACCGCGTTGGCGGCCGCCAGCCCGGCGCGCTCGTCACCCCCCATGTACAGGCCCTTGAGCGCCAGGATGAAGAAGGTGTTGAGCGAGCCCTCCACCATGTAGGAGGCAAAGCGCTGGGGGGACTGGTTGATTCCGGCGAGGTACTCGGCGCTGCTTTCCATGCGCTTGAGGAAGGAGAGGCGGGTCCTGGGGCGCCGCTTCCACTGGAAGAGCAGCTGCGCGGCCAGCGCCTGGTAGGACCGGGCGTCCACCATCCCCAGCACCTGGTCGCGCGTGAGCCCGATGTGGAACAGCATGCCGGGGATCACCCGCTCCCTGAGCGCCCCGCGGTCGAGAGGAGGCAGGGCGGAGAAGTCGAGTTCCTCGCTGCGCTGCGGCACGGTGCCCTCAATCCGCACCCCGTTTGAGCAGTTGCGGATCTCAAAGTCCTGCCACCCCTCGGCCCGGAGCCCCCGGATCAGCATTTCCATGTTGCGGGCGCTCATGCGCATGAACCCCCCGGTCAGGGCTACCCCCCCAAAGTTCCCTGGGGCCTCCACCCGCAGCGAGGCGGTGTTGGCCCCAGGGGCGCTGCCCCACTTGCGCGCATCGTAGAGCGACGAGTAGCGGGAGTGGAGCTGCCCGGAGTCCCGCAG
>JAILEI010000122.1 GCA_024688225.1 Succinivibrionaceae bacterium
GACAGCAGCGAGCGCCCCCTTGACTGGCAGCAGGTGGCCTGCGCGCTGGCGCTCCTTGGCTCGCAGTGCGTGATCTCAGGCGGCCCGGGCACCGGCAAGACCACCACCGTGGTGCGGCTGCTGCTGCTCTTGCGGCTGCTCGACCCTAGGGTCTCCCGCATCCGCCTCTGCGCCCCCACCGGCAAGGCCGCCGAGCGCCTGAGCAACTCGGTGGCGGGCGGGGTCGCCCACTTGCGGGAGCGGGTGCTCACCAACCCCGCGGCGCGTGCCACGCTGCTCTCCCTCCTTAAGGGGGAGCCCGATCCGGGCGCGGCCCTGGCGGCCATCCTCGACGGGCTCGCCGCGCTCAAGGCCACCACCATCCACCGCCTCCTGGGCACGCGGCCGCACACCACGGCCGCCACCCACGGGCCCGGGCGCCCCCTGGACTGCGACCTGCTGGTCGCGGACGAGATCTCGATGGTCGACATCTCGCTCTTCGGGCGCCTGCTCTCCGCCCTGCCCCAGGGCTGCCGGCTGGTGATGCTCGGCGACAAGGATCAGCTCGCCTCGGTGGACATCGGCGCGGTGCTCGCCGATCTCTGCCACCGGGTCACCGCCGGGGCGGGGCGCCTCAGCGCGGAAACCCTCAGGCGGCTGTGCGCCCTGCTGGGGCTCTCTGACCCTAGGCTGCTGGGCGGCGACAAGGTTGACGAGCAGGTGGTGGTGCTGCAGAAGACCTACCGCTTCTCCGGGGTGATCAAGGATCTCGCGCAGGCGGTCAACCGCTGCGCGCTCACCCCCGACCTGCTCGAGGACTGCCTGCACCGCCCCGCGGCGGCGGGCGATCCCTCCTACGTGCGCTGGGTGGCGGCCAGCGCCCAGGGCGGCGACGGAAAGCCGCTGGGGCGCAGTGGCGCCGAGGCGCTCACCCGGCGGGTGGTGCGCGAGTTGCTGCTCGCCCCGGCCGGGGGCTTCCCGGATCAGGGCCCTGGCGCCGATCCGCTCTCCCTGCCGCACTCCTTCTGCGAGTTCATCGCCTTCGTGGAGCGGCTGTGCGCGGGGCAAGGCGATCCCGCGGAGGGCTTTGCCCTGCTCGCGCAGTGCCGGGTGCTGTGCTCCAACCACTTCGGGCCCCTGGGCACCGTGGCGATCAACCGCGCCATGCGCGAGGCGCTGCTCCGCGGCCACCCCGAGCTCGCGGCCCGCGCCGAGGGGGACAGCTTCCCGGGGCGGGTGGTGATGGTGACCCGCAACGATCCCACCCTGGGGCTCTACAACGGCGACATGGGCTTTGTGGCCCCGGATCCCCAGGGCTCGCTCAAGGTGCTCTTCCCCGGCAAGGGGGAGGGGGCGGCGCCCCTGGGCTTCTCGCCGCTGCTGCTGCCCCACATCGAGGACGGCTTCGCGCTCACCGTGCACAAGGCGCAGGGCTCGGACTACGGGCACGTCATCTTCCTGCTCTCGCTGCTTGACAACCACTCGCTGACCAAGGAGCTCATCTACACGGCGCTGACCCGCTCCAAGCGCTACCTCACCATCGTGGGCGACCCCCTGGTGTTCACCAAGGCCAGCGCTCGCCCCACCGAGCGCAGCAGCGGCCTCGCGCGCCGCCTCGACGCGGGCCAGGGCTGAGGGCAGGAAAAAAAAGGCGCCGCCCAGGGGGGCAGCGCCACGGCAAAAGCCTGTCTTGCCTAGTAGGTGGGCACGAAGTGCCCGCTGAGCACGTCCTCGGCCAGGACCGGCACGTAGGGCAGCATCTCCTGCTCGGGGCTGTCCGGGATGCCCTGGTTGGCCATGCGGAAGAGGATCTTGGTGGACTCATACCCGCCCTTGAAGGGGTTGAGGTCGACCGTGCCGCGGTAGATGGACTCGGGCTGGCGGATCAGCTCGAGGCACTCCCGGGTGGCGTCCCCGGAGAACACGCCGACCCTGGGGCCGGCCTTGCCGCCCGCGACCATGGCGCTGTAGGCGCCGATGCAGCCAGAGTCATTGGTGCAGACCGCCATGTTGATGTTGGGGTAGTCGCCGAGCGCCTCGCTCACGATCTGGCTGCCCAGCTCGGGGTTGTCGCCCGCCTTGCGCACCACCACCTTGATGGCGGGGCAGGTCTCGGTCAGCGCGGCCTCCACGCCATCGCCGCGGGCCTTGACGGCCTCCACGTTGTCCTGGGTGACCATCACCACCTCGGCCTTGCAGTCAAGGTTGTCGCGCGCCCACTCGGCCGCCTGCAGGCCGATGGTGTAGCCGTAGTTGAACTCGTCCATGCCGTAGAGCAGGTTGGTGTTGGGCACGGTCTGCGCCAGGGAGGCGGTGGGGATGCCCGCCTGGCGGGCCTTGTCGACCGGGTCGATCATCATGTTGGCGTCGATGGGGGTGAGCAGGATGGCGTTGTAGCCGGCGGCAATCATGCCGGTCACGTCATCGACCTGCTTCTGGGCGTCATAGCCGGCATCCACGGTGTCGCACTTGATGCCCAGCTCCTCGCAGGCCTTGTCCATGCCCTGCTGGACGCCGCGGAACCAGGGGTTTGCCAGTTGCGGGACGCTGAAGGCTATCTTGAACTCATAGGCCGCCGATGGGGTGGAGGAAAATGCCGCAACCACAGCGGCAAGCAACGCTGCTTTCCTGTACATGCTCAACTCTCCCATTCCAGGGCACTTCTCGTCTGCCCCGATTACTTGATGTTATCAATGGGAAAAAATTTATGAGTGATGATTCGGGAATTTTGTGATCACTGAGAGGATTTTTTGTGCGGCCTTGTGACGAAACTCACGGTTTGCGATTTTTTATGGACGCTAACCATCTAAAATGGAAAGGGAAAATCATGCCATCCCCCTTGGCTGGGCTATAATCCCAGCATTGTCACCTGCCCCGGAGAATCGCCCCAGCATGCCCCAGACCAACACCCCCAGCCGCGAGCGGCTTGACCTGCTGTCCCGCCTCTACCCCTCACGCTCGGCGGCCTTTACCGAGATCATCAACCTGCGCGCCATCCTCAACCTGCCCAAGGGCACCGAGCACTTCATCAGCGACGTGCATGGCGAGTACGAGGCCTTCTGCCACATCCTCAACAACTGCTCGGGGGTGATCCGCGAGAAGATCGACATCCTCTTTGAGTCGATGGACAGCAAGGAGAAGGACGATCTCTGCACCCTCATCTACTACCCGCGCGAGATCCTGCGCAAGTTCAAGGAGGAGGGCCGCTCCACCTCGGACTGGTTCCGCACCAACCTCGAGCACCTCGTGGGCCTCGCCAAGTACCTCTCCTCGAAGTACACCCGCTCCAAGGTGCGCAAGGCCCTGCCGCGCGACTACAACTACATCATCGACGAGCTGATGCACGCCCAGGCGGGCGAGGACAACAACCGCCAGATGTACCACTCCAAGATCATCGAGGCGATCATCGACACCGGCAGCGCCCACCACTTCGTGACCTCGCTGTGCTTCCTCATCAAGCGCCTCGCGGTCGACCATTTGCACCTTGTGGGCGACATCTTTGACCGCGGCGCCCAGCCCGACCGCATCCTCGACCTGCTGATGAACTACCACAGCCTCGACATCGAGTGGGGCAACCACGACATCCTGTGGATGGGCGCGGCCTGCGGCAGCGAGGCCTGCATCGCCACCGCGGTGCGCAACAACGTCACCTACGGCAACTACAAGCTGCTCGAGAACGGCTATGGGATCAGCATGCGCTCCCTGGCGCTCTTCGCCCACAAGTTCTACAAGTTCGAGGAGCGCTCACACCGCATCGACAAGGCGATCTCGGTGCTGGTGCTCAAGCTGCAGGGGCATGTCATCCGCCGCCACCCCGAGTGGGGGATGAACGCCCGCCTCCTGCTCAACTTCGTCGACTACGAGAAGGGCACGGTGCACCTCGGGGACAAGGTCTACGAGCTCAACACCCGCGACTTCCCGACCATCGACCCCTCCGATCCCTACCGCCTCATCCCCGAGGAGCAGGCGCTCATCGACGAGCTCAAGTTCGACTTCCTGCACAGCGTGCGGCTGCAGCGCCACATCGACTTCCTTTACCAGAAGGGTGCGATGTACAAGGCCTACAACGGCAACCTGCTCTACCACGGCTGCCTGCCGCTCAACGAGGACGGCACCTTCGCGGTCATTGAGTGCCAGGGCGAGCGCCTCGGCGGCCGCGCCTACCTCGACTACCTCGACAAGATTGCCCGCAACGCCTGGTTCTACAAGCGCCAGGAGGATCTCGACTACATGTGGTGGATGTGGTGCGGGGCGCGCTCGCCGCTCTCTGGGCGCGTGATCAAGACCTTCGAGCGGGCCTTCGTCTCCGACAAGTCCGCCTGGGAGGAGCCGCGCGATCCCTACTACGACCTCTACTACCGCGCCGACATCTGCGAGATGATCCTCGCCGAGTTCGGCCTTGACCCCTCGCAGGGCCACATCATCAACGGCCACACCCCGATCAAGGTCAAGCAGGGCGAGAAGCCGGTGCGCGCCGGGGGGCGCCTCCTGGTCATCGACGGCGGGTTCTCGGAGCACTACCACAAGACCACCGGCATCGCCGGCTACACCCTCATCTACAACTCGCACGGCCTGCGCCTCAAGTCCCACCTGCCCTTCAAGGGCATCGAGGACGCGCTGGTGCACAACAGCGACATCCACTCCAGCAGTGAGATGGTGGAGATCTTCGACAAGCGGCGCATGGTCGCCGATGTCGATGACGGATGCGAGATCCGCCAGGAGATCGCCGAGCTCATGGACCTGCTGCAGGCCTACCGCAGCTACGCCATCCCCGAGCGCTCGGCCCCGCCGCCCGCGCTGAAGATTTAGCCCCGGCCTGCCCTGGGGCACGCCCCTCCCAGGCGGCGACCCGCCCAGGAGGGGTGGCTGCGCCCCAAGGAGCACCCCATGAAACGGCTGATGAGCGCCCTGGCCCTGTGCCTGCCCGCCCGGGCCGGTCCCCTCCTGCCGCCCGATCCGCTAGGCGATCTGGCCCGCCGGTGCGCCCAGCATGACGCGGCCGCCTGCACCCTGGCCGGGGAGCTGACGCGTGAGGGGGGGCGCGATGTGGGGGCGGCCCTGAGGGTGGGTTGCGGCCTTGGCGACATCAAGGCCTGCCAGGAGGCCGCCAGGATCTATGTTAGCGGCCGCCGGGTGCCAGGTGACCTTGGGCGCGCGGCGGCGCTCATCGCCAGGGCCTGCGACCTGGGGGACGGCCGCAGCTGCCGCCGCCTGGCCGAGGCGCATTTTAAGGGCGTGGGCCAGGACCTGCCGCGCTCGGGGCAGCTGCCCAGGCAGGCCTGCGAGCGGGGCGACCGCAACTCCTGCTGGCGCATTGAGCGCACGCTCCGCGAGGTGGGGCAGGATCCTGGCAGCATCCCTCAGGATCCCGCCTTCCTGGGCTTTTTCTGCGAGCTGGGACTGGGCAGCGCCTGCCAGGCGCTGGCGGGGCAAGCGGGCTGGCCTTGACCAGGGGCGGGCCGTGGGGCTGCTGGGCAAGGCCTGCGCCAGGCGCTAGCTGGCCCCGCGCCCAGGCAGGTGGTGGCTGAGGGTGGCCTCCACCACCTCGTCCCAGGGCTTGGTGTAGTAGGTGCTCATCCCCGTGTCGAGGGCCTCGATTTCCGCGAGATCCTGCCCGGTGAGGGTGAAGCCAAAGGCGCCCAGATCTTCCCTGAGGTGCTCCTCCGAGGTGGCGCGCACCGCCATCAGCAGTCCCCGCGAGCGCAGCCAGTTGAGCGCCACCTGCGCCGCGGTGCGGCCGTGGCGCTCGCCGATGGCGCTGAGCGCGTGGTGGGTGAAGAGCGATCCCTTGCCCTCGGCCAGGGGCGCCCAGGCCTGCACCATCACCCCAAGGCGCCGCGCCGTGGCAATGGCGTGGTGCTGCTGGTAGAAGGGGTTGACCTCGATCTGGAGCAGCGCGGGGCGCACCTGGCAGCAGAGGGTGAGGTCAACCAGGCGGTCGGGGGCGAAGTTTGACACCCCGAGGGCGCGGATGGCGCCCTGGCCGTGCAGCTCCTCCAGCGCCCGGTAACTGCCGTGGCAGTCGCCCACGCAGTGGTGGATGAGCATGAGGTCGAGGTAGTCCACCCCCAGGAGCCCCATCTGGCGGTCCACGGCCCTGAGGGTGCGGTCATGCCCGCCGTCATCGGTGGTCCAGAGCTTGGTGGTGAGGGTGATTTCCCCACGCGGGACGCCGCTTTGCGCAATGGCCTCCCCCACCGCGGCCTCGTTGCCGTAGATGGCGGCGGTGTCGATGCTGCGGCAGCCCAGGGACAGGGCCATCAGCACCGCCTCGCGGCAGATCCCCGGATCCTTGAGGCGGTAGGTGCCAAAGGTGAGGCGGTCGATGGCGACCCCCTCGCTGAGCTGTACTTTTTCCATGGGCGGGCCCTCCCTGGCCGGCTGGTGGCAGTTTACCCCACCCATGGGCCGCCGGGCGGCCCCCTGGGTGGCGCAGGGGCAAGCGCGCCGGCCCACAAAGGGATAAAATGAGGGGATATGCCCGCTGGCAGGGCGGGGCCCACAAGGAGCGAACATGAAAACTAAGTTACTGACCCTTGCCGTGGCGTGCAGCCTGGCCGCAGTCGCCCAGGCCGCCCCGGGATGGAAGGACAGCCGCGGGCTGGAGGAGGCCTGCAATGCTGGGGACGCCAATTCCTGCACCCTGCTCGGGGAGCTCCATGAGAATGGGGTGGAAATGGATCTCGACAAGGCCGTGCGGTTCATGAACTCGGCCTGCGACCTCGACAATGCCCAGGGCTGCAACCACCTCGCCCAGATGTATGAGATGGGCCTCGGGGTAGATCAGGATCTCAGGCAGGCCCGGCACCTTTACTCCAAGGCCTGCGCCCTCGGGGATGATTACTCCTGCCTTCTCGCCGACAACTCCAGGGGCAACGGCCCGGCACTGGCCCTGGCCGTGGGCCAGGAGCCCCCAAGCGCCAGTGCCCAGGCCACGGCACCCGCGCTTGACGATGATGTCGCGGTGAAGGTTGCGGAGGAGCCGGCGACTGCCCGGCAAAGGGCGGAGGCGGCCGCCGCGGCCATTGCCGGGACGGGTGAGCGGCTAAGGGAGCAGGCGCATGAGGCCCTGGAGGCTGCCAATGCGGCGACCAGTGAGCTCAAGGAGCAGGCGCAGGCGGCGCTGGAGACTGCCAATGCGGCGACCGGCGAGCTCAAGGAGCAGGCGCAGGCGGCACTGGAGGCTGCCAATGCGGTAACCGGCGAGCTCAAGGATCAGGCGCAGGCGGCAATGGAGAATGCCCATGCCGCGGCCGCCGAGCTTCGGGATCAGTTCCGCGAGGCGCTGGGTAAGTCCAGTGACCTGAAGGAGCAGGCCCAGGAGACGGTGAATGAGGCTGCCGCTGCGGCCACCGAGGTCGCGGATGCCGCCCAGGAGCAGGCCGAGACCGCGGCGGGGGCAGCCACTGAGGCGGCCGGGGATCTCAAGGATCAGGCCCAGGAGGCGGTGAATGAGGCTGCCGCTGCGGCCACCGAGGTCGCGGATGCTGCCCAGGGGCAGGCCGGGGCGGCCGCCACTGCCACGGATCCCAAGGAGCATGCGCAGGAGGCGGTCGCCGCCCCCGAGCCAGAGTCACTGCCCAGCTCCTGCGAGGGCGGGGATGGCAAGGCCTGTCTCGAGCTTGCCCTTCGCCATGAGCGGGGCGAGGGCGTGGCGCGCGATGCCAAGCGTGCCTGGGAGCTGATCACCAAGGGCTGCTCCCTCGGCAGCGGCGATGCCTGCGATCGCCTCGGCCAGCGCCACTATGACGGCATGGGGGTGGCGGAGGATTATTCCCGGGCCGTGGACCTGTACCGCAAGGCCTGTGAGCTGGGCTCTGGCTCAGGCTGCAACCACCTGGGGTGGATGCATGCTGGCGGCAAGGGCGTCTCCCAGGACTACAAGACGGCGATCTCCCTTTACGAGAAGGCCTGCAAGCTCGGCGACAAGAAGGGATGCACGAGGTTTGAGACGCTCAGTGGCAAGGCGGCAAAGTAGGGGCGCACCCCTCAGCCGCGCCTGCAGCCTCGGGCACGGCCAGGGCTGCACCGATCTCGGCACCCTCCATGAGGAGGGCGCGGGGCTGGATCCCGAGAAATCCGCTGGCCTTTACCGGCAGGGCTGTGACCATGGCAGCGGCGAGGCCTGCCTCTACCTCGCGTAAATGCACGGGGAGGGGCGCTACGTGCCAGTGGACTTCCAGCTGCAGGCAGGGCTCTATGCCCAGGCCTGCGCCCACGGCAGCGCGGGGGGATGCTACCTGAGCGGCCAGGCCCTGGAGGCGGGCGAGGACGTGCCGCAGGATCTAAAGGCCGCCAGTGCCGTCTACGGGCGCGGCTGCCAGGCGGGCCACGCCCCCTCATTCCTCAGCCTTGGGCTCATGGCTGAGCAGGGGGCTGACCTGGGGCGGGCGGCCGGGCTGTACCGCAAGGCCTGCGACCACGGCGAGCAGGAAGGCTGCACCCTCGCCGACCGGATGCACGGGCAGCGGTGATCCTGTCCTGGGGGATCCTGCCCACGGACCCTTCCCGGGCAGCCTGGCAGTGCCAGCCCGGCGCGGCGCCTGGCACGGCAAAATAGATGGTGCCGTGCCTGCTGTTTTTCCCCCGCCAAAAACTTTCCAAATCAACGCGCCATTTATTCCCGAGGTACATGGGATGGAATGGCTTTCCAGTCCCGGCGCTCATCCCTAAACCCTTCCCCGCCTGCTTGCATCAAAAATAAATTTTTGCATTTCTGTATTATTGGTCTTTTAAAAATTCATTTTATTTTAGTTAGTTATTTTTAATGCGTATAGTTTGCGCCCCCAGATTATATTAATCACCTTTTTATAATCTTGAATAATGGGAAGCAGAATGCTCAGATATTGCCACGCAAGCCGTGGGGGCAATTGGCGCGGGCGGGAATTGATGGTTTAAATTCCCCTGCGCATTGCCCCAGGGATTATGCCCCGCGGCCTGCCTTACTGCCACTTTCGCCACAGCGTGCCGGGGTGGCCACTGAGATTGCAAATGAGGAGCAACGCAAATGAGAGCCAACAAGGTTGAGCGGGTGGCCCTGATGGGGGGCCTTATCGGCCTGCTGCTGACCAACCCCAGGGGGGCGCTGGACAAGGCGCTGGTGAGGGCCAACACCGATGGGTGGCACTGCAGGCAGATTCTGCCGCACAGCACCTCCAACCTCTTCATCATGATCCTGTCCATGATCTGCCTGTGCCTGACCCTGGGCCTGTGGACCTTTGGGGCGGGCTACCTGCTGCTCCTCGAGAAGGAGTCGAGCTAGCGGGACCTGCCCGCGCGGCCGCCCCCTGGTGCCCCGCACCGGGGGGCTTCCTTTTTTGGGGTGGGCAAATTTGCTGCCGGGGATCCCATTCCTGGACCAAGGCCATTGGAAAACCTGGCCGCATGATCGGAAAATCGGGTTTTCCCCCGGCCGGGATCAGGGAGGCACAGGATGGGCAAAATCAGGATGGCAATCTGCGGATCCTTCATTGAGGCGATGATGGATCTCCCCCGCAAGATGCAAAAGCAGACCAAGGAGTTCATCGAGTCCTTTCCCTCCCGCTGCCAGTCCGGGGGCATCAACTACGAGAAAATCAACGACGCGGCGTGCAAGGGCTACCGCTCGGCGCGGGTCAATGACAACTACCGGGTGATCCTCAACCACCCCGATGAGGGCAACGTCTACCTGCTGATGTGGGTTGACAGCCACGAGGAGGCCTACCGCTGGGCCCGCAGGCACGCCTGCGAGGTCAACCCGCACACCGACGCCATCCAGGTCTATGAGACCGACACCTCCGCCCCGGCACCCGCGCCCGCGGGGCGTGGGCCCGGCAGCGCCGGCACCCCCATCTTCGGGGTGTACGGCGAGGCGGCACTGCTGCGGCTGGGGGTGCCGGAGGCCCGCCTGCCCCTGGTGCTCTCCCTCACCGACCGGGACGGCCTGTCCCGCTGCCAGCACCTCCTGCCCGCCGACTCCTATGAGTGCCTGTGCTGGCTCGCGGACGGCGAGCCCCTCGACATGGTCATGCAGGTTTACGCCCCGCCGCCCGCCGCGGAGGGGGGCGACGCCTGGGACCGCTCCCTGGGCTCCCCCGCGACCCGCCGCTCCTTCAGGGTCATCGCCGATGGCGCGGATCTTGGCGAGGTGCTCGAGGCCTCGCTCGAGGCCTGGCGGATCTTCCTCCACCCCGAGCAGTCCCGCCTGGTGCACCAGCGCCGCAGCGACTCCCCGACCCTGGTGCGCGGGGCGGCCGGCACCGGCAAGACCGTGGTGGCCATGCACCGGGCGGTGGAACTCATCAGGCGCGAGGACTGGCCGCAGGGGCGCAAGCTGCTGTTCACCACCTTCACCAGGAACCTGGCGCTGGACCTGAGGGGGCTGCTGTCGCGGCTGTGCACCGCCGAGGAGATGGGGCGCATTGAGGTGACCAACCTCGATGCCTGGGTGCTGCGCTTCATGCGCCAGCAGGGCCTTGGGCAGGAGTTTGCCTATGAGCGCGGCGAGGGCTACCGCGAGTGCTGGAAGGAGGCGCTCGCGCTGCGCCCCGGGGACCTGTCCGCGGCGTTCTGCCACGAGGAGTTCCGCCGGGTGGTGCTGCCCCAGGGGATTGGCTCGGCTGAGGAGTACCTCCGCGCCGGGCGCCGCGGCCGCGGCCAGCCCCTGGGCCGCCGGGAGCGCCAGGGGCTCTGGCCGGTGTTCGCGAGGATGCGCGAGGCGCTGGCCTCAAGGTCCCTCATCACCTTCGATGACGCCTGCCACCACTGCGCGCGCCTGCTTGCCGCCAATCCCGGGCTGTGCCGCTACGGCGCGGTGGTGGTCGACGAGGCGCAGGATCTCGGGGAGGCGGCGCTGCGCCTCATCGCCAGCCTCGGCCAGGGCGCCAACCCCGATCCCCTGGCGCGCGGGGCCGAGCCGCGCGTCTTCCTGGTGGGGGACGGGCAGCAGCGCATCTACCCGCGCGTGGCCTCGCTGCGCGCCTGCGGGCTCAATGTCCGCGGGGTGCGCAGCCACCGGCTGCGCGTCACCTACCGCACCACCGAGGAGATCAGGCGCCGCGCCCAGGCCGTGCTCGAGGGCGTGGCGTGCAGCGACATGGACGAGGGGGTGGAGATCCAGCGGGGCGCGGTCGCGCTGCGCCACGGCGAGCCGCCGGTGACCGCGGCGCTTGCCACCCGCGACGAGGAGCTGCGGTTCATTGCCGCGCGCATCCAGGAGGCGCTGGCCCTCAGGGGCAGGGACGGCGGGGCGCTCTACCAGCCAGGCGACATCTGCGTGGCGGCCCGGACCAACGAGTGGGCCAAGGGCTATGCCGAGGGCCTTGCGGGGCAGGGGATTGGGACTACCCTGCTCGGGCGGGACAGCAGCGACGATCCCGCGGGGGGCGGGGTGCGGGTCGCCACCATGCACCGCATCAAGGGCCTGGAGTTCAAGGTGGTGATCATCGCGGGCGCCTCCTCCGGGCGGGTGCCCCTGGAGGCGCCGCCGCGCGAGGGGGATGACGCGGACCGCGCCCTCGAGGACGCGCGCATCGAGCGCTCGCTGTTCTATGTTGCCGCCACCAGGGCCCGCGACCTGCTCGCGGTCACCTGCCACGGCGAGCCGGGCCCATTCCTGCTGGCCATGGCGGGCGGGCATTGAGAACATTGGCACTAAATATTATAATCACCACGGTTTTATCGCAGGGGCCCGCAGCGGCCCCCCCAGGTGCCTGACGTGTCAATCTACCACAGCAAAACCAAGCATGCCCTCACGCTACTGGTGCTCGTGATTTCCTTTTGCGTGTCCTCCTTCTACGTCTCAAGGATGAACTCCTCCACCAGCGAGGACAGCCGCAACCGCGCCCAGCTGCTGGCCCAGAGCTATGCCATCCGCCTCGACAACGAGCTGCGCAGCTACTCGGGAGTCAACCTCATCTGGCAGGCCCTCATCAACCGCCACAGCGGCTTCGTCTACAACTTCGACCGCATCTGCCACAACCTCGCCGAGGACATGCCCGAGCTCAGCAGCATCGCCATCGCCCCCGAGGGCGTGGTGACCTACCACTACCCGCAGGGCGGCAACCACAACTGGCGCCTCAACCTGTTCAACGATGCCACCGAGGCCCCCAAGGCGCGCATGGCGCGCGACCAGCGGCGGCAGGTCTCCGACGGGCCGGTGGACCTGGGCGGCGGGGTGCAGGGCATGGAGTTGCTCTGCCCGATCCTGCTCGACACTGGCAAGCGCAAGCCGGACTTCTGGGGCCTCTCGCAGATTAGGTTCAAGCTCGCGGACCTGGTCAAGGCGCTCAACTTCTCCGATCTCGACAAGGCCGGCTACTACTACCAGATTTGGATTGACGGCCCGACCGGCGCCCCGGAGGAGCGGCGCTACATCGTCTCCTCGGCAAGCGGCGTGGGCCTCACTGACCCGGTGGTCACCGACTTCACCATCACCGCCTCGAAGTGGCACCTCGGCGTCGCCCCCAAGACCGGGTGGGTGCCGCCCCATGACTACATCGCCGAGCTGTTCTCGGTGACGGTGCTCAGCCTGCTGCTCGCCGGCCTGACCTTCCTGTTCTTCTCCATCCAGGAGCGCGGCGAGCGCCTCTCCTACCTCTCCTACCTCGACAAGCTGACCGGCATCTACAACCTGCGCAAGTACC
This sequence comes from Succinivibrionaceae bacterium, assembly GCA_024688225.1. GTDB lineage: Bacteria > Pseudomonadota > Gammaproteobacteria > Enterobacterales > Succinivibrionaceae > JAILEI01. The sequence continues at coordinate 12,603 of JAILEI010000122.1, forward strand.
TTGAGGTGCTGCGCGGCTACGACAGCCGCAAGGACAGCTACGGGATCATGTTCATCGACCTCAACGGGTTCAAGCAGATCAACGACACCCACGGCCACAGCGCGGGCGACGTGCTGCTGCGCACCGTGGCCGACCGCATGCAGAACGCGGTCAAGAGCACCGACATCTGCTTCCGCTTCGGCGGCGACGAGTTCGCGATCATCGTGGGCGGGGAGACGCCGAGCGACGCCCTCGAGAAGATTACCGAGCGCCTCAAGTCGCACATCGAGCAGCCGGTGGCCATCTCCCAGGGGGTGTCGACCGTGCCCAGCATCAGCGTCGGCTATGCCCGCTACCCCCAGGACGGCAGCTGCTCACGCGAGGTGACCAACGCCGCGGACAACATGATGTACGAGAACAAGCGCGCCTACCATGCCGTGCATGGCCAGGGCAGGGGGGCAGGCCATGCTTAGGAAGCTGAGGAAGGTCGGCTGGCTGCCGGTGCTGGTGTTCTTCGCCACCATCCTGGTGGCGCTGTCGCTGAGCTTTGCCATCCACACCAAGAACGCGCGCTCCGACCAGGTGCGCCTTGAGTACCTGCTCACCTCGATCGCCGACCGCATCGTCTTTGAGCTGCAGTCCTTCGACTACGTGAACCGCATCGTCGAGTTCCTGATCATCGACAGCCACGGCATGTTCGACGACTTCACCGGCTTCGCCAAGTCCATGGTTGACGACCACCCGAAGATCAAGCGCATCGCGGTGGTGGAGGCCGGCGCCATCAGCCATGTCTACCCGCGGGAGGCCAAGGGCTTCACCGCCTCGGAGATCTTCGAGGATCCCTACCTCTCGGCGCATGCCGTGTACTCGCGCGACACCGGCCACGACGTGGTGGCGGGCCCCTATCCCGCGCCGGACGGCAAGGGCCGCGAGATCACGCTGCTGCACCCGATCTTCCCCGAGCTGCCCAACGGCGGCCACCGCTTCTGGGGCTTTGCCATGGTCACGGTGGGCTTCCCGGCGGCGCTTGCCGACGTCGACCTCGACAAGCTGGTGAGCAACGGCTACGAGTACCGTATCTCCCATGCCATCCCCGACTCCAGCGACCCGGTGGTGCTCGAGAGCACCTCGAGCATCCTCGAGGATCCGGTGAGCGTGAACTTCACGGTCTCCAACCGCGACTGGAACTTCACCGTCGCGCCGCGCGGCGGCTGGTTCAACCGCGCCATCGCGCTCGGCGAGTTCCTGATCTGGTTTTTGGTGGCGGTGTCGGCCTCCATCTTCACCTGGCTCTACCAGTGGCTCAACCGGCGCAACCGCATGCTCGCCGAGATGACCATCCGGGACGACCTCACCCACCTCTTCAACCTCCGGCACTTCCTCTCGGTGCTGCGCCGCCTCGACTCCGAGCGCCGCAACTACGGGGTGATCTACATCGACCTCAACGACTTCAAGCAGATCAACGACACCTACGGCCACGAGGCGGGCAACACCGTGCTCCGCGAGGTGGCCGCGCGCCTCAAGGCCTGCCTGCGCCTCGGCGGCGCGGGCACGGTGTTCCGCATCGGCGGCGATGAGTTTGCGGTGGTGGTGGACAGCGAGTACTCGCAGCGCGCCTACGAGGGCATCATCACCAAGACCCGGGTCGAGGTCGAGCAGCCGATCCGCATCCAGCCCACGGTGACCCTGGTCCCGCGCATCTCCGCGGGCTTCGCCTTCCGCCCGGAGCACGGCGAGCGCTACCAGGAGCTCATCCGCCTCGCGGATGAGCGCATGTACGAGAACAAGCAGGAAATCAAGCGCCGCCGCGCCGGCGGGGACGGCCCGTCAGCGGGCCACGGCCTCGAGGGTGGCGCGACCGCCTGAGACGCTGAGCCGGTAGTCAAAGCGCACGGTGGCGGCCTCACCCTGGGCGCCGCCCCCGATCCCCTGCAGCACCGCCTCGGCCTGCTCCTCGCCGCCCTCGAGGGCGCTCACGAAGGCCCGCGCCGCCGCGGCTGGCGCCGGCCCCTCGGGGTAGGACATCCGAGCAGATTGCAGGTGGCGATCCTCGCCGTAGTCCGCGGCCATCAGCACCGAGTCCGGCAGCTGCAGCGCAAAGCCGTGGATGGTCACCTGCGGCTCGCCGCGCCGCACCCCCGCGGCATCGAGGCTGGCGGTGAGATCCGCCACCAGGTCCTGCCCGTTGGCCCGCGCGAGCTCGGCTGCCGCCGCCCGGGCGTCCTCCTGCTGCCCCTCCTTCCACCACTCATACCCTGCCATGCAGAAGTAATAGGCGGCGAGCATCAGCCCGATGGTGCGGATGTTCTTGCGGAAGCGGTCCTGCCTGGCTTTCTCGGCGGTGCCGGGGGTGCGCAGCAGGCGGTCGCGCTCGGCGCGCTGCTCCTGGTCGCGGTTGGCCTCGGGGCCGCTGGGCGCTGGGGTCTGCATCTCCTTCCTCCTTCCTATACGGCTGGCGAAATCAGCATGATGATGGAGCGGGAGCGGACCCGCATCTTGGTGCCGAGGGGCACGCGGTGGAAATTGATCCCGTGCAGCGCGAAGTTGTGGCTGACGCTCTCCTTGCTGGTGTCAAGCAGCATGAACCACTGGCGGTGGCGCGGCGGGGGCGGGGGCTCGACGGTGAGATCCTCCCAGTAGGCGTTGACGAACACGTAGGCGTAGATGCCGTAGGTCCCCCAGTAGACCGAGAAGCCGATGGAGTGGGAGTTGTCCGACCAGTCGGGCTGGAAGGGGCGCACCCCGTGCCAGCTGGTGCGGGCGCTGCGCAGCGCGAGGTCGAGCATCCCGGAGCTGTGGCGCCGCTCCTCGCGGGGGCGGAAGGCGGTGCGCATGCGCACGATGGCGCTGGTGAAGTCGAGCATCTTCTGCTGGCGGCGGGTAAGGTCCCAGTTCATCCAGGAGATCTCGTTGTCCTGGCAGTAGGCGTTGTTGTTGCCCTGCTGGGTGCGCAGCACCTCGTCGCCCATCTGGATCATCGGGGTGCCCATGGCGAGCACGTTGAGGGTCATGAAGTTGCGCGCCTGCCGAAAGCGCAGCGCGTTGATCTCCGGGTTGTCGATCTCCCCCTCGTAGCCGTAGCTGGCGCTGTAGTTGCGGTCGTTGCCGTCGCGGTTGCACTCCCCGTTGCCAAGGTTGTGCTTGTAGGAGTAGGAGACCAGGTCCCAGAGCGTGAAGCCGTCGTGGCAGGTGATGAAGTTGATGCTCTTCTGGGGGTCGACCTCGCGCTCGTTGTAGATGTCCGGGGAGCCGATGAGGCGGCAGACAAAGCGCTTGATGACCCCAGGGTCGCCGCGCATGAAGGAGCGCACGTCGTCGCGGAACTGCCCGTTCCACTCGCGCCACTTCGAGCCGGCGATGGAGCCGAGCTGGTAGAGCCCGCCGGCGTCCCAGGGCTCGGCGATGATCTTGGTGTCGGCGAGGCGGCGGTTGCCGTCGATGTCGAGCAGGGTGGGGGCGTTGGCGAGCGGCATGCCGTTGACATCGCGCGAGAGGATCGAGGCGAGGTCAAAGCGGAAGCCGTCGACGTGCATCTGCTCGCGCCAGAAGATGAGCGAGTCGAGGATCAGGTTGCGCACCACCGGGTTGGTGGCGTTGAAGGTGTTGCCGCAGCCTGAGTAGTTGCTGAACTGCCCGCTGGGGTCGAGGATGTAGTAGCTGGAGCGGTCGAGGCCCTTGAAGCAGTAGGTGGGGCCGCGGGAGTCGCCCTCGGAGGTGTGGTTGTAGACCACGTCGAGGATGACCTCGATGCCATGGCGGTGCAGCGCCTTGACCATGTCGCGGAACTCGTTGATCGGCCCCATCAGGCTGCGGTCGGAGGAGAAGGCCTCATGGGGGGCGAAGAAGCCCATCGGGCTGTAGCCCCAGTAGTTGCGCATCCCGGGCATGGCGTCCGCGCCGTCAAACTGGAACACCGGCAGCAACTCGACGGCGGTCACCCCGAGGCGCACCAGGTGGGGGATCTTCTCGACGAGGCCGCGGTAGGTGCCGCGCAGCTCCTCAGCAAGGCCCGAGGAGGGGTGGGCGGTGAAGCCGCGCACGTGCATCTCGTAGATCACGGTCCGCGAGAAGGGGTGGCGGGGGAAGGTGTCGAGGCCCCAGTCGTAGGCGTCCATGTCGACCACCACGCTCTTGGCGGACATCTGCAGGTTCTCCTGCTCGTTGTCGCCCTGCATCCGGCGGTAGCCCCCGGGGAAGACGATGCGCCGCCCGTAGGGGTCGAGCAGCACCTTGCCCACCGCGACATTGCCGCTCCTGAACTTGTACACCCGCTCGGCGCGGCGCACCCGCCAGGCGTAGATCTGGCCGGCGCCCACCCCGCGCACCCGCACGTGCCAGAAGTAGGTGGAGCGGAAGATGGGGGAGGAGAGGGTCACCACCCGGGGGTCGGTGTCGTCCACGGAGGAGAAGAGCAGCAGCTCGATGCAGGACGCCGAGGGGCACCATACCGCGAAGTTGGTGCCGTCGCCCTCCAGGGTGGCGCCGAGGCTGCGGCAGTGACCCGGCGAGATGACTCTGGCACTCTTGGCGGTGCCTGCTTTCCTGGGCATTTCGAATCTCCCTGTCCCTGGCTCATCCCCCCTTGTGGGGGCGGGCGCTTGTGAATAAAATTCGCAAGGGAGGCATTATCGCATGATCCAGGAAAAATTGCCCCGTGCCATTGCAGCCGGGATTATCAACCCCATTCCCCTCGACCTTGGGGGCAACCTCTCGCTCATCCTCCGCGAGGCCAAGCGCGCCGCGGCCGAGGGGCGGCAGATGATCTTCTTCCCCGAGCTGTCCCTGTGCGGCTGCGGCTGCCAGGACATGTTCCTCGCCGCGGGCTTCCTCTCGCGCTGCGAGGCGGCGCTGCTCACGCTGATGCGCGAGCTGCCCGGCGGGCTGCTCACCGGCGTGGGGCTGCCGCTTTTGGGCTCGGACGGCGGCGTCTACGACTGCTACGCGCTGCTTTTGGGCGGGCAGCTCATCGGGGTGGAGGCGATGCGCGACTTCCCCGCGGGCCCGCGCGACTTCCGCGCCGCCACGCTCACCCCCGCGGGGGGGCGCCAGATCACCCTCAGCGTGGGCGGGCGGCGGGTCACCCCGCGCGCCCTCCACGAGGTGGGGGAGGTGAGCGTCGCGGTGGCCCTCGACGAGGGCGCCCTGCCCGCGCAGGGCTGTGACCTGCTGGTGCTGCCGCGCGCCGAGCGCTTTGAGCCGCTCTCCCACGTGGCGCGGGAGGCCTTCTCCTGCACCCTCTCCAAGCACCTGGGCTGCTGCGTGCTGCGCACCAACCTGGTGGGCTGCGAGTCCGGCGAGGACATCTTCGACGGCCTGGCGCTGATCGCCACGGGGGGCAGCATCGTCGCCGCCTCGCCGCTGCTCTCCTTCCGCCGCTCCGCGACGCTGGCCCTGGGCGACGGGGTGGCGGGGCGCCCGGAGGGCGACGAGCTGATCACCCGCGCCGTGGGCCTCGGGATCTTCGACTGGGTGGTGAAGACCCGCAGTCGCGGGGTGGTGGTCTCGCTCTCCGGCGGCGCCGACAGCGCCCTGTGCGCGGTGGCCGCCACCGCGGG
>JAILEI010000187.1 GCA_024688225.1 Succinivibrionaceae bacterium
GTGCTTAACTGCATTACCCCGCAAGGGGACGGAAACCCAAGTTCACCTCAACCCTGAAATGCGACCAAAGGTCGTGTATCAAGAAGATTTGCAATTGCTTAATGATTTGCCGTGTAAATTTCCTTGCGTGAACAGAGATTAAAGATATTTCGTTTCTTGTCACTGTGTAATGTGTAGTCTATACTACACATATCCTGAGTTATCGATCTGCCATGATGGGAGGCTAACAGTGACTAGAAATGAGGGTATGAAAGCGCACAACAAGCTTGAGCTCTGGCGTGGCAATGAACTTAAGTTCAGTTTCCCAGAGATCCACGAGGATGCAATCCTTGGGGTGAGGTTCATGCGCACCCTGAGGGTACCGGACAATGATGGTTGCAACTCGCTTCCCCCAGGACTGGGATCCTTTGAGTTGCGCCATGTGGCTGACTACAAGGATCGTCTGCCGGCCTCCTGGGCACGGCATGGCGGGGTGATGCTACCCATGTGGCAGGCTGAGGCCATGTGGATCAGTCTCGAGAACCCTTATGACTATCCCTTTGCCGTACGGGTGGGGGCAGGAAAGATTTGCGCGGTCTCCGGCAAGCGCTGGAAGCGCGGCCTCGAGCGCAGCGTGCGCCTCAAGCGTGATGGCACGGTGAAGCGTACCCAGAACTACCTTGCCTCTCCCGCTCAGCCCTGGCTCGATGGCTTCAATGTCACCAGGGGAGAGGTGCGGCAGTTTGTGGCGATGCCGCTGGGGCAGGGGGTAACCGTTGAGGAGCAGCTGACCGGCAAGGCTGAGGTGGGCGGACTGCAGCTGGAGGTCTTCCCCATGCGTGCCGAGGCCTACCAAAGGATCTATGGCAGCGAACACCTTCGTGAAAATGGTGAGCAGGGCATGACCATCCATGTCGATTACTGTTTGTCCAATGAGTGTGCCCTGGGACCGGGTGCGGAGATGGGCCTGGGGGCGGGGGGCAGCATCACCCAGGAGATTGAGTCCGACGAGCATGAGCTTACCGACTATGAGGCCACGTCCTCGCTGCGGGTCTTTGTCCACCTTTTGAACTCCAGCATGTGGAGCGGGGTGACTGGCGAGGCGATGCCCCGGTCCCCGGTGTCCGCCGAGGACTATACCAAGGCTGGGCTGCCCTGGTTTGACTATTACTCGGACGGAGAGGCGGCCGAGGGGGCGGCGCTGCTATCCGGGGTGAAGTCAGTGAATGAGCTCACGGGCAAGTTTCCTGGGGATCAGCACGCCAAGGCCCCGGCCAAGGTGGTGCTGATCACGGGGAAGGTCAGCGCCAAGGGCGCCCGGGGGTAGCGGGGAAGGGGCGCGGCCAAGTTCAACTTATTGAAAGGGAGGGGGAAGTCTATGGGCAAAGATGGTGGGGGCAGCGTGCAGCATGAGATTGAGGCGCTCATCATCCTCGATCATGGCGCGGCGATGGCGGGGCTTGAGGATCTGGTCGTAGGCCAGTGCAACCGGCTGCTTGCGCGCCTGCGCAGGGGCGACACGAACGCGCGGGTGACCGTGGTCCATTGCGGCCCGGAGGTGCGGATCACCCACCAGCGCGAGGCGGCGCTCCTCATCCCCGACCTTGGCCGTGAGGGTTACGCCGTGGGCGGGGGCAGCGCGCTGCTGGATGCCATTGGCACCGGCCTTGCCCTGGTGGGCGGCAACCCTGGGCCGGCGCAGGTGCTGGTTGCCATCTTCACCGCAGGGCATGATGACTGCAGCAGGGCCTGGGGCCGTGGCGCCATCCGCGATCTGGTCGCAAGGCGCAGTGCCCTGGGGCAGCGGATCATGATCTTTGGATCTTGCCCGGCGATGGTCTGGGGGCGGGAGGCAAATGGGGCGGTCGCCTCCTATAAGGCGCGCCTTGGTCAGGGGGCCAAGGCCAACCACGCCCTGGCGCCTGGCAAGGGCGCCCGCAAGCGCCGCGCGCCGCGCACAGGGATGGATCGCTGCCTCTCAGTGCGCCTCATGGGCAGCGGGGGGCGGCGCCTTGAGGAGTGCTTTGAGAACTCGCTGGTGAGTGAGTGGCAGCCACTCCCGCAGCGTCAGTAGTGGGGAGGTGGAACTTCCTCGCTCATGGGGGCCACCGCCGAGGGCGGTTCCACCTGCGAGGAGAGGAAGCGCACCTGGCGCTCGAGTTCCTCGCAGCGATCCTGGAGGATTGAGATCTCGCCCTCGGCCTCGATGAGCATCATCTCCAGCCAGGCCACGCGCTCCTCGATCTTGTCAAGCCGCGGCTCGCCCGGGGCTTGCTTTTGGTCTTGCATGGCGCCTCCCAAACTGTTCCTGGTGACTGGTAATGGAACAATTATGGGGGTGCCGCTGCAGAAAGTCATCCCCAGCGCGGAGGTGATTGCCTTATCATTCCGTAATACGGACATAAGCAATCCCCCCAGGATGCCCTGCAAATCCACAGCACAGGGCAGGTGCGCCCAGCGAGGGGCGCACCCAGCCATCTACAGCAACTCCCCGCGCCATCCCCACTCGTTGATGCACTGGAAGGTGATGTAGACCTGGTCGCCCTGGGTGCCCAGCAACTGCCCAAGGGTCTCGGTCATGCGCCGGGTGATGGCCCGGTAGGCGTCAGGATCCTTGTTGCCCATGTGCTGCACGGAGATCATCGCGCCCTCCCCGAGCCGCTCCTTGCCAAGGTACAGCGCATAGCCATCGGCGATGCCGACCATGATGTACCCCTCGGCCTTGCCGAGTTCCTCCCCGATAATGGCCGCGAGCCCTGAGCGCAGCTCATCCTTTTGCCCGTCGCTTAGCCGCTTCGTGATTCTCGCTTCAATAAAAGGCATGTTTCCCCCTAGGCGTTCTCATAGACATGGATTTCAAGCTGCCCCTCGATGATCTTCTCCACCGCGCTGATGGTGTCGGTGAAGTGGGGCTGCTGCATGTGGCGGTCAAGGCCGGGCTGGTCCTGCCATTTCTCAAGGAAAAAGTACTCGCTGCCCTCCTTGCCTGACTCCTTGAGGATGTCATAGCTGAGGTTGGCGCCCTCCTTGCGGCTCTCCTGCGCGAGGGCGTGCGCAAGGCTGAGGAACTCCCCCTCCTTGCCGGGTTGCACCTTGCACTTGGCGAACACTGCGATCATCTCTTGCTCCTTAACTGATTGATGGTTGATAAAGATAGGTTTTCTGCCAGGGCAGGTCAGAGGGTCACCACGATCTTCCCGTCCACGCCGCCTTGATCCTGCGCGATGAGCGCCTCCCTGATGCGCTCAAAGGTGAAGGCCTGTCCCAGGGGCGGGGTGAGGTGGTGCCTTTCCAAGAAGGCAAAGATGGCGTCGATGTCCCCCTGCCTTGGGTAGTTGCTGTAGAAGCCGGTGAGGTAGGTGCCGTTCCTGATGTCGGTGATGGGGTTGAAGCCATCGAGGGCAAACTCCCCGCCCAAAATCCCGCTGCAGCACACGATGCCGCCCTCAGCAACCAGCCGCAGCGAGTCCCTGAGGTGGAGCGGCCCCACGAGATCGAGCACCTTGCCAACGCGCGCGTCCCCAAGGTGCTCCCCAAGCTGCCCCTCGTCGAGGATTGCCTCATCGGCATCCTTGAGCAGCCCAAGCTTGCCCCTCTTGTGGGTGGTGGCAATGGTGCGCGCCCCCACGGCATGGGCGATCATGAGCGCGGCATAGCCCAGGGCGCAGGTGGCGCCGCGGATGAGCAGCGTGTCGCCCCCAGTCAGTTTCAGGCAGCCAAAGAGCGAGCCAAAGGCGGTGAACCAGGTCTCGGGCACCGCCGCGATCCGCTCGAGGGGCAGGCCCAGATCCCTGATGCCAAAGACGTGGTGCGCGGGCATCGCCACATACTCCGCGTAACTCCCGTCAAAGTTCCGGCCCATGCCCCCCATGAGGGCGGTGACCATTTCGCCCTTGTGGAAGCGGCTGTCGGAGGGATCCTCTACCACCCCCACGCACTCAATGCCCGGGATCACCGGCCGCTTGATGTAGGGCGCCATGATCTCGGAGTGCCGCAGGATCTGCTCGGAGTGGTTGAGCCCAAAGGCCAGGACCTTGATGAGCACCTGCCCGGGCCCGGCGCTGGGGATGTCGGTGAGCGTCACCGCCGCCTTTGCGGCGGGCGTGACGCGGTCGATGACCACGGCCCTCATTTTCATGGCCCTAACTCCCTAGACCGCCGCCGCGGGAATTGCCCGCTGCGCCAGGGCGGCGCTGCCAGCGTCAAAGCCCGGCACTTCCTTCCAGCACTGCGGATCGGCGGCGTAGAAGTCGCCATCCGCGCCGCTTGCCACCGCCGGGCAGCCGCGGCACCAGGGCTCTAGCTCGCAGTGCGCGCACTTCTTGAAGGCGCCGTAGTCGCGGTACCTTTCCATCTCCCCCAGCCAGAGGCCGGCAAGGGATTGCCCGAAGAGATTGCCCACCTTGCTGTCCCTGACCCTGCGGCAGGCGAGCACGTCGCCCCTCGGGGTGATGGTCAGGTGGCAGTTGCCGCAGTTGCAGCCGCCGTACATCATCCCCGGCTCGGCATCACCGGGGAGGGTGAACTCGCCTTGCTCGTACTGGAGCAGGGTCCAGAGGTGATCCTTGCGGTCAAAGTAGGTTGCGCAGCCCTGGGCCTCATAGTCCTTGAACTTTTGGTCGCAGGCCACAAGCAGCGCCCGGTAGTCCTGCGGGGAGATGAAGCTTCGGTCGCCGGCCCGTGCCTTTTCCTCGCTGGTGGGGCAGTACCTTGCGAAGGAGTAGGCCTGTGCGCCCGCTGCCACCACGGCGTCGATGATGCCGGGGATCTCGTGGAGGTTGAGGCCCGAGACCGTGGTCATGATCACCGACTTGATGCCGGCGCGGTTGAGGAGCGGGATTTTTTCCAATGTGGTGCGGTAGGAGCCCTTTTTCCTGAACCAGTCATGGGTTTGCTCGAGGCCATCGATGGACATCTGGTACTTCTCGCAGCCCAGGGCATGGAGGCGCTGGCACACCTCGTCACTGAGGTGGAAGGGGTTGCCCATCAGGGTGAAGGGGTGGCCCTTCCCGTGGAGCAGGGTGAGCAGCGCCCAGAAATCAGGGTGAAGGATGGGATCACCCCCGGTGATGTAGAAATAGGGGATCCTGCCAAGGTGGCGCAGAACTCCTCGCACTTGCCGATGACGGCCTCCATCTGCCCCATGGGCATGGAGTCAAGCTGGCGCCTGGCGTCCTCGGCGAAGATGTAGCAGTGCTTGCAGCGCTGGTCGCAGTCGTCCGTGATGTGCCACTGGAAGGAGAAATATTGCCTCATCGCCGTGGGTGTCCCTCTGTGGTGGCCCTTGCTACTTGCCGGCCTTGGCGCCGCAGGCGGTGCCGCAGGCAGCGGCAGGGCGGACCACCTTGTTCCCCGAGCCGCAGGAGGTGCCGCAGGCGGCGGCGGTGCGCCCCGCCTTGTTCCCTGATCCGCAGGAGGTGCCGCAGGCGGCGGCAGGGGCGGCTTGTGACTTGCTGTTCCAGGCGTAGAGGTTGCTAAGTGACATGGTTGTGCTCCTAAATTTCGCTGTCAGTGCCCAGGCGTGATTGCCTTTGGCAAGGTTGATTATAGGCAGGGGGAGCGGGGGCGGGAAATGAATATATGCTATACTCTATAACCAAAAGTTATAGATAAAAACACCATCCATTTCATGAACTTCTCACAGCTTGAGTGCTTCACCAGCCTGGCGAGCACCCTCAACTTTGTGCAGACTGCCGAGCGCCTTGGGCTTTCGCAGCCGGCTGTCTCCAAGCAGCTCAAGGCCCTCGAGGGCGAGCTGGGGGCCACCCTCTTTGAGCGCACCTCGCGCACGGTGGCCATCACCCCCGCGGGGGAGGAGTTCCTGCGCCACGCCAGCGAGATGCTGCGGCTCTATTACTCCACCAAGGAGGCCATGGGATCCTTTGGGGCGGTGCGCCCCAACCGCATCCGCATCGGCTATGCCGATCCCAACCTCGTCCCGCTGCTCGGGACGCTGCTGAGGCGCCTGTCCCAGCGGATGCCCAAGGTGCTGATCAGCCCCGAGCTGCTGCGCGACCAGACCGACGCCAACCTCGGACGGCTCAAGAAATCCAAGGTGGATCTCATCATCGGGATGAGGGACGCGAAGTTTGACGACAGCGAAATCATCTTCAGGAAGCTCAACGAGAACCGCTTCAACTGCGTGCTGCCCCTCGAGCACCCACTGGCCGGGCGCTTTGCGGGCGGGGGCGGGGCGGGGGAGATCTCCACCGAGACCCTCTGGCCCTACCGGCAGATCCTGGCCATCCCCCCATACCTCCTGCGCAACTTCTACTCACGCGGCCTGCGCATCCTGCCCGTCAATGAGGACTTGGACAACCTGGTCTGCAACAGCGCCGACGAGGCCTATGCCCTGGTGGGGGCGGGGCTTGGCTACGCCATGATCCCGGATTTTCTGCTGCGCAGGGCCGAGGGCTGCGTGGCGGTGCGCTGGCGGGAGTCCCCGCACGCGCCCTTTGGCATTTACCACCGCCCGCTCAAGGGCCAGGGGGAGATTGTAAGGGCCTTGGTTGCCATCATCAGGGAGCACTTTGGCGCCCAGAAAGCCGGGGTTGCTGGGGTATAATCCCGCCACCCGTTTTTCCGTGCGGCGCCCCTTGTGACCCAGGTGGCGCCGCCCCGCCAGAGTGGTGCCCCCATGCAGCCAGTGCCCTACCAAAAAGAAAGCCTCCTCTTCATGCTGGGGCACTTTGCCACCGACATCTCCCACGGCTCCTTGCCGGTGATCCTCGCCTACATGTTCCAGGCGGGGCGCATTGGCACCTACTCCGAGGTGGCGCTCTTGCTCATGGCCAACACCATCATCAATGCCCTGGTGCAGCCGCTCGCGGGCCTCCTCGCCGACTCCAGGCCGCGGCCCTGGCTCATGAGCGTCGGGATCTTTTTCTCCTTCCTCGGGGTGATGCTCATCGGCGTCACCCATGATCAGGCGCCACTCTACTTCCTCGTCTGCCTCAACGGCCTCGGCAGCGCCATCTTCCACCCCGCGGGGGGCAAGATGGCCAATGTCTTTGGCAAGGCGCGCCTGGGGCGGAACATGTCCATCTTCTCGGTGGGCGGCAACGCCGGCATGGCGGCAGGGCCCTTCTACTTCACCGCCTTTTACGTGCTCTTCTCGCTGGATGCCACCCTGATGATGTGCCTGCCCGGGATCGTCATGATCGCGATTTTCCTGAGGCGCAACCGCTACTACACCCTGATGGCGCGCCGCGACCAGTCCCGCGCCGAGCATGCGCGCGGGCGCGGCGGGATGGAGGAGGATCGCCGCGGCTTCCTGCTGCTCTTGGCGCTGCTGTTCCTGCGCTCCTCGGGCTGGTTCTCGCTCACCGCCTTCCTCGCCCTCTACCTCATGCACCGCTTTGGGGTGCAGGATGAGCTCGCCGCGATCATCAACGGGGTGGCCTATGTCTTCGGCACCCTGGCGACCTTCCTCGGCGGCACCATCTCCGATCGCTTTGGCTTCCGCCGCCTGGTGGTGGTCTCCTCCTTTGCCGCGGTGCCCTTCGCGCTGGGCTTTGCCCTCAGTCCCAGCGCCCTCCTCGCCACGCTGTCGCTCATCCCGCTCGCCTTCCTGTTCTTTGCCGGGATGTCGCCCTGCGTGGTGCTGGGGCAGAAGTTTTTGTGCCGCCACGTGGGGATGTCGACCGGCTTCACCATCGGGCTCTCGATGAGCTTTGGCGGCCTGGTCGCCCCGATCCTGGGCAAGGTGGGGGACACCTACGGGGTGGGCACCATCATGTACTGCGTGGCGGGGCTGCTCAGCGCCGCGGCGCTGTGCTCGCTGCTGCTCCCCCGGCCGGCCGGGGAGGGCGCCTGAGCGGGCGGCGCATGGTGATCCCTGATCCCACCCCGGGCGCGCCCCTGGGCCCCCTGCGGCCGCGGGGGGGATGCAGCTTCTCAACCTTTGTGCCGGGCGGCGCCAACCGCGCCCTGCTCGACACCGCCCTGGCCTTTGCCCGCGATCCCCTGGGCTGCGGGATCTCCCCGCTCTACATCCACGGCGCCAGCGGCCTCGGCAAGACCCACCTCCTGCACGCCCTCGCCAGGGCCTGCCTTGAGGGCCATCCCGATCTCCCGCTGGGGCTCTGGGACGGGCGGGGGTTCTCGCGGCACTGCGTGGCGGCGCTGCGCCCGGGCGAGGGGGCCATTGGGCGCAGCGTGGGGATCTGCGCCCCCTTCCTGAGGGCGCGGGTGCTGATCATCGATGGCATCGACGCGCTGGCCACCTGCCCGCGCTCGCGGCAGATCCTGGGCACGGTGGTCGAGGAGTTCCTCGAGCGCCCCGGCGGGGCGCTGGCGCTCTCCGGCACGCTGCCCCCCGCCAAGCTGGCGGCGCAGGGCTTTGGCGAGCGCCTGGCAACGCGCCTCTCCTCCGGGGCGGCGCTGCGCCTCGAGCCGCTTGATGAGGCGGGAATGCGGGCGCTCCTTTTGCTTGAGGCCCGGCGCCTGGGGCTCCCCCCAGGGGCGGGGGAGGAGCTGCTGGGGACGGGCCTGGGCGCTGCGGGCCTCAAGGCCG
>JAILEI010000005.1 GCA_024688225.1 Succinivibrionaceae bacterium
CCACCGCCTCCGCGTCCGCGGCGCCATCCGCCCCCGGGGGCAGCGCCGCCAGGGCAGCCTTCGCCCGCGCCATGAAGGTGGGGGTTTGCAGGGCCAGCCGCCCGGCACCCTCACCAAGGCCGTCCTGCCCGAGCACCGGCTGGCCGTCCACCCGCAGGTCAGGGGAGGCCACCAGGCCCTCCACCACCACCTCCGTCACGGCATCCTGGAAGGACTCACGGCTGGCCTCATCCATGGCGGCCAGGGACAGGAGCCGCTTGAGCAGCGCCCCGCGATCCACCTCCGCGCCCGGGTGCATCCGCGCGGTCAGGGCCTCGAGATCCTCAAGCGCCCCGGTCACCAGCCCCAGCAGGTCCCGGGCACTCACTTCCTGCCATTCCGCCCCCTCAAGGGCCTCGGACAGGGAGGCCAGCTCGGCCTTGCCCAGGCGGGCCAGGACCGGCCCGCCGCTGCCCTGGAACAGCTCGAGGCAATGCCTGCCCAGCGCGCCCTTAAGGCCGCCAAGGAAGGGTCCCGAGCTGGGGATCCCAGTGCTGGAGAGGGCCTTGGCCACGAATTCCGCGGCCCGCTCGCGGTTGCCGGCGCCAATGAGGTGGCGGCTGATGATCCCACTGAGCAGGGCCCCCTTCTCCGCATCCCCCTGGGCCAGATCGGCGGGCAGGCTGAGCGCCCCGGTCTCCTCGAGCCTCGTGCCCTCTGCAAGGTACGCCGCAAGCAGGCCGATCACCGTGGACTGGCGCTGGGCATCCTGCCCCGGGTTGGCCCCATAGTCGCCAAAGTCAATTTCCGCGCCCCCGTTGCGCTTGAGGTAGTCGCGGGCAAAGGACTCAAACTCCTGGCGCTGGGCAGGGCTGGAAAAGAAGCCCTGGCCGTCGAGGCAGGCTGAGAGCTTGCTGGCGCACAGCATGCTGTTGGCGGTGGCAATGGTCTGGCGGATGAGCGCCGGGGTCAGGGCCTTGCCCTCGCGTGGGTGGGTGAGCGGGGCAACCTCGAGCTGGGACCTGATGGACTGGTAGCGCGGATCATTGATGAGGGCGGACATGAAGGCCTGGGTCGCCCGGAGGTTGGACTTCTTGTGAACGGAGCGGTTGGTGCGGGAAATGAGCCCCAGGGGCGTGTTGGTGAGCTGGCTGCTGCTCCTGCTGATGCGCAGCTCGTCGCGATCGCGGCTTTGCTCCGCCAGGTCGGTGAATTGCTCCAGGGTGAAATTGCCGCTGTAGATAAGGTTGTCGCTCATGGCTCCCCCTGACAGGTGATGGAGGTACGGGTCCTGGGACCCCGCCGCAGCTGGGGCCCGCCACTGGTTTATGGTTTGAGGTTAGCATTTGCCCCAGGCCATTGGTAGCACCTGGGGTTGGTTTTTTTGGGCAGGGGGCTGGGCCGCCCCAAAACCGTGCCGGGAGCGCCTCACCGGCAGGAAAAAGACAGGTCTGGGACTAGTTTAAGGCTAGCTTAAGGTTGGCTTAAGGCTGCCTCAGGGCAGCCTTGGGCAAGCCCTCCCCGGGCTGGGGGCTAGACGGGCATCGCCAGGGCGGCCATGGGGAGGGGCGCGGCCAGCGCCGGGGACTCCACGCCATCCATGCGCTTGCGGATCTCCTCCTGGGCGCGGGAGTTCATGTCCAGGATCCGCTGGGTCCACTCATCGGCGGTGCTGAGCGCCCGGTTGAGCAAGGCCGCGAGGGCGGGGGCGTCGGTCGAATCGCCCACCGGCAGCAGGAAGTTGATGGACGCCACCTGGTCGTCGGGGGTCCAGCTGATGCTGCCGCCGTGGGTGTCGGAGAGCAGGTGGTTGGCCTCAAGCAGCGTGGAGAGCGCGCCGGGCAGCGCCGCGCCCTCGACCATCGCCAGCTCCGCGCACAGCAGGCACTGCCCCACGTCCGGGAGGAAGCGCAGCAGCACCGGCCGCCCCTGGTAGTCAAACACTGTCGCCAGGTCGTCATTAAGCTCAAGGTCCAGTCCCGCAAATTCGTTGAGGCTGTCAACAAGTTGCCTTGCGTCCATGGAAGGTCTCCAAAAGGGGGTTGCAGGGTCAAGGTTAGCACACCAAAAAACCCGTTTATAGGGGCCTTGGCGACAGTTTTGCGGGGGCGGCGGCAAGGCGCCGGCCCCCGCCCGGCGGCCCGGGCGCGGGTCAGGCGGGCAGGGGGACGAGG
>JAILEI010000017.1 GCA_024688225.1 Succinivibrionaceae bacterium
CGCAACAGCGCGGTCGCCGCGGGCGCGGGCGCGGTGGCGCTGCTGCTGGCCCTGCTGCTGCTCGCCGCCATCTTCGGCAGCCATGAGTCCGAGCGCCGCCGCCTGCTCGACCTCACCCGCCGCGCCGCCGCCACCGATCCCGCCGACCATGAGGCGCTGCGCGCCGCCTGCGAGTTCCACCCCCAGGACTGGCACCAGCCGGACCTGCGCGAGCTTGCCTCGGGCTTCACCCAGTCCATCCGGGTGCTCTCCGACCGTGGCGCGGACCTGCTCGACGAGTGCCGCCGCAACGCGATCACCGAGCGCGACCTCACCCTCTCCCGCGAGGCCTCGCGCGCCATGCAGCCGAGCAACCGCGAGATGCCCAACTCCAAGATCCTCGACATCGCCGCCTACCTGGTGCCCGCCCCCGAGCCCAGCGGCGACTTCTACGAGGCCTTCCGCATCGATGGCGAGAACATCGGCCTCATCTGCGGCGGCACCAGCGCCAACGGCCTGGGCGCCACCTTCATGATGGGGCAGGCCGCGAGCATCATCAAGTCCTTGCTGATGGGCGGGATCTCCTCGGCGCGCGCCGCGGCGATCGCCAACATGCGGCTGCGCGACCGCAACCCCGGCCAGATTGGGATCAGCGTGATCATCGTGGTGCTCTCCGAGCGCACCGGCAACTTCGTCTACACCAACGCCGGCGGGCTGTGCGCGCTGCAGCTGCGCGAGGATGGCCTGCAGGCGCTCGACAAGTTCAACGGGCAGGCCCTGGGCCTCTCGCTCTCGGCCGACTACCACGAGCAGACTGGCCACCTCGAGTTTGGCGAGGGCATGCTGATCTGCAGCCCGGGGCTGATGGAGACCCGCAACCCCCAGCACGTGCCCATGGGCGAGGCGCAGATCACCGAGCTGGCCTCCTCAGGCGCCGACCTCTCCCCCACCGACCTGCTCATCAAGCTCAACAAGCACCTGCGCCTGTTCCGCAATGGGGCCCCCACCGCCCGCGACGTGGGCGCCATCTGCATCCGGCGCAATGACATCTACCCCAACGAGGGCGGGGAGCCCCTGGCGCAGGACGCGCCCGCGGCGCAGGACAGCCTTCACTAGCCAAAAACAGGAGGGAACATGAAAATCCGCCACCTAGCATCAGCACTGGCCATCGGCGCCGCCCTGGCGCTCACCGGCTGCGCCGCGGGCAGCGCCCCCAGCGCCACCGCCCAACAGGCCGCCCCGGCCACCGCCTCCCCGGAGTGGGTCAAGGCCATCGCCGCGCGCACCCATGCCAAGCAGCTGTTTGTGGTGGCCGGGATCGGCCAGACCACCGCCTATGTCTCCATGCATGAGCAGGCGGCGGACGGCACCTGGCAGCAGGTGGTGAGCACCCCCGGGTACATTGGCAAGAAGGGCCTCGGCAAGACCAAGGAGGGCGACGCCATGACCCCGGTGGGCACCTTCCACTTCAACCGCGCCTTTGGCATTGCCGCCGACCCGGGCTGCACCGCCTTTGCCTACCACCAGGTCACCCCCAGCGACTACTGGTCTGGTGACGTGCGCCCCGGCCGCCACTACAACGAGATGGTGACCATCGAGCAATACCCCGATCTCAACACCAGCGACAGCGAGCACCTCATCGACTACCTGCACCAGTACCAGTACGCGCTCAACGTCAGCTACAACGAGCAGGGCAAGGCGGGCCTGGGCTCGGCCATCTTCCTGCACTGCCTCGGGGACCAGAAGCCCTACACTGGCGGCTGCATCGCCATTCCCCGCGACCAGATGGAAACCGTGATGCGGCGCGTGAAGCCTGACTGCGTGGTGGTCATCGACACCCTGGCCAAGATCAGCCCCGAGCTCAAGAAGGCCTGGAACCTCTAGCCGCCCCAGGGGGCAGCCGAGGATCATTCCCCCATGGGGAATGATCCTTTTTTTTGCGCCACCCTGCCCCCTGGGCGCCCGGGCAAGCGGCCCCTGGCCGGGTTTCCTGGGTGATACACTTAAGGAAGCGGGGCCGCCGCGATCCCATGGCCTTCCAGCTTGGCCGTGCGCCAGCGCCCCCCTGGGCCGCCATCCAATTTACCTGTGGGAGCTTTCATGCCTTGCGCGCACTTGCCTAAAAAACTAGCCACCGCCTGCCTTTTTTCATGCTGCCTTGCCGGATCCCCAGGCGCCCTTGCGCAAGCCTGCCCGCAGGCCGGCGCGGGGGCGGCCATTCCCCCACCGGCCCTCGCCTCCCTCCAGGCGGCCGAGTGCTTTACGGTATCGGCCATCCCGGATGGGATCTGGCAGCTCATGCAGCATCGGACCTACACGGACAATCCCCACATCAAGCGCGAGGATCTGAGGTACCTGCGGGTTTTGCACGTGGACTTCAACCATGAAACCAGGGTCGGCGAGCTCGTCTGCAACCAGGCCATTGCCGAGGATCTCAGGGAGATCTTCCTTGAGCTCTACCAAAACGGCTACGAGATTGCCAGGATCGTGCTCCCTGACCACTACGATGCCGATGATGAGCGGCAGATGCGGGACAACAACACCTCCGCCTTCTGCTACCGGGTGATCAAGGGCACCAGCAAGCTGTCAAGCCATGCCCTGGGCCTGGCGGTAGACCTCAACACCCTCTACAACCCCTACTGCAGGCCCAGGCAGGACGGCAGCCTTTATGTCCAGCCGGCCACCGCTGCCGGCTACTGCCAAAGGGACCGTGCGTTCCCGCACAAGATTGACCGGGAGGATCTGGCCTACCGGCTGTTTGCCGAGCATGGCTTTGAGTGGGGCGGGGACTGGGAGTCCCGCAAGGACTACCAGCACTTTGAGAAGCATCCCGGCAAGGCCCGGTAGGCCAAAATGAAAAAGGCACCCCGGGGGGTGCCTTCCTCTTGGGGCCGCGCCCTTACTTGGCGCCCGCCTGCTGCTTGAGCAGGTCGCGGATCTCGCCGAGCAGGACCTCCTTGGGATCAGGCGCCGCGGCCTGCTCCTGCTTGTCCTCGCTCACGATCTGGCGCTTGAGGCGGTTGATGAGCTTCATCGCCACGAAGATCGAGAAGGCGATGAGGATGAAGTCGATGATGGTCTGCATGAAGGCGCCGTACTTGAGCACCACCGCCTCGGTGGTGTCGGTCTTCTCCTGCAGCACCACCGCCAGATCCTTCATGTCGATGTTGCCGACCACCATGCCCACCAGCGGCATGATCACGTCGCCCACCAGCGAGGAGACGATCGCCGAGAAGGCGGTGCCGACCACCACGCCGATCGCCATGTCGAGCACGTTGCCGCGCATCGCGAAGTCCCTGAACTCCTTGAGGAAGGAGAGGGGCGCCTTTTGTACCGAGTCAATGCTAATCATTTTGGGTGTCCTTGAACCTTGTCTGTGCCGTGGAGTCGATGATCCGCACCGTAAGCGGCCCCTGGCCGCGCAGGCGCGAGACCTTCCCCGCCAGCACCTCCGCCCCCTGCCGGTCCGGCAGCAGGGCGCTCCAGAGCCTAGACCCGCCCCGAAAGCGCAGGCCCCAGGCCTTGAGCTGCTCGCGGACCTGGTAGGTGTTGCCTTCAACCACCACCTCGTGGTCCGTCCTCAGCGCGCTGCATATTAGCATATCGAGGGCGCGCGGCTCAATTTCCAGCAAAAAGGCAAGGCCGAGCAGCTGCCCCGCCAGGCCGCCCCCCCTCAGGAAGTAGCCGCGCTGCAGCAGGAGGTGGTCCACGCGCGTGGCGTCAAGCCCGAGGGCGCGCCAGCGCACCCCGCTGAGGCTGTCGGCCCAGGGCAGCGAGGCAAGCAGCGGGAAGCGGCGGTCAAAGAAGGGGCGCACCCGCGTGGCGCGGTGCGCCACCAGCAGCGGCTTGCCGGAGAGCATCCGCGAGACCGCCTGGTCATTGAAGGCCTGCCCCTGGAGCGCCTCCGGGCCAAGGCCAAGATCCTGCAGGGTGGCCGCGGGCACGGGCAAGCGCGGATCCTCAGTCCCCTCGAGCAGCTCGTCGAGGGAGAGCAGCCGCCGGGCGCCCAGCGCGTAGGAGCAGCGCAGCATGGCAAGCGCGAACGGGGCGTCGCGCGTGGGCCCGGGGCCGGTGGCGGCCAGCGCCACCAGCACC
>JAILEI010000024.1 GCA_024688225.1 Succinivibrionaceae bacterium
GCAAGGGGCACCGAGCTGAAGGCCCCGGCGCGGGTGACCCGCCCCTCCGCGCTGGGATCGATGCCCTCAATGGCGATGGGGGCGAAGGACTGCCCGTGCCTGAGCACCCCCTTGATCTCGAGCGCCGCCGCCGCGGCGAGCACCCCCGGGCGGCCCTTAAGGGCGGAGAGGACCGCCTGGCTGTCACGGAAGCCGGCCGGGGCGGTGTAGGTGGCGTGGGGGACGAGGGCGAGCACCCGCTCCTCCATCTCCCGCTCAAAGCCGTTCATCGCCGAGAGGCCCACGATGAGCGCCACCACCCCGAGGGCAATCCCCAGCGTGGAGGAGAGGGACATGAAGCGCGAGAGCGCCCCGTAGCCCCGGGAGCGCGCCATCCTGATCCCCAGGCGGATCCCCAGCGGCATCATCTTGGATCCTCCCTGAGGAGGCCGTCGTCGAGGGTGACCTGCCGCGAGCAGCGCGCGGCCAGGGCGAGGTCATGGGTGACCATCAGCACCGCCGCGCCGGCGGAGGAGGCCAGGTCGAGGAACATGGAGAACACGGTCTCGGCGCTGTGCGCGTCGAGGTTGCCGGTGGGCTCGTCGGCGAGCACCAGGCAGGGGTGGTTGGCGAGGGCGCGCGCGATGGCCACCCGCTGGCGCTCCCCGCCCGAGAGCTCCTGGGGCAGGCAGCCCAGGCGCTCCCCAAGGCCCACCTTGCCCAGCAGCTCCCGCGCGGCCGCCTGCGCGGCCTCCCGGCGCGCCCCGCTGATGAGCAGCGGCATCATCACGTTCTCCTCGGCGGTGAAGTCCGAGAGCAGGTGGTGGAACTGGTAGACAAAGCCGAGCTCGCGGTTGCGGAAGGCGGCCCGCTCGGTGGCGCTGAGCGCGCCGAGGTCCCGCCCGCGGAAAAAGATGGATCCCGCGGTGGGGGTGTCGAGGGTGCCAATCAGGTGCAGCAGCGTGGACTTGCCCGAGCCCGAGCGCCCGATCACGGCGAGCACCTCCCCCTCGCGCACGGTGAGCGAGACCCCCTTGAGCACCGGGGTCTCCACGGGCCCCTCGGTGTAGGTGTGCCGGAGGTACTCAATCCTGAGCAGTTCCTGTCCTTCCATGTGAGCTCCTAGGGGACGGCGAGGTGCGTCACCGGATCGCAGCGCGAGGCGCGGTAGGCCGGGTAAAGCGAGGCGAGGGCGGACAGCGCGAGGCTGCACAGCGCGATGCAGAGCACGGTGAGCGGCTCGATTTCGCAGGGCAGCCGCTGCCCGCCGGGCGCAAGGCCCAGGGTGGCGAGCAGGGGGCCGGAGTTGAGCGCCACCGCCACCCCCAGCGCCACCCCGGCCACGGTGCCGATTAGCCCGCAGCCCGAGCCCAGCAGGGTGAAAATCCCGAGGATCCGGCCGTCGGTGAGGCCCAGGGACTTGAGGATGGCGATCTCGCGCAGCCGCGCGCTGACCATCATGGCCAGGGCGCTGAGGATGTTGAAGGCCGCGACCACCACCACCAGGAAGAGCATCACCTGCATGGAGACGCGCTCCATGGCCACGGCGCGGAAGAACTCCCCGGCCTGGGCGCGCCAGGTGGAGGTGACCGCGCCCTCGCCAAAGCGCCGCCGCAGCTCCGCGGCCACCCGGTCCACCGCAAAGGGATCGGCGAGGAAGAGGCGCAGCCCCACCTCGCCGGCACGGCTGCGGGTGAGGCGGCGGAGATCCTCGAGCGCCAGGGTGAGCGAGGGCAGGGCGCCGCCAGCGGGGGCCTGCTTGTAGGCGGTGATGGTGAAGAGGCGCTGGGTGGGGGTGAGCCCCAGGGCGGTGTAGCGGGCGTTGCGGGTGCTGATGAGGCGCACCTCGTCATTGAGGGAGAGGCCGTGCTCGGCCAAAATGTCGGCGCTCACCGTGGCGCCCCAGGAGCCCGCCGCGGGGACGCTGGGCAGGGTGAGGGCGCGCGCCTTGGGGCTGTCGCCCACCACCAGGCCCTTGGGGTCGAGCCCCTGCGCGCTGGCCAGCAGCAGGTCGCCGCCCGCCTGC
>JAILEI010000030.1 GCA_024688225.1 Succinivibrionaceae bacterium
GACTGGATGCCACGGATGGTCGAGCCGCCCTTGCCGATAATCTCCTTGACCTTCTCGGGCGGGACCTTGACGGTCACCACGCGCGGGGCGAAGGGGGAGAGCTCGGAGCGCGGCGCGGGCAGGGCCTGGCCCATGATCCCCAGCAGGTGGATGCGCGCGGCGTGGGCGTCGGTGAGCGCCTCCTGCATGATCTCGCGGGTGATGCCATCAGTCTTGATGTCCATCTGCAGCGCGGTCACGCCCTCGCTGGTGCCGGCCACCTTGAAGTCCATGTCGCCGAGGTGATCCTCATCGCCCATGATGTCGGTGAGGATGGCAACCCGCTCGCCCTCCTTGACCAGGCCCATGGCAATGCCCGCCACCGGTGCCGAGCAGGGCACGCCGGCGTCAAAGAGCGCCAGCGAGCCCGCGCACACTGAGGCCATGGACGAGGAGCCGTTGGACTCGGTGATCTCGGAGACCACGCGGATGGTGTAGGGGAACTTGTCAGGCTGGGGCAGCACGGCGCGCAGGGCCCGCTTGGCGAGGCGGCCATGGCCAATCTCCCGGCGCTTGGGCGAGCCCATGATGCCAGTCTCACCCACGCAGTAAGGCGGGAAGTTGTAATGCAGGATGAAGTTGTCGGTGCGGGTGCCGGTCACGTCCTCAAACAGCTGGGCGTCACGCTCGGAGCCCAGGGTGCAGGTCGCGAAGGACTGGGTCTCGCCACGGGTGAAGAGCGAGCTGCCATGGGCGCGCGGCAGGAGGCCGGTGGCCACGGTGATGGGCCTGACCATGCGCAGCGAGCGCCCGTCAATGCGCTTCTCCCCGGAGAGGATGCGCTCACGCACCAGGTCACGCTGGAGCTTAAAGTAAATCTTGGAGATCTCCTGCGCCTTGTCCGCCCACTCAGGCTTGCGTGCGGCAAGCTTCTCCTGCAGCTCGGCGCCAATGGCCGCCAGGCGGTCCTGGCGCTCCAGCTTGTCCACGATGCGGTAGGCCTCGCCTGCGGGCTCGCGGGCCTCGGCGCAGACCGCGTCAACCAGCTCCTGGTCAACGGCCGGCGCCTTCCAGTCCCACCTGGGGCGGTTGGCATCGGCGGCAAAGGCCTTGATCTCGTTGATCACCACCTGCTGCTGCTCATGGCCAAAGACCACGGCGCCCAGCATCACCGCCTCGGGGAGGATCTTGGCCTCGGACTCCACCATGACCACGGCCTTCTCAGAGCCCGCGACCATGAGGTCAAGGCGCGAGGCCTGGAGCTCGGAGACCAGGGGGTTGAGCACGTACTGATCGTTGATGTAACCCACGCGGGCGGCGCCCAGGGGGCCATTCCAGGGCAGGCCGGAGGAGGCCAGGGCCGCGGAGGCGGCAATGATGGAAATGACGTCCGGGGCAATCTCCGGGTTGCAGGACATCACCGTCACCACCACCTGCACCTCATTGGTGAACCCGTCCGGGAAGAGCGGGCGCAGCGGGCGGTCGATGAGGCGCGCAATCAGGGTCTCCCCCTCGGAGGCACGGCCCTCACGGCGGAAAAAGCTGACCGGGATGCGGCCGGCGGCATAGGTGCGCTCCTGGTAGTTGACCGTTAGCGGGAAGAAATCCCGCCCCTCGACCGAGTCCTTGCGGTTGCAGACCACGGTGGCGAGCACGGTGGTGTCATCCATGGAGGCAAGCACGGCGGAATCGGCCTGGCGGGCGATGGCCCCGGTCTCGAGGGTGACGGTGTGGCGCCCGTACTTGAAACTGCGGGTGACTGGCGTTAGGTTCATGTTCTGCTTCTTCTCCAATTCCAATTGTTCAGGTCAGCCCCAGGCGCCTTTGATCCGCGGACGCGCCCTGGGACACGAAAAAAACCAAAGGCGGCCCCGTGGGCCGCCCCTGGTCGCTGTCTAGTGACGAAGCTTGAGTTTCTCAATGACTGCCGCGTAGCGATCAACGCTGACCGACTTGAGGTAGTTGAGCAGGCGGCGGCGCTGGGCCACCATGTGCAGGAGGCCGCGGCGGCTGTGGTGATCCTTCTTGTGGACCTGGAAGTGCGGCTGCAGGTCGGTGATGCGGTAGGTAAGGAGGGCAATCTGCACCTCAGGGTAGCCGGTGTCGTGCTCGTTGCGCCCAAACTCCGCAATGATCTTCGCTTTCTGCTCGGTGGTCAGTGACATTTTCCTGTGCTCCTTTGTGACTTGGGAAAGAAACCAGTCCAATCACAAACTCAGACTGGCTAAAAAAACCGCCACATTCTAGCACAGCGGATGGCAACCGGCTAGCGCTACAGACCATTTTTTCGCCATCCCGCACGGCTTTCCCGCCTTTCCTTTTGCCCATGTGGGGCTTAGAATCCCTAAGGTTATCAGGCATGGGGAGCGACATGGCAGCAGGAAAGAAAGGCAAGTCCCAGGGCGACAACGTCATCGCGGTGAACCGCCGCGCCAGCTTTGAGTACTTCATTGAGGAGCGCTATGAGGCCGGTTTGTCCCTGCAGGGCTGGGAGGTCAAGTCGCTGAGGGCCGGTCGCGCCAACATCAGCGAGGGCTATGTCATCCCCCAGCATGGCGGGCT
>JAILEI010000031.1 GCA_024688225.1 Succinivibrionaceae bacterium
ATGGCGATGCGCACCGTCTCAAGGTGGGAATCATAGAGCGCCATGTCAATGAAGGCGGGGTCAAGCGAGATGTCGCGGTGGTTGGAGATGAAAAGGTAGGCCTTGCCCGGATCAAGATCCGAGAATCCCTTGAAGGTCACCCCATCCGTAGTGCAGCGCATCACATGGCGCATGAAATCCGCCACCACCAGCTGAAACTCCTCGATGGTGGAGAAGCGCCCATACTTTTTGTTGAGGTACACCTTAACCAGGGGGCGCAGCAGCGGCCCAAGGCCGCTCGAGAGCAGCCAGGGATGCCAGAAGCGCAGGATCCCATCCAGGACCTTCTTGTTGGAGAAGATCTTGCGCAACTCCCCCTGCACCTCCTGATCGCGGCAGGGACGGATGTCATCGAAAACCGGATCATCGCTCGAGGTGGGATTGAACCCTGACAAACTGCTGCTTGCGGCCATGCTGCCCTGCCTTGGAACTAAAATATGGAAATTGCAAAAACCAAAAGGCCGGGCAAAACCCGGCCACAAACTGCAACACCGGCCTAGAAATTGCCGGAGCAGTAGTCCCTGAAACCCTCAAAGAGCTCAGGCTCATTCTCGCGCAGGCGCTGGAGCATGTCACGGTTCACCAGCACCACCCCGCCCTCAGAGCGGTAGAAGCGGCGCGCATCCACGGCAGGATCCTCACCAATGACCAGGTTGCGCGGCAACTCACAGCCACGGTCCAGGATGACCTTGGTCAGGCGGCACCCGCGGTGGATGATGCACATGGGCAGCACCACAGCCTGGGTGAGGGCACAGTTGGAGTGCACCCTAGATGCGGAGAAGAGCAGCGACTCCACGATGGAGGATCCCGAGATGATGCACCCTGCCGAGCACACTGAGTTCTGCACCGTCGAGGAGGCGCCATTGATGTCCTTGACGAACTTGGCAGGCGGCATTTGCACCTGGTAGGTCCAAATCGGCCAGTCCTCGTCATAGACGTCCAGCTGGGGGGTAATGGAGGCAATGTCCATGTTGGCGTCCCAGTAGGCATCGATGGTCCCCACATCGCGCCAGTAGCACAGCGAGCTGTTGCCGCGGTTGCGGATGCAGGACTTGGAGTAGTCATGGGCATGCGCAAGGCGCTTGCCCACCATGTAGGGAATGAGATCCTTGCCAAAGTCACGGTGGGAATTGGGATTGGCCGCATCCTCCTTGAGGATCTGGTACAGGTAATCAGCATCGAAGACATAGATGCCCATCGAGGCCAGGGACTTGCTCTCATCCCCGGGCATGGCCGGCGGGTTCTCCGGTTTTTCGACAAACTCGGTGATGAGGTTATTGCTGTCAATGTTCATCACCCCCAGCTCACGTGCCTGGTTGCGCGGCACCGGGATGCAGGCCACGGTCAAGGGCGAGCCCATCCTGATGTGATCCATGATCAGCTTGGCGTAGTCCATCTTGTAGATGTGATCGCCGGCGAGGATCAGGATGTACTTTGGCTTGTGGAACTTGATGATGTCAATGTTCTGGTAGACCGCGTCAGCAGTGCCCTGGTACCAGTGCTCCTCATCGACGCGCTGCTGCGCCGGGAGAAGGTCGATGAACTCATGGAACTGGTTGCGCAGGAACGACCATCCCGCCTGCAGGTGGGAGAGCAGGCTGTGGGACTTGTACTGGGTCACCACGCCGATGCGCATGATCCCCGAGTTAACGCAGTTGGAGAGCGCGAAGTCAATGATGCGGTACTTGCCGCCAAAGTAAACCGCCGGCTTGGCACGGCTGTCGGTCATCATCCTCAGCCTGCTGCCACGTCCACCTGCCAGCACCAGCGCCATGGTCTGCCTGGCCACATCACGAGCGTTTTCCACAACTAACTCCTTGATTCAGATCACAAAATCCATTACGGCGGAACCATTGGGAATTCCCAAGCGCACCCCGCCCCACGCCGCATTATCAGCCAACAGGCGGCACCGTTGCCACTGGGCAATGGCGAAAATGAGAGCAAGCGCATAAATCTTGGGTGGCTAGATGATTTCCCGGAAAGTGCCGGGCGCAGGCGCAACTGCATCCCCCGCCCCCAGGACAAACACTTCAAGGATGATTGCCGCACACAGCAACCCGAGGCCGCAGCGGCGCAGCAGGACGATGGTACGCCCGATGTCCTCTGCCGTGGGCTGGCGCCGCCCCCCAAGACGGTGATAGCGGATCTTCTCTCCAGCGTAAATGCGCGGTCCCCCCAGGGCAATCCCCAGCCGATAACCCACAGCGCCCAGCACCATGCCGCTCACCGGGGCCGCGTAGCGCTCCCAGCCCCAAAGCGCGGCCTGGGCAGTGCGCAAGGGGGCAAGGCTAAGCATCAGGCAGATCATGAGTATCAGGGCAGGCAGCATCAGCAATGCCTCCTCGGCCCTCCTTGCCAGCGAGCCAAAGGCCTGGTAGGAAGGCAACTTGGCGTTGAAGGACTGCGCCAGGGCACAGGTGAGGGCCATGAAAAAGGAGCCCTCGATGCCCGCCACCAAAAACCAGGCCATGATGGCAAACCAGGAAGTGAAAAGGCGCAGGCACATGCTCTCGCAGGCGGCCTTGGCCACCCCGATGGCCGAGAGCTCATTTACCGAACGCAACACCAGCGGGGCCAGCGCCTCGCGCGCCGCCATGAGATCGCCTGAGGCAAGGCAATTTGCCACCGCCCGCCCCTGCGCGGCAGTGGAGCGCAATTCCAGGAGAAAGAGCAGCAAGAGCAAGGATACGAGGCTGTCAAAGGAGGCCACATACCTGAAGATAACCAGCATCGAAAGCGCGAACGCGTAGATGAGCAAGGAGAGCAGCACCCCGGCAAACAGTCGGTGCGCCTCCTTGTCACGGGACTTGTTGACCTTGATGCTCAGGTGGCGAAAGAGCGGAATCAGCATCGAAAGGCGAAACACGCTCCCCTTGGGCAGCAGCAACTCGATGATGACGGCAATGAGTAGGATAACTGGGGGCAGATCAAGGATGGACCACAGCCGCTCCCCCGCCCGCGCCAGGAGATCACCAGCATCAAGACCCAGCAGTTGCCCAAGGTTCATGGGAGAACCGTGCCTTCCGCCCTAGTCCCCAAGTTCCCGCAACAGCGCACGCACCAGGGTGGCACTGTGCCTTGAGGCAATGGGCAGGAACTCATCGAAGGTCATGCCTTGCCCTTCTTCTGCGGCGTCAGAGACCGCCCGCACCACCAGGAAAGGGACTTTGAAATCCGTGCAGATCTGGGCAATCGCCGCCCCCTCCATCTCGGTCACCGCAGCATCCTCAAACATGGAGCGCAACTGCGCCTTGCGCCCGGGACTCGAGACAAACTGATCGCCAGAGAGCACGGTGCCACCCTTGACCTTGCCCAGGCAGTCCATCGTGGCGGCCACCTGGCAAGCGGCCTGGCGCAAGGCGTTGTCAGCAGCAAAGAAAGGCTCATGGCCTGCCATTTGCCCGGGACGGTAGCCAAACACGCACAGATCCACGTCATGGTAGGCGACGCGCTCGGAGATCACAGTGTCACCGATGGCAAGGCCTGGCGCAATGGCGCCGGCGCTGCCAGTGTTAATCACCGCCTTAGCGCCAAACCTGACAATGAGCAAGGCGGTCATGGCCGCCGCCTGG
>JAILEI010000050.1 GCA_024688225.1 Succinivibrionaceae bacterium
CCCGGCGCCGGCCCAGGCCTATGACGAGGCCGAGGGCACCTACATGACCAGTGCCGAGCGCGCGCGCCATGACCGCGCCGCCGCCGCCCCCGCCCAGGGCCGCACCTACGTGCAGGTCTTCACTTCCTCGCAACAGGAGCGCTCGGAGGTGATCAAGGGCCAGGTGGACGGGATTTCCGGCTACAGCGCCGAGGTTTACCAGGACAGCGGGCTCTTCCGGGTCCGCATCGGGCCCCTCAGCGAGGCCGAGGCACCGCTGGTGCTGGAGCAGGTCAAGTCCCAGGGTTTCCCAGACAGTTTCATCAAGCGCCTGTAAGTGGCGAAAGGAGGTTTAAAAATGCATAGGCAAGCCATCTGCCTGGCCGCGGCCGCGATGCTCATCCTGCCCCTGGGGGCGCAGGCCGAGGGGGATCCGCTCCCCGATCCGTTCTCGCAGCTCAAGAGCAACGCCCAGGGGGCGGCCGCCTCGGGCACCACCCCGAACACCGAGACCCCCATGGTCATCCCCGAGGAGCCGACCTTCGACGCCACCTCCTGGGTGCTGATGGACTACGCCACCGGCAAGATCCTGATGAGCCATGACCAGGACAAGCAGATTTGGCCGGCCTCCCTGACCAAGATGATGACCTCCTACGTCATCGGCATGGAGTTCAAGGCCGGCCGCCTCAAGCCAGACGACGACGTGACCATCACCGAGGAGGCCTGGTCCAAGCGCTACGGCGACTCCTCGAAGATGTTCATCGAGGTCGGCAAGACGGTCAAGGCCGGCGACCTCAACCGCGGGATCATCATCCAGTCCGGCAATGACGCCTGCGTGGCCCTGGCCATCCACCTTGCCGGCTCGCAGGAGGGCTTCGTGAGCGTGATGAACAGCTACGCCCAGAAGCTCGGCCTCAAGCGCACCCACTTTGACAACGTGCACGGGCTGTTCAGCGAGCAGAACTTCTCCACCGCCTACGACATGTCCCAGCTCGGCCGCGCCCTGATCCGCGACCTGCCGGACGAGTACAGCATCTACAAGGAGAAGGAGTTCACCTTCAACGGCATCAAGCAGCACAACCGCAACCGCCTGCTGTGGAACACCTCGATGAACGTGGACGGCATCAAGACCGGGCACCTCTCCGAGGTCGGCTACAACCTCGTGGCCTCGGCCGAGCGCAACGGCATGCGCCTCATCGCCACCGTGATCGGCGCCAAGTCCGAGAAGGAGCGCGCCGACTTCTGCCTCAAGATGCTCAACTACGGCTTCAACTTCTTTGAGATCTTCACCCCCGAGCTCAACGGCCAGCGCCTGGTCAAGGGCCAGCGGGTGATGACCCGCGACGTGAGGATGGGCGAGGCCAGCCAGGTCGACCTGGTGCTCAGGGACGACCTGAGCATGGTGCTGCCCCGCGGCGCCAGCAAGCAGATCGGCATCTCCTACCGCCTCAAGAGCGGCACCTTCGAGGCGCCGATTGCCGCCGGCGAGGAGCTGGGCAAGCTCATCATCAAGCTCAACGGCCAGGAGGTGCACACCGCCCCGCTGGTGGCGGCGCAGGACATCCCCGAGGGCGGGTTCTTCAGCACCCTGCTCGACCGCATTACCGGTCTGTTCAGCGACTGCTGGGACTTCTTCTTCGGCGATGACGGGGAGGAGGGCGATCCCGCGGCCGCCCAGCAGGGGGAAGGCAAGTGAGCGCCCCGGTGGTGCTGGGCGGGCGGAGCGTGGAGTTCCCCTGCAGCATGACCCTCAAGGTCATTGTCCGCTCCGCGGGCTTTGAGGGCACCATCGCGCAGGTGCTCGCGTCGGGCGCCGCCATCACCGGCGCCAGCGCCCTTAAGGTCAGCGGGGCGCCCCGCCCCAGCCGCTCCGGCACCTACCGCTCGGTGGACATCCCGGTCAGCATCGCCGACCGGGCAACCTTTGACCGCCTCTACGCGGGCCTTTCGGCCATCGAGGGCGTAATCCACGTGCTGTAACAGATGGAAAAGCTGGATCCCAACGAGCAAGTGCGGCTGTTCCACCAGGAGCTGGGGGGGTTCTTCCGCCTCTGCTCCCGGGTGCTGCAGGTGATCGCGCTGCTCTTTGCCCTCTTCATGGTGCTGGGATACCTCAAGATTGCCTCCTACGCCTTTTACTGCCACGACTCACCCTACGATGTGCCCCGCCACCGGGTGGGATTGCTGCTGGGCACCTCCTGGCGCACCGTCACCGGGCAGGACAACGCCTACTTCACCAACCGCATCCAGGCCGCCGCCGAGCTGCTGCGCGAGCGCCGCATCGAGTACATCCTGGTCTCAGGCGACAACCGCGAGAACTCCTACAACGAGCCGCGCTCCATGATGCAGGCCCTGATCCGCGAGGGGGTGCCCCGCGACCGGATCGTGGCCGACTTCGCCGGCTTCTCCACCCTCGACTCGGTGATGCGCGCCGCGCAGGTGTTCATGCTCGGGGACATGACCATCATCAGCCAGGACTTCCAGAACGAGCGGGCACTG
Organism: Succinivibrionaceae bacterium; assembly: GCA_024688225.1. Classification (GTDB taxonomy): domain Bacteria; phylum Pseudomonadota; class Gammaproteobacteria; order Enterobacterales; family Succinivibrionaceae; genus JAILEI01. The sequence goes on from JAILEI010000050.1 coordinate 2,479, forward strand.
TTCATCGCCGACCGCCTCGGGATCCGCGCCGACGCCTACAACGCCTACAACCCCGACAGCAAGCTCAGCCTCAACTCGCTGGGCATCAGGGTCCGGGAGTTCGGGGCGCGGATCAAGTGCATCTTTGACATGTACCTGCTGCACAGCACCCCCACTTTCCTCGGGGACGCGATTGCCATTGGCGACGCCCCGTTGCCCAAGCAGGCCACCAACCGCCCCAAGCCGCTCACCTCGCGGCTCAAGATCCCGGGTTACAGCCGCCACGGCATCGACATGCTCTCCATTGAGGCCAGCAAGGTATTCGCGCGCCAGCCCAGCGACAGCGCCATCATCATCCGCCAGGAGGAGATGGCCAGGGTCCGCGCGCAGGAAGTGCTGAGCAAGCAGGAAAAGGAATAGCGAAACCAGCGCCAGGGCGGCCGCCCGGGTGCGGGGTCACTTTTTTCAGGGCAAAAAAATAGGCCTTTCGGCCTGCACTGGAGTGGTGTAGATAAGCGGGATCGAACTAAGCGGTTCAACCATTTGATCTTAAAAGGAATGCACCATTTTTGGGGTGTAAACCGGGGTTCGGATTTTTCCCGCGCCGGGCAGGCAATGGCGGTGACTGCCGGGAACGGCGCGACCTTCCTGCGGCACGGGGGCAACCACGATGTCTGGGTAAGCAAAAGCGGCAGCGTGCTTGCCGTCCCACGCCACAAGGAGATCCGCGAGCGCCTGGCAAGGGCGATCATAAGGCAATCAGCCAGCTGGCACAAGGGCGCGGAGCTTGGCCGCGCCCACCCGCCATGGGGATTTATGGAGACAAGCAATAATGGACGCAACCAAATTCGTTACCTATCCCGTCAATGTCATTGCCGAGGATGACGGGGGATGCATCATCAAGGTTCGCGGGTGGGAAGGGGCACTGAGCGAGGCCGACAGCATGGAGGAAATGCCCGCAATGGCCCAGTCGCTGATCCTGGACCTTGCCGAGGGGTACATTCAGGCAAGAAAGCCGGTGCCCGAGGCAGAGCCGCTGCGCGATGGCGACATCCCCATCTCGATCCCCTATGACGCGGCGGTTAAAATCGCCATGCGAAACGCAATGCTTGAGGAAGGCATTCGCCCCAAGGAACTTGCCGGGCGCCTTGGGCAAACCCCGCAGGCGCTGGCGCAGGCGCTTGGGCTGCGCCGTGCCACAAAGCTTAGCACCATCGCCGGCATCCTTGCCGCATTCGGGCGCTCCCTGCAAGTGAGTTTTTAGTCCCCACCAAGCGCGCCCTCCAGCGCGCTTTTGTCCAGGGTCTGCCTGAACGCCGCGATGGCGGCAAGCGCGCGCTCCCTGCCATCGTCCCCCAATTCCATCCCCAGCGCAGCGGCGGCGCG
>JAILEI010000051.1 GCA_024688225.1 Succinivibrionaceae bacterium
GCAGGCGCTGCCGGGCGCGCAGGCTGCTGCGGCTTCTCCCCCTTGGGCTGCGCCGGGGCAGGCGGGGTGGCCTGCTCGTCACCCTCAACCGACTCCGATCCCGGGGCCGGGGGCTCAATGGGCGGGAGCGGCACCGGGGCATTGGCCAGCACTGGCTCCTTGCCCTTGCCTGCAGGCTTGTCCTTCGGGGCACCCCCCTGCTGCATGGCAACCACTTGGTTGTCACCGCGCTCCACGACCTTTAGCGTGGGATCAATCTTCGGGGCCTCAACCTGCTTCTCCTCGGGGAGTTCCGGGGGAGGCGGGGGGAGGACCGGACCATGGTCCTTGGCGGCTAGAGGTTTGTCCACCCGTCGCGTGGGATAGTCAGAGTCTTTTTCTGACTCTGCCCCACTGCCGCCCTCAATGTCCTTGAGTTCCTTGCCGGAGATTACTGCCTCGTTCTGGGTGTCCTTGGGCGGGGTCTTGGCCTCCACCCCTGCCGGCACCCGCGGTGCCAGCGGAGCCGTGTCATCACGGATCACCCCGCTCTGGCGGGGGCGCGGGGCCGCGTCGCCAGTTGCCCTGCCCGGCAGGGCCTCCTCGCCAGGCAAGGGACCGCCGCCCGGGATGTCATCACCGCCCGGCAGCCCATCGCCACCGGGAAGGCCATCGCCCCCCGGCAGGCCATCGCCCCCCGGCAGGCCATCGCCGCCGGCGAGGTTCGCGCCCGCGGCATCGGCAGGGATGTCAAACAGGGCATCGGCATTGGCCTCGCCCTCATCAAACATCCCGTCCTGGTCAGCCGTGGCAGTCGGCGTGGGCGAACTGCCAAACAGCCTCGAGATGAAATTGTTGCCCAGGATGATGGGCACCAGGCTGGCGATCACCAGCAATATGCAGGTGATGGCAATGAAAATCACCGCGCTACGGCGCTTCTTCTTGGGCTTTTCCTCCTTGTTGCCCTTGGTCTTGGCAGTGGTCTTGTCGGCCACCTCCTTGATGGCATTGGGATCTTTCATAAGACGCTCCGTAAAGTCGATGATCTTGCCAAGGTTGCCACCGCAGGTCTCAAGCGCCTCCGGCAGGTTGTCCTTTACCGCCTGGTAAATGCGTCCCAGGCCCTGGGACATGAACATGCCCTTGCACAGGCCCAGGGCCTCGGCGGCCTCCAGGGGCGGAATCTGGCTTTCCTTCGGGGCGCCCTTGCTGCCCCGCCCCTCGCGGCGCTTGGTCTGGGCCCACAGCGGCTGGCCCGAGAGCACAAAGGCCCAGCGGCTCTGGCCGAGGGTGTCCTGGTGCAGGCGCAGCAACTCGTCATAGAACCCCTTGACCGCCTGGTCGGCATCGTCAACCACCACCAGGATCTTCTGCCGCCCGGGCACCTTCTCACGGCTGAGCAGGTCGTTGAGCGGCTCCTTGGTGTCAAAGGCCGTGTCGGGGATTAGTTGCTGGAGGAACAGTTCCCGGAGGCGCTCGAGGGCCATGTCCTTGTGGCAGGGGATGAACACGGCGCGGCACTTGCCATCGGTGCCGTTCACCACCTTCTCGAGCAGGGTGGTGCGACCGCTGCCGCTGTCCCCTGAGAGCAGGACGAACGGCTCGCCATCGAGGATGTCGTTCACCAGCGCCTCACTGAACGTGTTCTGGCTGCTGATCGACAGTTGGTTTGTTATTTCCATAAGGGTAGAGATTTCAAATAGTAGCTTGCCGTCCCTTCATCTCGCCCACCAATGAGCGAACCTCGTCATCACCCACGTCGGAGAACACCCGGCATTCTCCCAGGCGGACCGGGAGCACATAGCGAACCGCGCCATCCCTCACTTTCTTGTCATGGCGCATAAACTTAATGAAGTCATAATCTTTCATTTCAGTCGGAATTTCAATAGGAAGATCACATTCTGAGCATAATTTGGCAATCCTTGCCGCCACCCCGGAAGGCAGGATGCCGCGCCGCTCGCTGAGGGTGGCCGCCATCACCAGCCCCAGCCCCACGGCCTCGCCGTGCAGCCAGGTGCCAAAGCCCAGGAAGGCCTCCACGGCATGCCCAAAGGTGTGCCCCAGGTTGAGCAGCGCGCGCATCCCGCGCTCGCGCTCATCCTCCGCCACCACCCGCGCCTTGATCTCGCAGCAGCGCCGCACGGCCCGCAGCAGGAAGTCGCCATCCAGCCTGAATGCCGCGGCGCTGTCGCGCTCCAGCTCCCCGAAAAGGCCGGCGTCGCCGAGGATCGCGGTCTTGATGACCTCGCCCATGCCCGCCGCCAGCTCCCGCCGGGGCAGGGTGCCAAGGGTGCCCAGGTCGGCAAGCACCGCCCGCGGCTGCCAGAAGGCGCCCACCATGTTCTTGCCCAGGGGGTGGTTGAAGGCGGTCTTGCCCCCGACCGAGGCATCCACCATGGCCAGCAGCGTGGTCGGGACCTGGATGAAGGGGATGCCCCGCTGGTAGGTGGCGGCGGCGAACCCGGCCAGGTCGCCCACCACCCCGCCCCCAAGGGCCACAATGGCGCAGTCCCTGCCAAAACCGGCCTCAAGGAGCCCGGTGTGGATGGACATCCACGAGTCAACGGTCTTGTACCGCTCCCCATCCGGGAGCTCCAGGGAGCGGGGCGCGAACCCCGCCTCCCCAAGGCTGCCCATGACCCTGCCCAGCTGCAGGGGCCCCACGGTGGTGTTGGTCACCACCATGAGGTCCCGGGTCCTGGGCAGCGCCGCGCGCGCCAGCTGCCCGATCCCCAGGCCGTTGCCGATGTGGATGGGATAGGCCCGCTCCGCGAGGCCAACCTCTATGGTTTCCATGCCTTCAGTCTCCCTGTTGGCCCTGGTAGGCCCTGCAAATTGCCGCCGCGCACTGGTCAACGCCCTGGCGGTCCGTGTCCACCGTAAACGAGGCCAGCGCGCGGTAAATTGGCTCGCGCTGCGCGAAAATCTCCCTGAGGCGCCCCAGGCGGTCCTCCACTGCCAGCATCGGGCGGCCGTTGTCCCGGGAGGTGCGCTCATGCTGCGCCTCCACCGAGGCGTGCAGGTAGACCACCAGCCCGCTGCCTGAGATCAACTCCTGGTTCCGCGGGCGCACCACGGCCCCGCCGCCGGTGGCGATGACCGCCCGCTTGCCGAGGCATTCCTCAAGCGCCTGGGTCTCAAGGTCGCGGAACGCGGCCTCGCCGCGCTCGCGGAAAATGCTGGGGATGCTGCAGCCGGCATGGAAGACGATGTAGTCATCGAGATCGACAAAGGGCAGGTCCGTGAGCTCGGAGAGCCGGCGGCCAATGGTGCTCTTGCCGCAGCCCATCGGGCCGACGAGAACGATGCGCCCCTGGCGCGAAGTGCTAGGCATGGAGATCCCCGTGCTGGCAAAGGAGGGGGCGCCCCGTCCAAGAGTGGCGCCACCGTGATAAAATACACCCAAACAATGAAATGTAAACCCAAGGATTATTGTGTCAACCCTCCGCCTTTCTACCCTGACCTGCCTGACTGCCATCCTCGCCACCCTAGCCTCGCCCCTGGCCCAGGCCGCGCTCAGTTACACCAACCTTGGCGACATGCCTGACGTGCGCTCGCTCAAGAATGTCACCTTCGAAATCCCGATGAAGATCTACACCGCCGACAACAAGCTGATCGGCGAGTTCGGGGAGAGCAAGCGCCTGCCAGTGGCCCTCAGCGAGATCCCCAAGCGCCTCCAGCAGGCCTTCCTCGCCACCGAGGACAGCCGCTTCTACGAGCACTCGGGCGTGGATCCCATCGGCATCGCCCGCGCCGCGCTCATCACCATCTCCGGGGCTGGCTCGATGCAGGGCGCCAGCACCATCACCCAGCAGGTGGCGCGCAACTTCTTCCTGTCCTCCGAGCGCACGCTGCAGCGCAAGATCCGCGAGGCCTTCATCGCCATGCGCATGGAGCAGGTGCTCACCAAGGAAGAAATCCTCGAGCTCTACCTCAACAAGATTGCCCTCGGCCACCGCTCCTACGGCGTGGCCGCCGCCGCCCAGACTTACTACGGCAAGGATCTCAGCCAACTGACCCTCGCTGAGATGGCAACCATCGCCGGGCTGCCCAAGGCCCCCTCCACGCTCAACCCAATCTCCTACCCCGAGCGCTCGAAGACCCGCCGCCACACCGTGCTCATGCGCATGCTCAACATGGGGTACATCACCCGCGATGAGATGGACGAGGCCGACCGGGCCCCCTACTCCACCCACTTCCACGCCGCGGAGCTCGGCGCCTACGCACCCTATGTCGCGGAAATGGCCAGGCAGTTCGCCCTCGACCGCTTTGGCGAGAGCGCCTACACCGATGCCCTGGAGATTTACACCACGGTGAGCTCGCAGCGCCAGGAGCAGGCCCAGTACGCCGTCTTCAAGGGGGTCCACGACTATGACCAGCGCCATGGCTGGCGCGGGGCCACGGCCAACATCAACGACCCCGGCAACCAGGCAGCGGCGGCCTCCGCGGAGGGACTGCGCGCCTACCTGCGCCGCAACGACAAGTTCTTCTACATGCACGCCGCGGTGGTCACTGAGGTGAATGACGCCGCGCGCACCGCCACCCTCATCAACAAGGACGCCGAAATCCTCACCCTGCCCTGGGAGGGCATGAGCTGGGCGCACCGCTTCAAGGGCGACCGCAACATGGGCCCCGCCCCCAAGAAGCCCTCGGAAATCCTCAACAAGGGCGACCTGGTCTACACCCTGGTCGAGGAGGACGGCTCACTCTCGCTGGCCCAGATCCCCGACGTGGAGGGGGCGCTGGTGGCGCTCAACCCCTTCAACGGCCAGATCGAGGCCATGGTGGGCGGCTTTGACTTCGAGAAGAGCAAGTTCAACCGGGTCACCCAGTCGCTCCGGCAGGTGGGGTCCAACATCAAGCCCTTCCTCTACAGCGCGGCGATCGCCCGCGGCATCCCGGTCAACTCCGTGCTTGACGACGTCCCGATCGAGACCTGGGACGCCGGATCGCGCAAGTGGTGGCGCCCCCGCAACTCGCCCAACCGCTTCGATGGCCCCATGACCCTCAGGCAGGGCCTGGCCCAGTCCAAGAACATGATTTCCATCCGCCTGATCCGCCAGGTGGGGGTGAGGAACTTTGTCGAGCACCTCAAGAAGTTCGGCATCGAGGTCCCGCCCTTCCAGCAAAACGAGTCCATGGCCCTCGGCAGCGTCGAGATCACCCCGCTGGGCCTGGTGACCGGGTACAGCACCTTCGCCAATGGCGGCTACCGCCTCGAGCCCTTCCTGGTGAGCAGGATCACCCGCAACGGCGAGCAGGTCTACGCCGCGGAGCCGCACACCGCCTCCCCCACCTACCCCAACCGGGTCGAGAACAGCATTGAGCTGCGCTACAAGGAAGATACCGAGCCCGAGCCCGGCAGCGCCCAGCAGGTCCTCAGCCATGAGAACGCCTACGTGCTCTCCGACCTCCTGCACAGCGTGGTCTACGGCGGGCATGGCCTCAGCGGGGCCTTCTACGGCACTGGCGGGCGCGCCCAGCGCATCACCGGCCGCACGGACCTGTACGGCAAGACCGGCACCACCAACAACGTCCACGACGCCTGGTTCTCGGGATTCAACCAGAACCTGGTCGCCTCCGCCTGGCTGGGCTTTGACACCGACCGCGACCTTGGCTATTCCCGCACCAAGGGCCCGGAGGGCGGCGCCTACTCCGCCCTGCCCATCTGGGGGGAGTTCATGAAGCGCGCGCTCGAGGGCACGCCTGAAAGCCCGCTCATCAAGCCACAGGACGGGGTTTATGCCTGCACCTACAACGGAATCACCGATCTCTGCGTCCAGGGTGCCCGGAACATGGTCACCCAGTCATCCGGCCCGTCCACTGGGGTGGACACCTCGAGCGTGGCCTCTGAGGACGATGTCTTCTAGCAACAGGAGGGAGCCCTGACCATGGCGGAAACGACACCCGGGCAGGAGGCGGCCGCCTCCGCGCTCGACCTTGGGGCGCTGGCCGGGGCACTGGGCGGCGAGGGGGAGGCCCTGGAGTCCCTGGCGCAGGCCCAGCAGGAGATGACCGACCGGCTGCTCGCCAACTTCCCGCGCAGCATTGCGGCCTTCAGGCGCTACCTCCCCGACATTGCGGAGACCTTCGAGAACTACCGCCCCAGCGCGAGTTTCGAGTTCTTCTGCATGCACAACGGCCAGGCCAACGTCTTCCTCAGCGGCCAGGGGCGGGTGCTCTACCCCACCCTTGCCCCCGCGGACTTCTGCCGCGAGCAGGTGGAGGCGCTGCTCGCGGAGGGCAAGTTCAGGCAGGTCAACTACCCCCCCGAGCATGACCCATTCGGGCAGATCCAGGTGCGCTACATGAACGAGGCCATCGCCGCGCTGAAAAAGGGCATGGAGCGGCAGCACCAGGAACCGCGCGTCTCGGGCTCAGTGCCAGTCATCATCATGCTCGGCTGCGGCCTTGGCTACCAGATCACCGAGCTCTACGCACACACTGAGGTGGCGAACCTCATCGTCATCGAGCCCGATCCCGACATCTTCTACGCCTCGCTGTACACGCTGGACTGGGAGGCAGTGCTCAACTACACCAGTTCCGAGGGCAAGTCCCTCAAGATCATGGTTGGGCAGACCCCCCACCAGCTGTTCCTCGACCTGATGGCCTACTACAACCAGCACGGGGTGTTCCTCGCCGGCTATGCCTGGCCCTATGTCCATTACCACAGCCCTGCCATCGACGCGATGGCCGACATGCTCTCCCATGAGTACTCAAACTTCTATATGGGGATTGGCTTTCTCGACGATCACCTCTTCGCCGTCTCCCACGCCTGCCGCCACATCCTCGAGGGGCGGGAGTTCGTGCGCGGCGACACCGAGCTGCCCGGGGAATGGCTCTCCACCCCGCTGCTCGTGGTGGGCAACGGCCCCTCGCTGGACCAT
>JAILEI010000016.1 GCA_024688225.1 Succinivibrionaceae bacterium
GGGATTCTTCGGTGGTCAGGTGGAAGTTGCCAAGGATCATGTCCTGCGACGGAATGACGATGGCTTTGCCATCCTTCGGACCGAGGATGTTGTTCGAGGCGAGCATGAGCTCGATGGCTTCCTGCTGGGCCGCTTTGGACAGCGGGACGTGGACGGCCATCTGGTCGCCGTCGAAGTCGGCGTTGAAACCGGTGCAGACGAGCGGGTGGAGACGAATGGCGCGGCCATCGACGAGCTTGGGCTGGAAGGCCTGGATGGAGAGGCGGTGCAGCGTCGGGGCGCGGTTGAGGAGCACCGGATGCTGCCCGATGATCTCTTCGACGATATCGAAGACGACGGGGTCGTAACGGTCGATGAGCTTGTCCGCGGCGCGGTGGGCCGTGACCAGCTTACGCTGGATGAGCAACGCCGCGATGAAGGGACGGAGCAGTTGGACCGCCATTTCGCGCGGGAGACCGCACTGGTACATCTTGAGGTCCGGTCCGACGGCGATGACGGAACGGCCGGAGTAGTCGACGCGCTTGCCGAGGAGGTTCTGGCGGAAGCGGCCCTGCTTGCCCTTGATCATGTCCGCAAGGGACTTGAGCGGGCGCTTGTTCGAGCCGGTGATGGCGCGGCCGCGGCGGCCGTTGTCCATCAGGGCGTCCACTGACTCCTGGAGCATGCGCTTCTCGTTGCGCACGATGATCTCCGGGGCGGCCAGGTCGAGGAGGCGCTTGAGGCGGTTGTTGCGGTTGATGACGCGGCGGTAGAGATCGTTGAGGTCCGAGGTCGCGAAGCGCCCGCCGTCCAGCGGCACCAGGGGCCTCAGGTCCGGGGGCAGCACCGGCAGCACCGAGAGGATCATCCACTCGGGCTTGTTGCCGGAGTGGATGAAGTCCTCGATGAGCTTGAGGCGCTTGCCGAACTTCTTGCGGTTGCTCTCGGAGGTGGTGGTCTCGAGGGCCTCGCGCAGCGACTGCGCCTCCGCCTTGAGGTCGATGGCGCGCAGCAGGTCCAGGATGGCCTCCGCGCCCATCTTGGCGGTGAAGTCATTGCCGTACTTGGTCATGGCCTCGAGGTGCTGCTCGTCGTTGAGCAGCTGCCGCGGCTGCAGCTCGGTGAGGCCGGGATCGGTGACCACGAAGCTCTCAAAGTAGAGCACGCTCTCGATGTCGCGCAGCTTCATGTCGAGGATGAGGCCGATGCGCGAGGGCAGCGACTTCAGGAACCAGATGTGCGCCACCGGGGCGGCGAGCTCAATGTGGCCCATGCGCTCGCGGCGCACCTTGGCCTGGGTGACCTCCACGCCGCACTTGTCGCAGATGGTGCCACGGTGCTTGAGGCGCTTGTACTTGCCGCACAGGCACTCATAGTCCTTGATCGGCCCGAAAATCTTGGCGCAGAACAGGCCGTCGCGCTCGGGCTTGAAGGTACGGTAGTTGATGGTCTCGGGCTTCTTGACCTCGCCATAGGACCAGGCGCGCACCATCTCCGGGCTGGCAAGCCCAATCTTGATGGCGTCAAAGTCCTCGAGGCGCTGCTTGAACGCGGTGCTGCGGATGGCCAGGCGGCCAAGGTTGCCGCTCACATCGAGGAACCCCGCCCCCTCCGCGTCGGCAGATTGCGGCAGATCCTTGAACGGGTTCTCACCCATAACACTATCCTGTGGGCTCACAGCGGTCTCTCCTGTGTAAAACCTCGCCGGGCGGCTTCAGCCCGGCACAAATGTCCGTCTCTAAAAACCTGTCCCCGGGGCGCCGCGCGGCGCCCCGGGCGCGCGTCAGTCGTGGCGCACCAGCTCGATGTTGATCCCGAGCGACCTGATCTCGCGCAGCAGCACGTTGAAGGACTCCGGGACCCCCGCGTCCATGCGGTAGGCGCCATCGACGATGTTCTTGTACATCTTGGTGCGGCCGTTCACGTCATCGGACTTCACGGTCAGCATCTCACGCAGGGTGTAGGCGGCGCCATAGGCCTCGAGCGCCCACACCTCCATCTCGCCGAAGCGCTGGCCGCCGAACTGCGCCTTGCCGCCCAGCGGCTGCTGGGTGACGAGGCTGTAGGAGCCGGTGGAGCGCGCGTGCATCTTGTCATCCACGAGGTGGTTGAGCTTGAGCATGTACATGATGCCCACCGTGACCTTGCGCTCAAAGGCGCGGCCGGTGGTGCCATCGTAGAGGGTCATCTGGCCGGACTGGGGCAGGCCGGCAAGCTCGAGCATCTCCTTGATGCCCTCCTCGTCGGCGCCGTCGAAGACCGGGGTGGCCACGGGCAGGCCGGCGCTGAGGTTCTGCGCCAGGGTGCGCACCTCGTTGTCGTCCATGGACTTGAGGTCCACGCGCTGCGAGGTGTTGCCAAGGTCATAGACGCGCTGCAGCAGCGTCCTCAGCTCAGACATGGCGCGGTGCCCCGCGAGCATGCGGTTGATGGTGTCGCCAATGCCCTTGGCGGCAAGCCCGAGGTGCACCTCCAGCACCTGCCCGATGTTCATGCGCGAGGGCACGCCCAGCGGGTTGAGCACCAGGTCCACGGGATGGCCGTCCTCATCGTAGGGCATGTCCTCAATCGGGCAGATCTTGGAGATCACGCCCTTGTTGCCGTGGCGGCCCGCCATCTTGTCGCCAGGCTGGATGTGGCGCTTGACCGCGAGGTAGACCTTGACCACCTTGAGCACGCCCGGGGTCAGGTCGTCACCCTCGGTGATCTTGCGGCGCTCGGCCTCGAAGCGGTCGGCGTACTCCTTGCGGTAGCCCTCGAGGCGGTCGCAGAGCTCCTCGAGGGTGCGCTGCGCGGCGTCATCAGGGAGGCGCTGGGTGAGCACGTCGGCGTCGCCCAGGGCCTTGACCTTCTTCTGGTCCATGCCGCTGGAGACGAGGTGGCGGCGGATCTGCTCGATGATGCCGTGGGAGAGGAAGGCAAACTCCTCATCGAGATCCTTCTTGGCCTTCTCGATGTGCATCTGCTCAATCTCCAGGGCGCGCTTGTCCTTCTCCACCCCGTCGCGGGTGAAGATCTGCACGTCCACCACGGTGCCGGAAACCCCGTTCGGGACCCGCATCGAGCTGTCCTTGACCTCCGAGGCCTTCTCGCCAAAGATGGCGCGCAGCAGCTTCTCCTCCGGGGTGAGCTGGGTCTCGCCCTTGGGGGTGACCTTGCCCACCAGGATGTCCCCGCCCACCACCTCGGCGCCGACAAAGACGATGCCCGCCTCGTCGAGCTTGGAGAGCGCCGCCTCGCCCACGTTGGGGATGTCGGCGGTGATTTCCTCGGGCCCGAGCTTGGTGTCGCGGGCCACGCAGGAGAGCTCCTGGATGTGGATGGTGGTCAGGCGATCCTGCGCCGCCACCCGCTCGGAGACGAGGATCGAGTCCTCGTAGTTGTAGCCGTTCCAGGGCATGAAGGCAATGCGCAGGTTCTGCCCCAGCGCCAGCTCGCCAAGGTCGGTGGAGGAGCCGTCGGCAAGCACGTCGCCGGCGCGCACCATCTCGCCGAGATCCACGCAGGAGCGCTGGTTGATGCAGGTGTTCTGGTTGGAGCGGGAGTACTTGACCAGGTTGTAGATGTCGATCGGGGTGTCGTCCTCGCGGGTGACCTCGTCCTCATTGACCCTGATCACCACGCGGTTGCCGTCGACATGGTCGACCACGCCGCCGCGGCGGGCAATGATGGTCACGCCCGAGTCCACCGCCACCGCGCGCTCCATGCCGGTGCCCACCAGGGGCTTCTCGGAGCGCACCGTCGGCACCGCCTGGCGCTGCATGTTGGCGCCCATCAGGGCGCGGTTGGCGTCATCGTGCTCGAGGAAGGGGATGAGCGCCGCGGCCACCGAGATGACCTGCTGCGGGGAGACGTCCATGTACTGCACGTCAGCCTTGCGGCGCACCGTGGACTCGCCCTTGTAGCGGCACTGCACATAGTCATCGAGGATGTTGCCGTCCGCGTCGAGGTTGGTGTTGGCCTGGGCAATGACATACTGCCCCTCGTCGCTGGCGCTCAGGTACTTGAACTCGTCGGTTGCCACCGCGTCATGCACCTTGCGGTACGGGGTCTCAAGGAAGCCGTAGTCGTTGCAGCGGGCAAAGACCGCCAGCGAGTTGATGAGGCCGATGTTCGGGCCTTCCGGGGTCTCAATCGGGCAGAGCCGCCCGTAGTGGGTGGGGTGCACGTCACGCACCTCAAAGCCCGCGCGCTCACGGGTGAGGCCGCCCGGGCCGAGGGCGCTGATGCGCCGCTTGTGGGTAACCTCGGAGAGCGGGTTGTTCTGGTCCATGAACTGCGAGAGCTGGCTGGAGCCATAGAACTCCTTGATCGCCGCGGAGATGGGCTTGGCGTTGATCAGCTCCTGCGGGGTGGTGTTCTCGAGGTCGCCGATGGAGAGGCGCTCCTTGACCGCGCGCTCCACGCGCACCAGGCCGATGCGGAACTGGTTCTCCGCCATCTCGCCCACGCTGCGGATGCGGCGGTTGCCCAGGTGGTCGATGTCATCGACCGTGTCCTTGCCATTGCGGATCTTGATGAGGTAGCGGATGACCTTGATGAAGTCATTGTGGGAGAGGATCCCCGAGGAGATCTCGTCGCGATCCTCGCCGAGGAGCTTGAGCGCCTTGCCGCGGGAGTCCTGGGGGGAGTCCTTGAGCACGGTGAGCTCCTGCGCGCACTCGAGGCGCGAGAGCGGGATGGCGATGGCGCGCTCGAGGACCTGCTTGCCCACCTTGACCTTCATCAGGAAGCGCTCGGCGGCGGTCACCATCGGATCTTCCTTGGCCTTGGCGAGGAAGCCGTCAAGGTAGTCGAGCAGCTTGTCGGCGCAGCGCGCGGGGCTGGTGCTGGGCAGGCACTTGGCCTCCCCCTCGTCGAGGAAGGGGCGCACCTTGTCCACAATCGCGGGGTACTCGCAGAAGAGGTAGCCGCCCGCGGCAACGATGCCCGAGCCCTCCTCGTTGATCCCGGAGCTGCCGGAGTCCAGCAGGCGGCAGAGCCCGGAGCGGAAGTTCTTGATTTCCACGAAGCGGGTGTCGAACTTCATCCTGCCCACCGAGGACAGCTCATAGCGGTCCGGGGCAAAGAAGAGGTTGTTGAACAGCGCCTCGGCGGCCTCGGCGGTGGGCGGCTCGCCCGGGCGCATCATCTTGTAGATCTCAAAGAGCGCCGCCATGCGGTCGGCCTCGGGCGAGGTCTTGTCGTAGGTGGTGTCGTTGCGCAGGGTGTCCGACATGAACGGGCCCTCATCCACCTGCGAGGTATAGATGATCTCAAACTTGCGCAGCCCGTGCTCGCGGATTACCTCGAGGGTCTCGGCGGTGATGGGGTCATTGGCGTGGAGGAAAATCTCCCCCGACTTGTCCCGGTAGTCGCGGGCAATGACCTTGTCGATGAGGAACTCCGGCTCAATCTCGATGGACTTGATGCCGGCGCGGGCCAGCTCCTTGATGTGGCGCGGGGCAACCTTCTTGCCCTTCTCCACGATCACCTTCTTGCCGTCCTTGAGGTCGAAGGACACCGTCTCGCCCAGCAGGTGGGCGGGGATCAGCTCCATGCTGATCTTGCTGCCCTTCATCTCGATCTCGATGGTGTCGAAGAAGAGGTCGATAATCTGCTCGGCCCCATAGCCGAGGGCGCGCAGCAGCACCGTGGCCGGCAGCTTGCGGCGGCGGTCAATGCGCACAAAGAGGTTGTCGCGGTGGTCGAACTCAAAGTCGAGCCAGGAGCCGCGGTAGGGAATCACCCGCGCGTTGAAGAGGATGCGCCCCGGGTGGTTCTTGCCGCGGTCATCGTCAAAGAAGACGCCCGGGCTGCGGTGGAGCTGCGAGACCACCACGCGCTCCGTGCCGTTCACGATGAAGGTTCCGTTCTCGGTCATGAGCGGGATCTCACCCATGTAGACATCCTGGTCCACGCGCTCCTTGACCGTGCCCGGGGAGTCCTTCTCATAGCGAATGAGGCTGAGGTTCACCTTGAGCGGCACCGAGTAGGTCGCGCCGCGGATCATGCACTCGCGCACATTGAACTTGGGCTCGCCCAGATGGAAGCTGTTGTAGCAGAGCTCGGCTTTTCCCGGCGGGTAGCTGCTGATGGGGAAGACGCTCTTGAAGGCGGCCACCAGCCCATTCTCGCTGTCGGGATCGGAATTGATGAATTGCTTGAAGGAATTGACCTGGATCGAGAGCAGGTAGGGGGTCTCAAGCACCTTGGTCCGTTTGCCGAAATCTTTGCGGATGCGCTTCTTCTCTGTGAACGAGTATGCCATGGACAGGGATTCCTCAGGTGATAGATCTGTTGCCGGTAGGGGATGCCATTGAGGCACCGAACCCGAGAACCCCCCTAGGGGGCCTCGGGTTTTTGGATGGCGGTGGAAAACCGCCCCCGCCTCCCCCGGAAAGGGAGGCGGGAATGCAGGGTGGCGCTACTTGAGCTCCACCTTGGCGCCGGCCTCCTCGAAGCTCTTCTTGAGGGCCTCGGCATCGGCCTTGGGGACGGCCTCCTTGATCTTGGCCGGGGCGGACTCGACCAGGTCCTTGGCCTCCTTGAGGCCCAGGCCGGTGGCGGCGCGGACCGCCTTGATCACGGCAATCTTGTTGCCACCGACATCGGCAAGCACCACGTCGAAGGAGTCCTTCTCCTCCTCAGCGGCGGCAGCGGCAGCGGGGGCGGCGGCCACGGCAGCGGCGGAGACGCCAAACTTCTCCTCCATGGCCTTGACCAGCTCCACAACCTCGGTGACGCTCATGGCGGCAACAGCCTCGATGATCTCATCCTTGGAAACAGCCATTTTTACTTATCCTCTAAATACTGTATTGATAAAAAAACCGTAGGTGGGGGACGCCTTGCTAGGCGGCCTCGCTGCCCTTCTTCTCGCCAAGGGCGGCCAGGGTGCGGACCAGCTTGCCGGCCGCGGCCTCCTTCATGGTGGCGAGCAGCTTCGCGATCGCCTCGTCGAGGGTCGGCAGTGTCGCCAGCACATCGAGGTCCTTGCCCTCATAGACCTTGCCCTCGAAGGACATGGACTTGACGGTGAAGGTGGGGTTCGTCTTGGCGAACTCCTTGAAGATGCGCGCCGCGGCGCCCGGGTGCTCGAGCGAGAGGGCCAGGATGGTCGGGCCCTTGCACGCGTCGCGCACGCCCTCAAACTCAGTGCCCTCGAGGGCACGGGTCAGGAGGGTGTTGCGAACCACGTGGAGGTAGACCTGGTTCTCGCGCGCCAGCTTGCGCAGCTTCGTCATCTCGACGACCTTGATGCCGCAGGAATCTGCGACGACGGCGGACACGGCTTTCTTGGCGACCTCATTGACACTGGCGACAATCGCCTTCTTGTCTTCGATGTTCAATGCCATTGTGAGCGGTGACTCCAACTTTTTGTCCGATGTGGACGGTTTCCCTTTCGGGTCCTGGGAGGGGGCTCTCACCCCCTCCGCCTGCGCAGGCATGAATTAAGGATTGCTCCGCCTGCGGTCTTTGGCGGGGGCACGGGACCCCCGTCCAAAACTTGCTACTCGGCCTTGGCCTCTGCCTTCGCGCCAATCGTGGACTTGTCGACGGTGATGCCAACGCCCATGGTGGTGGAAATGCAGACCCGCTTGAGGTACATGCCCTTGGCGGCCGCCGGCTTCTGCTTGACGATCGCCGCGACCAGCGCCGCGAGGTTGTCGGCAAGCTGGTCGGCAGTGAAGCTGACCTTGCCGATGGAGGCCTGGATGGAGCCGAACTTGTCATTGCGGTAGCGGACCTGGCCGGCCTTGGCGTCACGCACCGCGGCGGCGGCGTCACGGGTCACGGTGCCAACCTTGGGGTTAGGCATCAGCCCGCGCGGGCCGAGGATCTGGCCCAGCTGGCCGACGACGCGCATCGCGTCCGGGGTGGCAATGACGACATCAAAGTCGCTGCGGCCGCCCTTGATCTCGGCGGCAAGGTCATCCATGCCCACCAGATCTGCGCCCGCGGCCTTGGCGGCCTCGGCATTGGCGCCCTGGGTGAAGACCGCCACGCGGATGGTGCGGCCGGTGCCGTGCGGCAGCACGGTGGCGCCGCGCACGTTCTGGTCAGACTTGGTGGCGTCGATGCCGAGCTGGATGGACACATCCACGCTCTCGACGAACTTGGCCTTGGCGCACTGCTTGAGCGCCTCAAAGCCCTCGACCACCGGGTACTCGCGGGTGCGATCCACCATGCCGCGGATCTCCCTCATGCGCTTGGACAACTTTGACATGGCTAGCCCTCCACCTCAATGCCCATGGAGCGTGCGGTGCCCGCAATCGAGCGCGCCGCGGCCTCGAGGTCGCCGCCGGTCATGTCGACCGCCTTGACCTTGGCAATCTCGAGCAGCTGGGCATGGGTAATCTTGCCCGCGCTCTCCGAGCCGGGCTTGTGCGAGCCGGACTCAATGCCCACCGCCTTCTTGACCAGGAAGGAGGCCGGGGGGGTCTTGGTGATGAAGGTAAAGGACTTGTCCTGGTAGACGGTGATGACCACCGGCACCGGGGCGCCCTTCTCGAGCTTGGCGGTGGCGGCGTTGAACGCCTTGCAGAACTCCATGATGTTGACGCCGTGCTGGCCGAGCGCGGGTCCTACCGGGGGGGCGGGGTTGGCATTGCCCGCGCCCACCTGCAACTTGATGTAGGCGGAAACTTTCTTTGCCATTGAGATGGTTCCTTAAGCTGGGTGCAATCGCCACGCCGTTGCGGCGCGGCTTCCCTGCCGTCGCGTGCCCTCAGGCACGCAAAACAGCGCAAAAATCATACACGCATCAAAGCTCGTGCGCAAGCAAATTTTGCATGGCCGGCAGGTCCCCAAACAGTATGGGCCGCCCATAGGCGGCCCATCGGGAGGTGCCAGTGGCGCTAGACGTCCTTCTCGACCTGTGAGAACTCCAGGTCCACCGGCGTCGCGCGGCCGAAGATGGCAATGGAGACCGTGACCCGGTTCTTCTCGTAGTCGACCTTCTCGACCGTGCCCACGAAGTCCTTGAAGGCGCCATCGACGGCGCGGACCATCTCCCCGACCTCGAACATGGTCTTGGGGCGCGGCGACTCCTCGCTCTCCTTGAGGCGGCTGAGGATCTTGTCAGCCTCCTGGTCGGTGATGGGCAGCGGGCGGTCAGCGGTCCCGCCCACAAAACCGAGGACCCGCTCGGTGTGCTTCACCAGCTGCCAGGTGTCATTGTTCATCACCATCTGCACCAGCACATAGCCAGGGAAGAACTTGCGCTCACTCTCGCGCTTCTTGCCGTCCTTGATCTCCTTGACCTTCTCCTTGGGGACCAGCACCTGGCCGAAGAGATCCTGCATGCCATGCACGGCGATGCGCTCCTGCAGGGTCTGCGCCACCCGCTGCTCAAACCCGGAAAAGGCCTGGATCACGTACCACATCATGCGCGGCCCCTGCGCTGCCGCGGGGGAGGGCACCGCAGCGCCCCCCACCGCCTGATCCTGGGGTTGATCCACGTCCTCGGCCATGGGGGCCTGCACCTTATCCTGCTCAGACATAATCTCTCCCCCCTAAAGCGTGATCGCCTTCACCACCTGCAGGAACACCACGTCGCAGAGGTAAAGGAACAGGCTCACCACGCAGACCGCGATGAAAACGATGAAGGTGGTCTGCACCGCCTCCTGGCGGGTTGGCCACACCACCTTGCGCAACTCCACATAGGACTCGCGGGTGAACTTCAGGAGCGTGCGCCCCTTGTTGGTAAAGAGGGTTACCGCGAGGCCGGCGGCAATGGTGGCAATGACCGCCCCCACGCGCAGCAGCCGCCCGGTGACCGACTCATCAACCACCACGTTGTTGGTGTAGTAGTAGTTGCCGAACACCGCGGCGCCCACCAGCGCAAAGGCCAGCACCCATAGCAGGGTGTCAAGGGCGCGGCCCACGGGCTGCGCCTCTTCCTTGCCCTCGCCCTTGCGCGCCACGGGCTTCTTGGCTGCCTCCGCAGTGTCAGCTTTCTTGGCCGCGGCCTTGCGGGGGGCGGCCTTCTTGGCGGTCCCCGCCTTGGCGGCGGTCTTCTTGGCGGCCTGCTTGCGCGCCGCCGGGGCGGCACCCTGCCCAGTCGCCTTGGCCACGGCCTCACCCTCCTGCGGGGCGGCCTCGGCCTTCGTCTTGGAAACCATGGGAAAAACCTTGTCTCTTAATGCAACAGATCCGCACAACCCTTGGAGGACACTCCCCCTTAAGCGGTGCGGATCACTTCACGCCGCGCCCACGGCGCGGCGCAGCAGCGGGGCGCTACTCGAAGATCTTGTTCACCACCCCGGCGCCCACAGTGTGGCCGCCCTCACGGATGGCGAAGCGCTCGCCCTCGGCCATCGCGACCGGGTGAATCAGGGTGACAGTCATCTTGGTGTGGTCGCCCGGCATCACCATCTCCACGCCCTCCTCGAGGTCGATGGTGCCAGTGATGTCAGTGGTGCGGAAGAAGAACTGCGGGCGGTAACCCTTGAGGAACGGGGTGTGACGGCCGCCCTCGTCCTTGCTCAGCACATAGACCTCGCCAGAGAACTTGGTGTGCGGGTGGATGGTGCCCGGGGCCGCGAGGACCTGGCCGCGCTCGACCTCCTCACGCTTGGTGCCACGGAGCAGCACACCCACGTTGTCGCCCGCCTGGCCCTGATCGAGGAGCTTGCGGAACATCTCAACGCCGGTGACCACGGTCTTGGCAGTCGGGCGAATGCCGACAATCTCAACCTCGTCGCCCACCTTGACAATGCCGCGCTCAACACGGCCGGTGACCACGGTGCCACGCCCGGAGATCGAGAAGATGTCCTCAATCGGGAGCAGGAACGGGTGATCAATGTCACGCTTGGGATCAGGGATGTAGGTGTCGAGGGTATTGGCCAGCTCGAGGATCTTCTCCACCCACTTCTCCTCGCCGTTCAGGGCGCCCAGCGCGCTGCCGCGGATGATCGGGGTGTCATCGCCAGGGAACTCGTAGCTGCTCAGCAGCTCGCGCACTTCCATCTCCACCAGCTCAAGGAGCTCGTCATCATCAACCGCGTCGCACTTGTTGAGGAACACGATGATGTAAGGGACGCCCACCTGGCGGGCCAGCAGGATGTGCTCACGGGTCTGGGGCATGGGGCCGTCAGTCGCCGCCACCACCAGGATGGCGCCGTCCATCTGCGCCGCGCCGGTGATCATGTTCTTGACGTAGTCGGCGTGGCCCGGGCAGTCCACGTGGGCATAGTGCCTCTTCTCGGTGTCGTACTCGACGTGGGCAGAGTTGATGGTGATGCCGCGCGCCTTCTCCTCAGGGGCATTGTCGATCTGGTCGAACGCGAGGGCCGCGCCGCCGAACTTCTCGGCGAGCACCTTGGTCATCGCCGCCGTGAGGGTGGTCTTGCCGTGGTCAACGTGGCCAATGGTGCCAACGTTGACGTGGGTCTTGCTGCGAACAAACTTTTCCTTTGCCATTTTCAAATCCTAAAGAAGACAAAATCATGCAGAGCCGCCACAGTGGAGCGGGCAGCGGGAATCGAACCCGTATCACAAGCTTGGAAGGCTTGGGTAATAACCATTATACGATGCCCGCGTCTGCAACCAAAAGGTCTGACCGGAGAGCATGGGAATTGGTGGAGGGGGAAGGATTCGAACCTTCGAAGGCAGAGCCGGCAGATTTACAGTCTGATCCCTTTGGCCACTCGGGAACCCCTCCATGGTCCGTCCCCGGACCAGCCACTCCTTTAGATCTGCATCTAAAAAAGCGTGCTAATGGTAAGGTAAGTTGTGTAGCTTTGCAAGGGAATTTTGCTTTTTTTTGGCCCAGGCCCCAAAGCCGCGCGGATCGTGCCCCGCCCCGCCCGCAGGCGGATATAATCCGCGCATGCCCATGCAAAACCCCGAGCTTGTCCCCTTCCTGAGCTTCCCGGCCAGTGTCTGGTCCAGTTTCCGGCACTCCAAGGACGAGCTCAAGCTCACCGCCGAGGACGTGAGGCGCTGCCTCGCCTTCAATGACCGCATCTCGCTTACCGAGGTGCGCGACATCTACCTGCCGCTCTCCCGCCTCATCTGGCTGTACTACAACTCCCGCCACTCGCGCTCGCAGGTCATCCAGCGCTTCCTGGGGCAGTCCATTGAGAGCGTGCCCTTCATCATCTCCATCTCGGGATCGGTGTCGGTGGGCAAGACCACCACGGCGCGCCTGCTCCGCGAGCTCCTGGCCTCCTGGCCGACCTCGCCCCGGGTGGACCTCATCACCACCGATGGCTTCCTCTACCCCAACGCGGTGCTTGAGGAGCGGGAGATCATGGGCAAGAAGGGGTTCCCCATCTCCTATGACGTCAAGCGCCTGATGCGCTTCATCTTTGATGTCAAGGAAGGGCGGGGCAACCTCAGGGTGCCGGTCTACTCTCACTTCACCTACGATGTGGTGCCCAACGAGTTCACCGTCATCGACCACCCCGACATCCTGATCATCGAGGGGGTGAACGTGCTGCAGAACGGCGCGGACTACCCTGATGTGCGCAACCACGTGTTCATCACCGACCTCATCGACTTCTCCATCTACGTGGACGCCGAGGAGCGGGACCTAATCCGCTGGTATGTGGATCGCTTCATGAAGCTGACCGAGCAGGCCTTCGATGATCCCAACGCCTACTTCCACCGCTACGCGCACATCCCGGCCTGGCAGGCCGAGAACCTCGCCACCCTGACCTGGCAGGCGGTGAACCACGTCAACCTCATCGAGAACATCCTCCCCTGCCGCAGCCGCGCCTCGCTGATCCTGCACAAGGCAGGCGATCACCGCATCACCGAGGTGATGCTGCGGAGGTAACGTGCCCAAACGAGACCGGGGTGGCGCGGCCGTGGATGTCGAGGATAAGCGCCCCGTGGGCGTCGATGCCGCGGGCAATGCCCCGCAGCTGGCCCCTGCCCTGGCGCACGGTCACCATTTGCCCATAGAGACGGTCGCAGCGGTCGATGGTCTCGCGGTAGGGTGAGAGCCCATCGGAGCGGAAGGCTGCCAGGGCCCCCCGCAGGCAGCCCAGCAGCATCGCCGCCGCCTCGTTGCGCCCCATGCTGATCTCCTGCTGCAGGTAGGCATACTGTGTCCCCACCCCGGGGGTGATGTTGATCCCCACCCCCACAATGGCGCACGCGCCCTGGCGGGTGACGGCGCTCTCCACCAGGATTCCGCACAGCTTGCGATCCCTGAGGTAGAGATCATTGGGCCACTTGAGCGACACCTCGCGCGCCCCGAGGGCTCCGAGCTCCCGCGCCAGCGCCGCGCCCAGCGCCACGGGCAATCCCTCGGTGTCCCGCGCCCTGGCAAAGTGCCACACCACCGAGACGCACAGCCCGCAGAAGGCCCCGCCCTCCCAGGCATTGCCCCGCTGGCCGCGGCCCTTGCTCTGCAACTCGGCGAAGATGGCATCCCCGTCCGCGAGGTTGGGCAGGCATCCCCGGGCCACGTCCTGGGTGGAGGTTACCGCGCCATGCACCTCCACCCGCCCCGGCCCTGAGCTGTGGGCATGGATGAAATCCCCGTCCAGCAACTCGGGATCCACCGGCATCGTCATGCCCCCCGGGGCCGCGGGGCAGCGCCCCCCGTCCCCGGCATAGGACTTGACCTGGCGCCAGAAGGTGCGCAGCTCCCTCAGCGTGACTGCCATGACATCTCCCCCCCTGCCCCAAAGAGCCGCACCTCCGGCTCCAGCGCCACGCCAAACCTCATGAGCACCGCCTCCGCCACCTCCTCGGCAAAGGCCATGAGCTCGTGGGCGCTGGCCCCCCCATAGTTAACCAGCACCAGGGCCTGCTGCGGCCAGGTGCCCACCGCCCCCCTGCGCACCCCGCGCATGCCCGCTGCCTCAATCAGCCAGCCGGCGGGCACCTTGCACAGGGTGGGATCCGGGACTGGGTAGCAGGGGATCCCGGGGCAGAGCTCCCGGAGCTCCTCGGCCTTTTGCCAGCTGACAAAGGGGTTGCGGAAAAAGCTGCCCGCATTGCCCACCTTGCGGCAGTCCGGCAGTTTCCGTGACCTGATGCCAATGATGAAGTCCCGAAGGGAACGGGCATCCGCAAAGTCGCGCCCCTCAAGGGCCCGGTGGGCCAGGCAGGGGGAGAAGCGCCGCGACAGGCGCAGCGTGACCGCGGTGACCATCAATGCCCCCTCCCAGTGGCGCAGCGCCGAGTCCCGGTAGGAAAACCCGCACTCCTGGGCGCTGAGGGACAGATCCTCCCCAGTCAGGAGATCCCGTGCCTCAACCCGCTCAATGAGCTCCCCGATTTCAAGGCCATAGGCGCCGACATTCTGGATGGGGGCCGCGCCCACGAGTCCTGGGATGAGGCTGAGGTTCTCAAGGCCATGGATGCCTTGGCGCCCCAGCTCGGCGATGGCGCCATCGAGCGGCACCCCGCCGCCCAGGCGCACCCGCACCCCGCCGTCGCGCAGCTCCTCTGTTTCCATGCCCCCGATGCGGCACAGCAGCGCGGTGCCGGAAAAGTCCTCGAGCAGCAGCACGTCGCTGCCGCCACCCAGCACCAGGTACGGCCCGCCCGGCAGGCGATCAAGATCAGCCTTGCTGCGGATCTCCAGCCCGTCCCGGGCCATCGCGCGCAGCGCAAAGGTATTGTGCGGGGTGAGGTCGAACATCAGTCGCCAACCCGCTCAATCAGCCCCCCCAGGGCCCCAATCTTGCGCTCGATGCGCTCATAGCCGCGATCCATGTGGTAGATCCGGTCCACCACGGTGGTGCCGCTGGCCGCCAGCCCCGCAATCACCAGGCAGGCCGAGGCGCGCAGGTCGGTTGCCATCACCTGCGCCCCCTTGAGCGCCGCAGGACCCGAGCAGATGACGGTATTGCCGCGAATGTCCAGGCGCGCGCCCATGCGGATGAGCTCCGGGATGTGCATGAAGCGGTTCTCGAAGATGGTCTCGGTGATGGAGCCGGTGCCACAGGCCAGGGCATTGAGCACCGTGAACTGGGCCTGCATGTCAGTGGGGAACCCCGGGTGTGGGGCGGTGGTGATGTCCACCGGCCTTATCTCGCGGTTGCGCATGTCCAGGGTAATGGATGAGCCATTGACCGTGACCTCGGCCCCGCCTGAGCGCAGCTTGGAAAGGACTGCGTCAAGGGCGAAGGGGCAGGAGTCATGGCAGGTGATCACCCCATGGGTGGCCATGGCCGCGACTAGGTAGGTGCCGGTCTCAATGCGATCCGCCACCACCCGGTGGCTGCCGCCGCAGAGGCGCTGCACGCCCTGGACCTCCACAGTGGCGGTGCCATCGCCGCGGATGTGGGCGCCCATCATGCGCAGGCAGTCCGCAAGGTCCACCACCTCCGGCTCGCGGGCCGCGTTCTCGATGACCGTGGTGCCGTCCGCAAGGCAGGCGGCCATCATCAGGTTCTCCGTGCCGGTTACCGAGACCTTGTCCATGACGATGCGGGCCCCGTGGAGGCGCCCCCCCACCGCCTCGGCGTGGATATACCCGCCATCAAGGTCGATGTGCGCCCCCATTTCCTGCAGGCCCCTGATGTGCAGGTCCACCGGGCGCGCCCCGATGGAGCAGCCGCCAGGCAGCGAGACCTCGGCATGGCCGCAGAAGGACACCAGCGGCCCCAGGGCCAGGATCGAGGCCCGCATGGTCTTGACCAGGTCGTAGGGGGCCACGTGCGAGGTCACCGCCCCGGAGATGGAAACCTCGCCCCGCTCCGGGTCAAAGCTGCAGCGCTTGCCCATCATCTCCAGCAGGCGCAGCGAGGTCTTGACATCCCTCAGGCAAGGCACATTGGACAGGCGCAACTCCTCATCGGTGAGCAAGGCGCACAGCAACTCGGGCAGCGCCGCATTCTTGGCCCCCGAGACCGTTATGTCGCCTGCCAGCGGGCGGCCACCCTCAATCTTGAACTTTTCCACTCTAAAAAAACCGTTGCTGCATGAAACTTAACCGCGCCAGCGCGCAAGAGGGGTCATTTTAGCCCACTTTTGGCAGGGCCCGGCGAAATACTGGCGCTCACTCCCGGCCGATCTCGCTGAGGTCATAGGCCGTTGCCTGGTAGACGTAGTAATTCAGCCAGTTGCTAAACAGGATCGAGGCATGGGAGCGCCAGACGCAGGACGGGCTGAAGCTGGGATCATCATATGGGAAGTAGTTCTCAGGCAGGGTGGGCCGGCCCCCCGCGCCCAGGTCCCGGCGGTATTCCTGCGCCAGGGTGTCGGCGTCATACTCCGGGTGCCCGGTTACATAGACCTGCCGGCGGCTGGGGGAGACCGCAAGGTAGACCCCCGTCTCGGGACCGTCGGCGAGGATGGAAAGATCCGTCTCCTCCTCAATCCTGGCCACCGGGAAGTCCACATAGCGGGAGTGCGGAGCCAGGAAATGGTCGTCAAAGCCCCGGACCAGGGGGTCAGTGCCATGGCGCAGGTCCTGCCGGAACACCCCCGAGAGCTTGCGCTCCCGCTCCTGGCGGGGCAGGTCATAGAACACTTGGAGCGCCGCCGAGGCCGCCCAGCAGGAGAAAAGGGTTGAGGTGACATGGGAGGCGCTCCAGTGCAGGATTTCGTTGAGGCGATCCCAGTAGCGCACCTCCTCAAAGGGCATGCGATCCAGTGCCGCACCGGTCACAATCATGCCGTCATAGCGGCGATCCCTGACCTCCTGGAAGCCCCGGTAAAACGCATCAAGGTGTGACTTGGGGGTATGGCGGCTCTCATGGTCATCGATGCGCAGCAGGGTGATGTTGACCTGCAGTGGGGTGTTTGAGAGCTTGCGCAGGTACTGGGACTCGGTGATGATCTTGAGCGGCATCAGGTTGAGGATCAGCAACTCAAGCGGGCGGATGTCCTGGTGGGTGGCCCGCTCCTCGCTCATGACGAAGATTTGCTCCTCGGCAAGCACCGAGGCTGCCGGCAGCTGGTCAGGGATCCTGATGGGCATGTCCTACTCCTTAAGGCAAGGCGCGCTGTGAAACTGGGTTGCCCATCTTACCCCATTTGCGGCGGGGCCAAGGCATTTTCAGGTTGCCCGCGCCGCGGGCTATACTAGCCCCTGTGCAGTGGCAGGGAGGCCCCATGGACATAGAAGTCATATCCACTGGCGATGAGCTCATAGACGGCTTCATTGCCGACACCAACGCCGCCTGGCTGGGGCAGGAGTTGCTGGGCATGGGGCTTCGGGCCAGGCGGCGCCACACCGTGGGTGACAGCCTGGGGGACATTGCCGGGCTGCTTTTGGAGCGTGCCCCGCACTGTGATGTAATCATCGTCAATGGGGGCCTGGGTCCCACCACCGATGATGTGACCGCCGCCGCCGCGGCTGCGGCCGCCGGGGTGGGGATGGCCCGGTGCGAGGAATGGGTGCCCCGCATGAGGGCCTGGTGGGCGGGACGGCGGCGGGGGCCCATGCCTGAGAGCAACCTCAAGCAGGCGATGATCCCCGAGGGGGCCACGCTGATTGACAACCCCTGCGGCAGCGCCTGCGGCTTCTGGCTGGACATCGGGCGCGCCCACTGCTGCTTTACCCCGGGGGTGCCTTCCGAGTTCCGGGCCATGTTCAGCAACTCCATCCGCCCCGCGCTGCAGGGCGCGGGGCGGGAACTGGCGCAAGGGCGCCTCTTCCTCACCGCCATTTCCGAGTCAGCGCTGCAGGGAATAATCAGCGCCCAGCGCTTCCCCGCATCCATTGCCTTTGGCTACCGGGCCGCCTTCCCGGTAATCGAGCTCAAGCTGCGGGCCCCCGCCACGCGGCAGGGCGATCTCAATGAGGCGCTGGGCACGGCCCGCAGGCTGCTTGGGGACTTCATCATCGCTGAGGGTGAGCTTGACCTAGGCAGCAGGATCCGCACGGGCCTGGCCGGGAGGCAGCTCGCGCTATTAGACCCCGTGACCCGCGGGGCACTCGCCGCCGCGCTGGGGCAAGGGGAACCGCTGGCGCTGGCACTGGGCGGCAGCCTTGCCAAGGCAGCGCTCTTGGCCGCCAACCCGGCATTGCTGCCCCAGGAAACCCTGCTCCTTGAGCTTGAGGGCAATGGCGCCTGCCTGGGACTGGCCCTGGGAACATGCGGTGGCAAGGCCCTGGCAAAGGCCAGTTACCCGCTTGAGCCCCGTGAGCCGGCCCAGGGCGCCCGGCTGTGCGCCCTAATTGCCCAGGCCTTCCTGGCGAGGGCACTCAATGGGGAGGCGCCACCCCGGCTAAATGGCGGCACCACCAGCCAATGCCCGTCACAGGGAGGATCCGGCCATGGCGCTTGACCTGGGGGTAATCATCCTGTGCCGCAATGAGGAGGGGTTGCTAGGCGACTGCATTCGCAGCCTTGGGGACTTGCCGAGCCAGGTGCTGGTGGTGGACAACGGCAGCACTGACCGATCCCCGGAAATTGCGCGCGAGCTGGGCGCCCAGGTAATTGGTCTGCCAGGGGTGCACGGGTTTGGCCCTAGGCGGCGCGCGGCCCAGGATCATCTTAAGACCCGCTTTGCGCTGCACCTTGACGCCGATGAAAGGCTGACCGCGGGGTGCCGCGAGGAAATAAAAAGGGCACTGGCAGGCGCGAGGGATCATGACATCTTCCTCATCCCCCGCCGCACTTTCCTGATGGGGCAGGAAATCCGCCACTGCGGTTGGTACCCCGACTATGTGGAGCGGCTCTACACCCGCTCCTACACCAAGTACTCAGATGCCGAGGTCCATGAGCGCCTGCTGGTCCCAGGCGATGCATGCTGCCACCGGCTGGGTGAGCCGTTGCTGCACTATTCCTACCGCAGCCTCGAGCAGTACTTTGGGAAGCAGTGCCAGTATGCGCTGCTTTATGCGGAGAAGAAGGGCCGGGAGGGCAAGCGCCCCCTGCCGCTGTGGCTGCTGCCCCTGGCAATCGCCTTTGCCTTCCTCAAGATGTATGTGCTAAAGCTAGGTTTCCTTGACGGCCGCGCAGGGCTGTGGCTGTCCATATCCTTCTGCGCCTACCAGGCCAACAAGTACCTGGCACGGGACATGGCGGCGCAGGGCAGGCAACTGCGCCGGTAGTCCAAAAATACTGCGGGGCAAAAACGAGAAAGGGCACCACATGCGTGGTGCCCTTCATCATGGTGGCGGAACGGACGGGGATCGAACCCGTGACCTCCTGCGTGACAGGCAGGCATTCTAACCAGCTGAACTACCGCTCCTTGGTATTAGATGCCTGGCAATGACCTACTCTCACACAAACGTACGTTGCACTACCATCGGCGC
>JAILEI010000177.1 GCA_024688225.1 Succinivibrionaceae bacterium
CGCCCGCGGCCAGCGCCGCGGCCACCACCAGGGGATCGTCGCTAGTCGTGGGCACCCAGGCGCCCCTGCACCGCGGCGTTCTTCTCCTGCACCGCCCGGGCGGCGGCGGCGCGATCCTCGCGCAGCCGCTGCCCCAGGGCGGGATCGGAGACGGCGAGCACCTGCGCGGCAAGGTAGCCGGCATTGGTCGCCCCGGCCTTGCCCACCGCCACGGTGGCCACGGGAATGCCCCCCGGCATCATCACCGTGGAGTACAGCGCGTCCACGCCCGAGAGCGGGCCGCCGTCCACCGGGATGCCAATCACCGGGCGGATGGTGCGTGCCGCCACCGCCCCGGCCAGGTGGGCCGCCAGCCCCGCGGCGCAGATGAACACCTTGCAGCCGCGGGCCTCGGCATCGGCCACGTAGGCGGCCGCGTCATCGGGGGTGCGGTGCGCGGAGGTCACCCGCACCTCATGGGCGATGCCCAGCGCGGAGAGCACCTTGAGGGTGCGCTCCACCAGCGGCAGGTCGGAGTCCGATCCCATCAGCACCGCCACAAAGTCCTTGCTCATTGTCATTTCTCCTTTTCTTGCTGCCCGGCCGCGGCCCGCCGCCGCCGGCGGGTCGGGCAGAGCGGGTTGCCGCAGACGAGGCGCCGCCGCTCGTCCCCCGGGCGCACGTAGCGCAGCGGGAACGAGCAGATGGGGCAGGGATCGGCGCAGGGTTCCCCGGGCACGGTGTAGTCACAGGCCGGGAAGCGCGAGCAACCATAGAACACCCGCCCGCGGCGCGAGGTGCGCAGCGCCATCTCCCCCTGCCCGCACACCGGGCAGGGAATGCCGCTCTGGGCCTGGCGCTGCACGGTGTAGTCGCACTCTGGGTAGTTGGCGCAGCCGATGAACATGCCATAGCGGCCGCGCTTGACCTGCAGCAGCCCCCCGCAGCGTGGGCAGGGGGTGGCAAGATCCATGAGCGCCTCGACGCCGCGCCCCGTGGCCAGGGGCAAGAAGAAGTCGCAGGCCGGGTACTCAGAGCAGCCCAGGAAGTCCCCGCGCGGGGAGTGCCTGAGCACCAGCGTGCCCCCGCAGCGCGGGCAGGGATCGCCCTCGCGCAGCCCATCGCCCTCCTCCATCGCCCCCTCCGCCGTGGCCGCGCCCGATGGGCGCCAATCAATGGTAAAATCGCATTCTACAAGCAAAGGATGGATGCCGCATGCTCAGCATTGTTATTTTTCCCGATCCGCGCCTGCGCCAGAAATGCACGGACGTCACCGAGTTTGGCGAACAGCTCAGGTCGCTCACCGATGAGATGTTCGATCTCATGTACCGCACCGATGGGGTCGGCCTGGCCGCGCCCCAGGTGGGGATCTCCAAGCGCCTGGTGGTGATCGACATCCCCGATGAGAACGGGGAGCAGGGCAAGAACCGCCTGGTGCTGGCCAATCCCGTGATCACCGACCGCGAGGGCGAGCCCATCGACTCCGAGGAGGGGTGCCTGAGCGTGCCGGACTACCGCGCCACGGTCAAGCGCTTCCCCAGGGTCAGGGTCACCGCGCAGGACGTCGAGGGCAAGCCGTGCGAGTACGAGTCCACCGACCTGTCCGCCATCTGCATGCAGCATGAGATCGACCACCTGTCCGGCCGGCTCTTCATCGACTACCTCTCGCCGCTCAAGCGTGACATGCTGCGCCGCCGCTACACCAAGTGGAAGAAGGAGCACCCCAACGGCTACGAGGATCTCGAGCAGTGAGCGGCGCGCGGATCATCTTCGCGGGCACGCCCCCCTTCGCCGCGGCGCACCTTGAGGCCCTGCTCGCCTCCGGGATTGAGCCGGTCGCGGTCTACTCGCAGCCCGACCGCCCCAAGGGGCGCGGGCACCGCCTCACCCCCTCGGCGGTCTCGGAGGTGGCAAGGTCCCACGGCCTTGTGCTGCGCACCCCCGCCACCCTGCGCGATGAGGCCGAGCTGGGGGCCCTGGAGGCGCTGGGCGCCGACCTCATGGTGGTGGTGGCCTACGGGCTGATCCTCCCCAAAAGGGCGCTTGAGGCCTGCCGCCTCGGCGCGGTCAACGTGCACGGGTCGCTCCTGCCGCGCTGGCGCGGCGCCGCCCCCATCCAGCGGGCGCTGCTCGCGGGCGAGGCGAGGACCGGGGTAACGGTGATGCGCCTTGCCGAGGAGCTCGATGCCGGGGACATGATCGCCACCCGCGAGCTCGACATCTCCCCCACTGACACCAGCGGCACCCTGCTCGGGCGCCTGGCGCCCCTGGGGTGCGAGGCGCTGCTTGCGGCCCTGCCCGGCATCCTCGATGGCACCGCCCCGCTCACCCCGCAGGATCCGGCCCTCGCCACCTACGCGCACAAGATCGGCAAGGCGGAGGCCCAGTGCGACTTCCGGGAAACCGACCGCCAGGTGGACCTCATGGTGCGCGGCTACAGTCCCTGGCCGCTGGCCCAGTGCAGCGTGGGGGGACTGCGCCTCAAGCTGCTCGCGGGCCGCCCCCTCGGCGGGGAGGCCACGGCCGCCCCCGGCACCATCACCGCCCTCACCCGCGAGGGCATCGAGGTGGCCTGCAAGGCGGGCCGCTACCTGGTTGTCACCCTGCAGGCCCCGGGCAAGGGGCCGATGAACGCGGCCGACTTCGCCCGCGGGCGGCAGGATCTAATCCACACAGGCGTAAGGTTCGATGAGCTACAGCAGGGTTAGGATTGGCGAGGGCGCACCGGCCCGCGCCGCGGCAGCGGCCGCCGTCTTGGCCGTTGACGAGGGGCGCTCGCTCACCGAGGCCTTCCCCAGCGCCACGCAGGGCCTGGATCCGCGGGACCGCGCCTTTGCGATGGAAATTGCCTACGGCACGCTGCGCCATGCGCGGCTGCTGCAGGAGGCCATGCGCCCGCTGCTGCGCCAGGATCCCGCGGGCCTGCACCCCGCCGCCCGCGCGGTGCTGCTCACCGCCCTCTACCAGATTGCCCTGATGCGCACCCCCGAGCACGCGGTGGTCTCCGCCAGCGTGGGCGCCTGCGCCCTGCTGCGCGCCGAGCGCCTCTGCCCGCTGGTCAACGCGGTGCTGCGCAACTTCCTGCGCCGGGGCGCCACGCTGCCCGACCGCGTGCCCGAGGCGGTGCGGCTCTCCTGCCCGGACTGGCTGCACCAGCGCCTGTGCCTCGACCACGGCGCGGCGGCCGCCACCGACATCCTCGAGCGCTCCCAGGACCGGCCCCCGCTGTGGCTGCGCGTGGAGCTCTCCAAGATCTCGCGCGAGGACTACACCGCGCGCCTTGCCGCGGAAGGCATCGGCTACGCGCTGAGCGAGGAGGCCCCCGGCGCGGTGCGCCTGGGGGAGCCCCTGCCCGCCGAGCGCATCCCCGGGTTCAATGAGGGCCTGGTGACCATCCAGGATCTCGCCGCGCAACTGGCGGCGCCGCTGCTCATGCCCCGCGCCGGGCAGCGCGCCCTCGACGCCTGCGCCGCCCCGGGCGGCAAGAGCGCCCACCTGCTCGACCTCTGCCCCGATCTCGACCTCACCATGCTCGATGAGAGCGAGGCGCGCCTTAACAGCGCCCGCGACCTGCTCACCCGCCTGGGGCGCCGGGCCACCCTCACCGCCGCCGATGCCGCGAGCCCGCCCGACCTGGGCGGCCCCTTTGACCTCATCCTGGTCGACGCCCCCTGCTCAGGGACCGGCGTGATGCGCCGCCACCCCGATCTCAAGTGGCTGCGCCGCCCCCAGGACATCCCGGCGCTGTGCCGCCGCGCCGCGCGGATCCTCGATGCCGCCTGCGGGCTGCTCAAGCCCGGGGGACGGCTGCTCTTCACCACCTGCTCCGTGCTCGCCGAGGAGAACGCGGCCCAGGCCCGCGCCCTGCTGGCGCGCCACCCCGAGCTGCTCCCCGAGCCCTTCCCCATGGAGGGGGTGCAGGGCGAGTCCTGCCAGCGCCTGCCCGGCCAGGGCGGGGGCGACGGCTTCTTCTACGCGCGCTTTGTGCGCCGTGACTGAGCATGAAGATCATCATCATTGGCGCCACCAACGTCGGCATTGAGCTGGCGCAGTACCTGGTGGCGGGCGGCCATGCGGTGACGCTGGTCGACGAGCCCTCGCCCGAGCTCGAGCAGGTGGGATCGCGCATCGATTTGCGCGTGGTGGAGGGCACCCCCAGCTGGCCGGCGGTGCTGCGCCGCGCCGGGGCGGAGAACACCGAGCTGCTGGTGGCGGTCACCCCCAACGATGAGATCAACATCACCGCCTGCTCCGTGGCGGGGTTCCTCTTCCACGTCCCCTCCAAGATTGCCCGCCTGCGCTCGGCGGCCTACCTGCAGGAGGCGGAGGTCATCTTTGGCAACGAGGGGATCCCCATCGACCATGTCATCTCCCCGGAGCTGGTGTCCACCGACTCCATTGTCGACCTCATCGACCTGCCCGGGGCGGGCGCGGTGGGATCCTTCTGCGAGGGGCGGATCCTGGTGGTCTCCACCACCTGCCGGGACGGGGCCCGGATGCTGGGCCGCACCCCGGGCGAGCTCCGGGAGGCCGGCGGGCGGGGCGTGGTGGTCGCGCTGTACCGGCACGGGAAAAGCGTGCCGGAATTTGACAAGGTGCGGATTGAGGAGGATGACGAGATCTTCTTCTGCTCCGAGCGCTCGCGGGCGCTCAGCACCCTCGCCTGCTTCCACCCCCTGAGCAAGCGCAGCAAGAGCGTGGTGGTGGCCGGCGGCTCGCACCTTGCCGAGCAGCTGGCGCGCCGGCTCTCGGCGCGCTACGCGGTCAAGCTGGTCGAGCCCGACCTCGAGCGCGCGGGCCGGATTGCCGAGCGCCTCCACGACACCAAGGTCGAGATCTTCGCCGCCAACCCGGTGAGCCCCGACTTCATGCACGAGGAGCACCTCGGCACTGCCGACCTCTTCATCGCCGCCTCCTCGCAGGACGACACCAACATCATGTCCTCGCTGATCATGACCCGGCTGCACCAGGTGCGCTGCATGGCGATCATCCGCGAGGACAACTTCAACGAGTTCCTCGCCCGCGCCGACCAGGAAATCGACCTTATCTTCTCGCCCCGCGAGGCCATCCTCTCGGCGCTGCTCTCGCACGTGCGCCAGGAGGGGGTCTCGGGCATGCGCCTCTTCAAGCGGGGCGTCGCCGCGGGCATCGAGCTGACGGTGCAGGGGTCGCGCATCTCCTCGCGCGTGGTGGGGCGCAAGCTCTCGGCGCTGGCCCTGCCCAAGGGCGCCCGCGTGGGCCTGGTGATGCGCGAGCGCAAGGTCATCATCCCCGACGAGGACTTCATCCTCGCCGACAAGGACCGGGTGGTGGGGTTCATCGATGACACCCAGGCCTCGATGCGCCTGGTGCAGCTGTTCCGCCCGCGCTCCTTCTGGATACCCAAATGGTAATCAACCTGCGCTTCGTGGCCCGCCTGCTCAGCGCCTGCGTGCTGGGCTTCGGCGCGATCGCCACCATCCCGGGGATCTACGCGGGCCTCGCCGCCAAGGAGGGGATGATTGAGTTCACCACCACCGCGGCGCTGAGCGTGGCGGTGGCCTGGGCGCTGCACCTGATCGGGCGCGGGGCGCGCGGCAACTTCAGCATCCGCGAGCTGTTCCTCTTCACCGCCTCGCTGTGGGCCACCACCACCGCCATCGCCGCGGTCCCCTTCCTCTTCCTCATCCCCAACATCGGCATCACCGGCGCCATCTTCGAGAGCGCCTCAGGGCTGTCGACCACCGGGGCCACGGTCATCAACCACCTCGACCAGCGCCCGGAGTCCATCCTGCTGTGGCGCTCCATCCTCCAGTACATCGGGGGGATTGGGTTCGTGGTCATCGCGGCGGTGGTGCTGCCCACCGCCGCGCTGGGGGGCATGAACATCTTCAAGACCGAGTCCACCTCCTCGCTCGACGGCTCCACCAAGATCACCCCCCACATGCGCATCATGGCCCTCTCCTTCGTGATCTGGTACCTGATGATGCTGATCCTCTGCAGCGGCTGCTACATCATTGAGGATCTCAACCCCTTCCTCGCCATCAACGCCGCGCTGTGCACGGTCTCCACCGGGGGCATGATGCCCATCGACGCCTCGATGAACGGGCTGCCGCGCGCGGTGCACTACACCGCCTGCGTGTTCATGTTCCTCGGCAGCTGCCCCTTCATGCTGGTGGTGGGCGCCGCCACCGGCAACTTCCGCGCCCTGTTCCGCGACCAGCAGGTGCGCGGGCTGATCTTCCTCATCACCGCCATCACCTGCCTGGTGGCGCTCTCCCTGTACTGGCACAACGGCTACTCGGGCGAGCACGCCATCCGCGTGGCGCTGTTCAACGTGATGGCCATCCTCTCCTCGACCGGCTTCAACCTCGAGGACTTCACCCAGTGGAACTCCTTTGCCACGCTGATCTTCTTCGTCATCCTCGCCATTGGCGGCTGCTCGGGATCGACCGCGGGCGGCATCAAGCTGTTCCGCCTGCAGATCTGCTTCTCGATGTTCAAGACCCAGATCTTCCGCAGCATCCACCCGCACGGGGTGCGCGAGCCGCGCTTCAACGACCGGGTCATCAACTCCGACACCCTGCGCGCGGTGATTACCTACCTCGTGGCCTACGTGCTCGCCACGCTGCTCTCCACCACCGTGGCCACCCTGCTGGGGCTCGACCTGGCCGATGCCTTCTCCGCCTCGATGACCTGCCTCTCCAACATCGGCCCCGCCATGGGCCCGACCCTCAGCCCCTCGCTGAACTTCGCGGCCCTCAACCCAGGGCTCACCGCGCTCTTCTCCTTTGACATGATCCTCGGGCGCCTCGAGATTTTGCCGGTGGTGCTCATCATGACCAGGATGTTCTGGCGCTAGGCCAGGAACCCCGCACCAGGCAGGGCGCGGCCGCGCCCCAAACGCCAGGCGGCCCTGGGGAAAACCCCAGGGCCGCCTGGATCTGGCGCCCGCCCCCCGGCGGGATCCCTTACCTAGAAGTAGAACCAGAAGTCCACCACCAGCACCACCATCCACGCGAGGTGGTGGAAGGTGCACCCGAGCACCGTGTACTTGAGCTCCGGGGCGACCTGGGCGCCGTCGCGCACATGGTTGGCGGCGCGGTAGGTGGAGGCGAGGAGCGGCAGCAGCGCGATGCCGATGATGGTGAACTCCCAGCCCTTGTGCGACATGAAGCAGGCGCAGAAGGAGGCCAGCACGGTGACGATGAACAGGATCACGTGGTAGATGGCCGCGCCGCGGTACCCGAGGCGGGCGGGGATGGTGCGCTTGCCGTTGAGGCGATCCTCGGCGATGTCGCGCATGTTGGCGACATTGAGCACCATCACCGAGTCGGCGCCCACGCTGATGGCGAGCATCACCGTGTCCGGGTAGATGTCGAGGTCGGTGCCGCTGGCGTTGGTGATGAGCGACTGGGAGCCGCCCACGGCGAGCAGCCCGAAGAAGATGAACACCGCAATGTCCCCGAAGCCATGGTAGCCGTAGGCGATGCCCAGGGTATAGAACAGCGCCGCGATGATGGAGACGGTGCCGAGGAAGATGAACCAGGACAGGGCAATGAGGCTCTCATGCACCGACAGGTAGACCGCCAGCAGCCCCACCAGGCAGGCCAGGATGGTCACCACCCCCATGCCCCGGCGCAGCCTCACCATTGACACCGCCCCGGTCATGGCCGGGCGCACCGGCCCCAGGCGGTTGGCGGAGTCCGCCCCCCGGCAGCCGTCGCCGTAGTCGTTGGCCATGTTGGTCAGCACCTGCAGCAGCACCGCGGTGAGCACGATGAGGGCCGCCACCGCGAGGGTGTAGAGGTTGAAGGCCCCGTAGTAGAACCCCAGGCCACAGCCGGTGGCGCAGTTGGTTGAGGCAAGCAGCAGGGTCCGCGGGCGGGCCTCGGAAATCCAGTCACGCAGCATGGGTCTTGTCCTTTTCCAGCATTCCTTGTCCCTTGTTTCTTGTTCCTTGTGGGCTGGATTTTACCAAGATCCCCGCCCCACGGCACCCTGGGGCGCGCCCCGCCGGGGATTCATCCTGGCGCTTTTGGGGCATGGATCCTCCCTGCGCCCGCTAGAGCAGGTGCTTAATCAGGATGGAGGCCTTGAAGCGCTTGACCTTGGTCAGCAGCTTCCTGATGTGCTCGGGGTAGTCCTCGAGGGTCTCCAGCTGGTCACAGGAGGTCAGGCGCGTGGCGTGGCGCAGGATGTACTGCTGCTCGTGCATGAACTTCTCCTGCAGGAGATGGTGGGGATCGTGGACGATGAGCCCGTTCTCAAGGTCAAGCCCCCAGGCGCGGGGGTTGAGGTTGTTGCCGGTGATGAGCGCATAGCGGTCGTCAACGTAAATCCCCTTGAGGTGGTAGGTGTTGTCCCCGTCGCGCCAGAGCATGACGTTGAGCTGGCCTGAGTCGATGCACTCCTGGTGCGCGGCGAGGAAGGAGCGCAGGTTCTGCTCGTAGATGTAGGGGATCCCGCCCACCGCGCTGAAGGGCTCGCCGGGCTTGATGTAGAAGTCATTGGCGACCTTGTCCCCCACCACCAGGGTAACCTCCACGTCGCGCGCCAGCGCGGCCTCGATGGCCATCACCACGTCGCGGGGCGGGTTGAAGTAGGGGGTGCAGATGAACAGCCGCTCGCGCGCCGCCCCCAGCAGCCAGATGATGCTGCGGTTCAGGGCGTTGTTGCGCTTGCCCAGGCCGCTGAGCGGGGTGATGCCGATGTCGCCATCGCCGAGGCGGTGATCCTTGACCGTGTACTGCATCTTGGTCAGGTGGCGGCGCAGGCGCTTGATTTGGTCGCGGATCTCCACCACGCCCCGCACCTCCCCCTGGGAGAAGTCCTGCACCGCGTAGTTGATGTGGAAGGCCGAGGTAACCCAGGAGCACATGGCGTCCGCCAGCTCCGGGCTCTTGATCTCATGGTAGCGGTCCAGGCGGTAGCGGCCGCCATGGGCGAGGTAGACATCGTTGAGGCTGGCGCCCGAGTAGAGGGTGGTGTCGTCGAAGACGCAGCCCTTGAGGTGCATCACCCCGAAGAGCTCGCGCTTCTTCACCGGCACCCCGTAGATGGCGGGGACGCAGTCCTTGCCCCGGGCGTACTCAAGGTACATCTGCGAGTTGCCCTGCTGGGGGCCCTTGCCGATGAGGCCGCGCTGGGCGCGGTGGAAGTCGACATACACCGTGACGTGGAGGCTGGGGTTGCGCGCCACCGCGGCGTAGAGGGCGTCCATGATCTCGCGCCCCGCCGCGTCGTCCTGCAGGTAGAGGAGGGTCATCATGATGCGCTCGCGCGCCGAGCCAATGAGCTCGAGCAGGCGCTGGTGGAACAGCGAGGGGCGCTCCAGGATGTGGTAGTCAGAGGCGTGCGCCGCCACCTGCGGCAGGTGCTGCAGGCGGGTCTGGCAGATGAAGGCGCCGGGCAGGCTTTTCTTCCAAAGCAACATGTCTTGCTCCTAGATGGCCCTGGTGGCCGACTCGAGCCACCGCAGGTCCGCTTCCGAGAGGTTGCGCGAGGCGCCCCTCAGGTGCTCCCGGACGTGGTGGTGGTACTCATTGAGGTAATTGCGCTCCCGGGGGGTCAGGAGATCCTTGCTGATCAGGCGGCGGTCAAAGGGCACCATGGTCAGGGGTGAGAAACTGAGCATGCCCTCGAGGCCCAGGCGCGGGCACTTCTCGACCACCACCAGGTTTTCAAGGCGGAAGCCAAACTGCCCCTCCCGGTAGTAGCCGGGCTCGATGGACAGCACCATCCCGGGCTCGAGGGGCGGGCCGGGGCGGCGCGGGGAGATGCTCTGCGGGCCCTCGTGCACGGACAGGAGGTGCCCCACCCCGTGCCCGGTGCCGTGCTCAAAGTCGAGGCCGTAGTCCCACAGTGGGCGGCGCGCCAGGGCGTCGAGCTGGTTGCCGGCGGTGCCCTGGGGGAAGACCGCGGTGGCCAGGGAGATGTGCGCCTTGAGCACCAGGGTGTAGATGGTCCGCATCTCCTCGGTGAGCCCCGGCCCCACCAGCACGGTGCGGGTGATGTCGGTGGTGCCCTCGAGGAAGTGGGCGCCGCTGTCGATGAGGTAGAGCGGATCCTGCCCGAGGCGGCGCGGCGCGCCGGCCTCCCGGTGGTTGTAGTGGCACATCGCCGCGTTGGGCCCGAGGGCCGAGATGGTGGCGAAGGACAGACCGCGGAAGGCCCCCTCGTCGGCGCGGAAGGCCTCGGCGCGCGCGGCCAGTGCCTCCTCATCCAGATCCTCGGGGCGGATCTCGCCCTCCCCCTCGTCCTCGGACTGCCCTGAGGCCCGGTCCAGCCAGGCGAGGAAGCGGCACATCGCCACGCCATCCTTGATGTGGGCCTTGTACTCGCCCGCAATCTCCACGTCATTCTTGCGCGCCCGGGGCAGGTCGCACAGGCCCATGCCCTGGAGCACCGTGGCGCCGCCGGCCTCAAGGCGCGACATGATCGAGGCGTTGAGGGTGGAGGGATCGACCTGCACCTTGCAGGCGGCGCTGCTCAGGCGCTCGAGCAGGTCGCCGAAGGCCGAGGCGGGGAAGATGTTGACGTGGCCGATGTGGTTCTCGAGCTCCTCCTGCAGCGCCGGGTCGAGGTGGCGGTCGTCGATGTACCACTCGAGGGTGTCATTGGCGTAGGCCACCAGGCGGCAGTTGACCACCGGCAGGTAGGAGTGGGCCTTGCTGCGGATGTTGAGCAGCCAGCAGATGCTGCAGGGATCGCCGATGATGGTGGCGTCGAGGCCGCCCTCGCGCAGCGCGTTGGCGAGGTTGCGGCGCTTCTCCATGCTGGGCAGGCCGTTGTACTCGTCCGGGTAGATTTCCACCGTGGGGCAGGGCGGCTCGGGGCGGTCCTCCCAGATCCCGTCCACCAGGCTGCCCTCGGTGTCCACCAGCTCCACCTGCGCCGCCGACAGCTCCCCGGTGAGCCCCTGCCAGCGCTGGTAGTCGATGCAGGAGAGGTCAATCCCCACCCGCCCGCCCTTGGGCAGCATCGCCCGGAGCCAGGCGCCCACGCCCACCTCGCGGAGGTTGAAGCAGTCAAAGAGGCCGGGGTCAACCTGCCCCCTGGCCTGGACCACGTAGCGGCCGTCGGTGATGATGCAGGCCGCGCGCCGGGCCTCCTGGCCATGGGGCAGCGGCACAGGCTCCCCGAGGGACTGCTCCCTCAGGGCCAGCACCACCCCCGCCGATCCCGTGAAGCCGCAGGTGAAGGCCACGCGCTCAAGGTCGGGGGTCAGGTACTCGGAAAGGTACTCGTCCTCATGGGGGACGATGATCGCGTCGAGGTCGCGATCCTCTAGCTCACGCGCCAGCAGGCGCAGCCGCTGGGCGTGGGTGGAATTGGCGTCATTCATGTTGTAGGATTGGCGGATCTGCTTTTCTGACGCGGCAATCTTAACACATAAGCCCGCGCATCGGCCCCGCGGGAGCGGCGGGGCAGCCACAATCCGGGAGGTTTCCGACATGGCCAATGACAGCAAGCAAAACCCGCTGCTTTCCTTCAGGGGGCTGCCCCGTTTCAGCGAGATTAGGCCCGAGCACGTGCGCCCCGCCATCGAGGCCATCCTGGCCGACTGCCGCAAGGCGATCGAGGCCGGGGTGGCGCGCTGCGGCGACCAGCCCACCTGGGACAGCCTGCTCGCCCCCATCGAGGAGGCGGACGACCATTTCTCCAGGGCCTGGACCATCGTCAACCACCTCAACCAGGTCAAGAACACCGACGAGCTGCGCGAGGCCTATGAGCAGTGCATCCCGCTGGTCAGCGAGTACCTGGCCTGGGCGGGGCACCACAAGGGGCTGTTTGACAAGCTCACCGCGCTCCACGGCAGCGCCACCTTCCGCCACCTCTCGCAGCCCCAGCAGAAGGCCATCGAGAACAGCCTGCGCGACTTCCGCCTCAGCGGCATCGACCTCCCCGAGGCCGACAAGCGCCGCTACGTGGAGATCACCACCCGCCTCAGCGAGCTCTCCACCACCTTCTCCAACCACCTGCTCGACGCCACCCATGACTACACCCTCCACCTCACCGCCGAGGGGGATCTGTGCGGGCTGCCCCAGGGCCTGGTGTCCCTGGCGCGCGCGGAGGCGCAGCGGCGCGGCCTTGAGGGCTGGGTGATCACCCTCGACCACCCCTCCTACGTGCCCTTCCTCACCTACTCCGAGCGCCGCGACCTGAGGCAGGCCATCTACGAGGCCTACGCCACGAGGGCCTCGGAGCTGGGGCCCTCGGCGGGCAAGTTCGACAACCAGCCCATCATCGAGGAGACCCTGCGCCTGCGCCACGAGCTCGCGCGGCTGCTGGGCTTTGGCAACCACGCCGAGGTCTCGCTCTACACCAAGATGGCCAAGGATCCCGGGCAGGTGATGTCCTTCCTTGGCGAGCTCGCCCGGCGCTCGCGCCCCCAGGGCGGGCGCGAGATGCAGGAGCTCGCGGAGTTCGCCGCCGCCCATGGGGCGCCCGCGCTTGAGCCCTGGGACATCGCCTTCTGGTCCGAGCGCCTCAAGCAGGAGCGCTACGCCTTCAACGAGGAGGAGCTGCGCCCCTACTTCCCGGTCCCGCGGGTGATGAAGGGCCTGTTTGAGACCGCCCGCCGCCTCTACGGGGTGAGCATGCGCCCGCGCATGGGGGTGGACGTGTGGGATCCCGAGGTGCGCTGCTATGAGATCTGCGACAGCTACGGCGCCACCCTGGGCACGCTGTACGTGGACCTCTACGCGCGCGAGGGCAAGCGCGGCGGCGCCTGGATGGAGGAGGGGGTGACCCGCCGCTACTGCGAGGACGGCACCCTGCAGCTGCCGGTGACCTTCCTGGTGTGCAACTTCACCCCGCCAGTGGGCAACCGCGCCTCGCAGCTGACCCACAGTGAGGTGGTGACCCTGTTCCACGAGTTCGGGCACAGCCTCAACCACCTGCTCACCCGCATCGACGTCGCCGAGGTCTCGGGGATCCAGGGGGTGCCCTGGGATGCGGTGGAGCTGCCCTCGCAGCTCAACGAGAACTTTGCCTGGCAGGAGGAGGTGCTCTCCTACCTCTCCGGGCACGCCACCACCGGCGCGCCATTGCCCCACGAGAAGGTCGAGGCGCTGCTGCGCGCGCGCAACTTCGAGTCGGCAATGGCCATGCTGCGCCAGCTCGAGTTCGCCCTCTTCGACTTCCGCATCCACCTTGAGTACGATCCAGCCAAGGGCGGGCGGGTCTACGAGATCCTCAACGAAATCAAGGATCAGGTGGCGGTGGTGCCGCGCTACCCCAACTCGCGCTTCCCCGACTCCTTCAGCCACGTCTTCGCCGGGGGCTACGACGCCGGGTACTACAGCTACAAGTGGGCCGAGGTGCTGGCGGCCGACGCCTTCGGGCGCTTTGAGGAGGAGGGGGTGCTCAGCCCCCGGGTCGGGGCGGACTTCTGCCGCCTCATCCTCTCGGTGGGCGGCGCCGCCGATCCGCTCGACCAGTTCCGCGCCTTCCGCGGGCGGGATCCAGAGGTGGATGCCCTGCTGCGCCAGTCCGGGATCGAGGGCTAGGCACAGTCCTAAATACAGCCGGGGGGCGCCCAGTGGGCGCCCCCCGGCTCATTTTCAGGCCCTGCCTAGGGGCGCTTGTGGCGCAGGGCGCTGGGATCGGGCAGCAGCACCCCCTCAAGCGGCGCGGCCAGCGCCGCGGTCAGCGAGCGGTTGCGGTGGTCAATCTCGAAGATTTTCACGCTCAGGTGATCCCCGAGGCGCGCCGCCACGCCGCCACTGGCATTGGTGATGACGCCGCGCGGGGCGTCAATCTCCAGCATGGCGCGATCCGCGCAGAGGAAGGGGGCGGGAATGAACACCATCGCCCCACTGTCCTCGAGGATGGCGCGGATGCCGCCGCGGGTGATGTCATGCACCTCGGCGCCCAGCACCGTGCCCTCGCGCAGCGCGGGCTCGAGGTAGTCGGCATAGAGCCAGTCGGCGCAGTCACGCTCGGCCATGCGGTTCTGCCGGCGCGCGAGGTTGAGCGCCGCGAGCGCCTCGGCGCCGGGGCGCTCGGGGGCGGGCAGGCCACTGACCAGCGACTTTAAGAGGCGGTGGTTCACCATGTCCCCCCACTTGCGGATCGGCGAGGTCCAGGTGGCGTAGTACTCGGCGCCCAGCGCGTAGTGCGGGGCCGGCTCGAGGCTGATGACCGTGAAGTCCTGGAGCTTGCGGATGCGCCGGTCCATGTAGGTGCTGTCCTGGGCGTTGGCGAAGCGGCGGATGGCCGAGAAGCCCTCGAGGCTGCGCAGGTGGGCCTCGTCGCGCGGCTCGTACCCCATCTCCTCAAGCAGCGCCACCACCTCCTTCTCGGCCTTGCGGTCAAAGCCCGCGTGGGCGTTGAACACGCCCCAGCCCACCCGCTCGGCGAGCAGCTTACCGCAGGCAAGGTTGGCGGCAATCATCGCCTCCTCGATGATTTGGTTGGCAATGCGCCGCCGCCTCACCTCCACATGGTCAAGGCCGCCCTCGGGGGTGAGCACGAACTCATAGTCCACCTGGTTGAGGAAGGTGGCGGCATGGGTGGCGCGGTACTGGTCACGGGCATGGGCGAAGGCCTCGAGGGTGCGCAGCGTGGCGGCCACCTCCTCGCTGGGGGCGAAACTGGTCCCCTGGCCCTCGAGGAAGTCCGAGACCTCATCGTAGACCAGCTTGCCGCGCGAGCGGATGGTGGCCAGGGCAAAGCGCACCGAGCCATGGTCGATGGCGCCTGAGGCGTCCACCGCAATCTCGGCGGCGAGCACCGGGCGATCCTCGCCCTCAACCAGCGAGCAGAGGTTATCCGAGAGCTCGCGGGGCAGGATGGGGATGTCCACCCCGGGGAGGTAAATGGAGAAGGCGCGCCGCGCCGCCTCGGCGTCGAGGGCGCTGCCGGCGGCCACATACCCGGTGGGATCGGCGATCGCCACCTTGAGCAGGAAGCCGTCGCCGCGGCGCTCAATGCACAGCGCGTCGTCCATGTCGCGGGTCTTGGCGCTGTCGATGGTCACAAAGCAGCAGGAGGTCAGATCCTCGCGCGGCAGGCTGGCCTCGAGGAAACTAAGATCCGCGGGCGCCGGGGGGCACTCGGTGGGCAGGTCGAGGCTGCGCAGGGTGACCAGCCAGGGCAGGCGCGGGTTGTCGCGCCGCGCCACCAGCTCCACCACCTCGCAGGAGAAGCCCTGCCCCGCCAGGGCGTGGGAGGTGAGGTTGCAGATGACGAAGTCCCCCGGGGCGAGCGGCTCCTGATCCTTGCCGGTGCGGCGGTCCACGGCATTGATGCGGTTGCGCACCACCGGCGAGTCGGGGATCACCTGGATCCGGCCGCGCTTCTCCTCCACCCGGGCGGTGAAGCGGTGCAGCGCCTGCTCGAGCAGCTTATCCGGCACCGCGGTCTCGCGGCCGCGGTCGTCGGGCTCGACCATGGCGCTGACCCGGTCGCCGTGCATGACGCTGCGCATCCCATTGGGGGTGATGAAGTAGGAGTGGTGGTCCGCCGTCTCGAGGAAGCCGTAGCCCCGGTCATTGGCCCGGACCACGCCCTCCACCTTCTCCTTCTTGTCGTCAAACTGCTGCTTGAGCTGCCTGAGCGCGGGGTTGTCAAATAGCATCTGGCGCCTCCCTTCCCACGAAAAAAAACCTGCACATTATACGGCCGCCGGGGGGCATTCCCACGCCTTATTGGGCGCGCCCGGGCGGTCGCGCCCGCGCGCGTGCTATATTATTGGGAGACAAGCACTTTGCCTGCCCAGGGAGGGAAAGCATGCGCGCCGACGAAGCCTACTACCACCAGACCCACCTGGGGAACATCCCCGGGGTGGGCGAGCGCGTGGCGGCGCAACTCTCGCGCATTGGCCTTGACACCTGGTTCGACCTGCTGCTCCACCTGCCCTTCCGCTACCTCGACAAGACCCGCCTCACCCCGATCGGGGATCTCCTGGAGCCCGGGCGGCAGGTGATGCTGGGCGCCACGGTCACCAGCGCCGTGCCGCAGGTGCGCGGCAAGATGCGCCTCTTCAAGGTGGGCCTCAGTGACCAGAGCGGCAGTGTGGAGGCAGTGTTCTTCAACACCCGGCCCTACTTTGAGCGCCGCTTCGCCCCCGGCCAGCCCCTGCTGTGCTTTGGCACCTTCAAGTACGATCCCTTCGGCAAGCGGGTGATGCAGCACCCGGAGGTGGTGTTCCTCGCCCCAGGCGAGAGCCCCGCCGCCCACCTCTCCCGGCAGCTCACCCCGGTCTACCACCTCACCGGCGCGGTCAAGCAGCGC
Organism: Succinivibrionaceae bacterium; assembly: GCA_024688225.1. GTDB lineage: Bacteria > Pseudomonadota > Gammaproteobacteria > Enterobacterales > Succinivibrionaceae > JAILEI01. The sequence goes on from JAILEI010000177.1 coordinate 16,201, forward strand.
AACATGGAGAAGATCGTGGGCACCGCGCTCGCGCGCCTTAGGGGGTACCCGCTCCCCGAGCTGCTGCCCCCGGGCACCAGCCCGGGCGGGCTGGGGCTGTGCGAGGCCATTGCGGCCCTGCACGCCCCCCAGCCCTGCGCGGACGGGCGGCTGCCCCATCCCGAGGAGCTGCCCGCCTTCAAGCGGGTGTGCTTTGAGGAGCTGACCGCCTACCAGGCGGCACTGGGATCGCTCAAGCGCTTCAACCTCGACAAGCGCAGCGTGCCCATCCCCACGGATCCTGACGCCCAGGGGGAGCTCATCGCCGCCCTGCCCTTCACCCCCACCGCCGCGCAGCTGCGGGTCTTTGGCGAGATCATGGGCGACCTGGGGCGCGACAGCCCCATGCTGCGCCTCCTGCAGGGCGACGTGGGCTCAGGCAAGACCCTGGTGGCGGCGATGGTGGCGCTGCAGGTGGCGCGCGCGGGACGCCAGTGCGCCATGCTCGCCCCCACCGAGCTGCTCGCCGAGCAGCACTTCCGCAGCCTCGAGGGGCTGCTGGCGCCCCGGGGGGTGCAGGTGGCGCTGCTGCGCGGGGCATTGCGCAAGTCCGAGCGCGAGGCGGCGCTGCGGGACATCGCCGCGGGCAGCGCGCAGGTGGTGGTGGGCACCCACAGCGTCTTCCAGCCGGATGTCGCCTACCACGACCTGGCGGTGGCGCTCATCGACGAGCAGCACCGCTTCGGGGTTGACCAGCGCCTGGCCCTGCTCGGCAAGGCCCGGGAGGGGATGACCATGCACCAGCTGGTGATGACTGCCACCCCCATCCCCCGCACCTCGCAGCTGGCGCTGTACGCCGATCTCGACGTCTCCGCCATCGACGAGATGCCCAAGGGGCGGGTGCCGATCATCACCTCCACCATCTCCTCCGACCGCCGCGCCCAGGTCATCGCCCACCTGCGCGACTTCTGCGCGCAGGGCAAGGGGCAGGCCTACTGGGTGTGCCCGCTCATCGACGAGAACGGCGAGGACCGCCTCACCGCCGCCACCACCTTGCTGGAAACCCTCCGCGCGGGCCTGCCGGGGATCGGGATCGGGCTGCTGCACGGGCAAATGCCGCAAAAGGACAAGCAGCAGGCCATGCAGGACTTCCTTAAGGGGAAAACCCAGGTGCTGGTGGCCACCACCATCGTCGAGGTGGGGGTGGACGTGCGGCGGGCGCGGATCATGATCATCGAGAACGCCGACTGCCTGGGCCTCGCGCAGCTGCACCAGCTGCGCGGGCGGGTGGGGCGCGGCAGCGAGGAGTCCTACTGCATCCTGCTCTTCGACCGGGAGCGCCTCACCCCCATCGGCGAGCAGCGCCTCATGGCCATCCGCAGCACCCAGGACGGCTTCAAAATTGCCAGGGAGGATCTGCGCCTGCGCGGCCCCGGGGAGATCATCGGCACCCGCCAGGCCGGCTTTGACACCTTCCATGTCGCCGATCCGCTGCGCGACCAGGAGCTGGTGGAAAGCAGCCATGAGGCTGCCCGGACGCTGCTTGAGCGCTATCCCCAGGAAGCCTTCCTGCTGATTGAGCGCTGGTTCCCGCAGTTCGCCCCCGCCATCAGCGGCAATACCCTGCTGGGGGGCTAGCATGTACCGCCGCCCCCAGCGCCCGCGCAGCATGCTTGCCACCCTCGCCACGCGGCTGGCCATCGGCGCGCTGGCGCTGCTGGCCCTCGCGGGGGTGGCGGTGCTGCTGTTCTTCAACGGCAACAGCGTCAAGGATCCCCTGCTGCGCCTCCTCACCTCGCGCACCGCGCTGCCGGTGCAGATTGGCGAGGTGCAGTTCTCCCCCCTCTACCCCGACACCCTCAAGCTGCTCGGGGTGCGCCTGAGCAAGTCCCGCGTGGGCGAGCTCTACATCGAGTACGACCTGCCCGCGCTGCTGTCCGGCAAGCGCCTGGTGGTGCGGGACCTGGTGGCCCGCGGGGTGCAGATCCACCCCGATGACGCCCCGCTGCTCGCGACCGAGCGCCTGGGCCTTGGCTCCATCAGCGTCAGCAGCTTCTCCTTGCAGGGCCCCAGCGCGGTGATCGGGGGCGTGGAGCTCTCCGACTTCAGCGTCAGCGGTGAGGATCTGGAGGCCGCGGCTGAGACCCGGCTGGGCAGGGCCAGCCTCTCCCTGGGCAGCGCCGAGGGCCAGGGGCTCAGGCTGGGGCAGACGGCGGCGGAATTCTCCTATGCGGGGGGGCGGCTGCGCTTTTCTGATCTTTCCACCCACCTGCTCGGCGGCACCCTGGAGGGCAGCGGGGAGCTTGACCCTGGGGGATCGCGCCTTGGCTTTGACCGCCTGCTTGCCTCGCGCCTCGTGCTGCGCGGCCTGCCCGCGGCGCTGTCCGGGCTTAGCATCAGCGCCCCCACGGCAAGGGTGCAGGATCTGGTCATTGACCTGGGCGCCGAGGACATGGTGCTCAGCGGCATCAGCGGGACGGTGGAGTCCCTCAGCCTGCGCCCGGGCGCCCTCCCGGCGCTGGACTTCTCAGGCAGCGCCGGCGAGCTGTCGCTGCCGCGCCTGGGGTTCTCCATCACCAGCCTGCGCGGCGAGGCCTCATCGCGGGAGCGGGAGATCAGCGCCTCCCTGGAGGGGCAGGCCCTGGAGGGCAAGGCCAGCGCCACGCTGCGCCTTGACCCGCAGGCGCCCCGCCTGCGGGTGGACAGCCTCACCCTGGGCGGGGCCCGGATTGAGCCCACCGCTGCCCAGGCCGAGGCCTTCCTGGCCCTGCTCCGGCGCCTGCCCATCACCCTGGGGCAGGCGCGCGTGGAGGGGGCGCGCTTCATCTCGCACCTCGACCACCTGCCCCTGAGCGTGGAGCAGGCCAGCGCCTCCCTGGGCGGGTGCACCCTCACCGCAGGAGGGCTCGAGCCCGCGCCCACCCTCACCCTCAGCCTCGACCTTGGGCACGCGCTATACCATGACCTCCCGGTGCGGGCGCTGCGCCTCACCCACACCCGCGCCCCGGACTCCTCCACCTGGTCCGTGCCCTACCTGACCCTGCAAAAGTCCAGCCTCAGCCTTACCGGCAGCTTCTCGCCCCAAGGCGGGCAGAGCCTGCTCTCGCTCAGCGCCCATGGCTTCAACCCCCGCGAGCTGCACTCCTCGCTCTTCCCGCCGCTCATGAGCGGCAGCGTGAGCTTCTCGGCTGACCTCAAGGGCACGGGCATGGAGCAGGAGTTCATGGGCAGCGCCAGCGGCACCCTGGAGGTGGAGGCGAAACAGCTGCTGGTGGCGGCGCTGGGGCTCGACCTCCTCAACGGCGGGGACCAAAAGCAGCGCACCCTGCCGCTGCCCAGGCTTTATGAGCTGCTGAAGGCGGGGGACGTGGGGATTTTCGGGCTCACCGCCAAGGGGCGGCTGCAGGCGGGCAGCCTCAGCGCCGCCGCCTCCTTTGACACCGCGATCTCCAGGGCCTCCTGGCAGCTGCAGCTGCCCCGGGAGGGAGGGTTCACCTCCACCCTGAGCATCGAGAGCATGGGGCAGGACAGCGTCACCGAGGTGCGTGCCCAGGGGCAGGATCCGTTAAGGGCCAGCGCCACCATCCGCCCAGTGCGGCGCGGCGAGCCGCGCCCGGGGCTGTTTGGGGAATCAGGAACCCAGGCGCCTTGAGATCTTGATGCGCAGGCGCCGCCGGCGCGGGGCCAGCGGGGTGACCGCGCTCTGGGAGCCCACGGTGCCGCCGGTAGCGCTGGCAATCTGCAGCATCAGCGCCGGCAGATCCTTGCGCATCCCCCCGCGCGCCAGTCCCAGCGTGGCGGTGAACTCCGCGGCGATGAGGATCAGCCACCAGTCGATGTAGATCCAGATCATGAGCACCGGCAGGGCCGCCAGCGCCCCGTACATCGCCTCGTAGTTTGAGAAGTTGAGGATGAAGGCGCTGAACAGCTTCTTGCCCACCTCAAACATCACGGTGAACAGCGCCCCGCCCGAGAGGGCGTCCTTGAGGCGCACCGGCACCGAGGGCACCGCCATGAACAGCGTGGTGACGATTGCCACCTCCACGAACAGCGGCACCACCGAGTACACCAGGGCGGTGAAGCCGCTGATGCTCTCGCCGTAGAAGAGCGCCAGCGCCACCATGCGGGTGGAGAGCCAGATCACCAGGCCGCAGGCCAGGGGCCCCAGGGTGAGCAGGGTCCAGTAAATGGCGATGGTCATGCCCACGCGGCGCCTGGTGCCGCGCCAGATGCGGTTCAGGCACTTGTCGATGGAGCGGATGAGCAATAGCGAGATGCAGAACAGCGCGAGGATGGAGGTCAGCGCCATGGAGCCGGCGTGCTCCACCAATGAGGAGATCTGGTTGCCGATGGCATCGGTGAAGACCGGCATGAAGTTGTCGCTGACAAACTTCTTGAGCTCCTCCTTGGCCGGGTCAAAGGAGGGAATCATCGCGAACAGCGAGACCACCACGGTCAGCAGCGGGACCAGCGAGAGGATCGTGGTGTAGGCGAGCGCCGCCGCCTCCTGGGCAATCCCGTCGCGCTTGACGCGCCCGGCGAAGTACTCAAGCAGTTCCCTCATTGAGCAATCCTTGAAAGATGGTTGCGGCAATAGCAAGGCGGGGCGGCAGTGCGCCGCCCCGCTGGGCAATTATAGTTGCCTTGGCGCCCCAATCCAAGGGGCACCGCCTGGGTCAGAGGCTGTAGTAGAGCTCGAACTCCGCTGGGTGCGGGGTCATGTTCACGTGCTCGGCCTCGCGGCGCTTGAGCGCCAGGTAGGCATTGAGGCAGTCCTCGGTGAAGACCTCCCCGGCGGTGAGGAAGGCATGATCCTCCTCGAGGGCGTCGAGCGCCGCGGTGAGCGAGGGGGCGACCTGCGGGATGTCCGCGGCCTCCTCGGGCGGGAGGTCATAGAGGTTCTTGTCCATGGGATCGCCCGGGTCGATGCGGTTGAGGATGCCATCGAGGCCCGCCATCAGCATCGCCGCGAAGGCGAGGTAGGGATTGGCCATGCAGTCGGGGAAGCGCACCTCAATGTGGGCGGTCGCGGGGTTGTGGGTCGCGGGGATGCGGATCGAGGCCGAGCGGTTGGCGGCTGAGTAAGCCAGCATCACCGGCGCCTCGAAGCCCGGCACCAGGCGCTTGTAGGAGTTGGTCGCGGGGTTGGTGAAGGCATTGATCGCCCGGGCGTGGCGGATGATGCCGCCGATGTACCACAGCGCCTCCTGCGACAGCCCGCCATAGAGGTTGCCGGCGAAGATGTTGCGCCCATCCTGGCTGATGGACTGGTGGCAGTGCATGCCCGACCCATTGTCGCCAAACAGCGGCTTGGGCATGAAGGTGGCAGTCTTGCCGAAGGCCTCGGCGACATTGTGGACCACGTACTTGTAGGCCATCACCTCGTCGGCCTTGCGGGTCAGGGTGTTGAAGCGGGTGGCAATCTCGTTCTGGCCGCCGGCGACCTCATGGTGGTGGGCCTCGATGATGAGGCCGAGATCCTGCATGCGCAGGCACATCTCCGAGCGCAGGTCCTGGGAGGGATCCACGGGCGGGACCGGGAAGTAGCCGCCCTTGACCGGCACGTGGTGGCCGCGGTTGCCGTCCTCGTACTCGGAGCCGGTGTTCCAGGCCGCCTCATAGTCATCCACAAAGTAGGAGCAGCCGTTCATCTTGCGCTCATAGCGCACATCGTCAAAGAGGAAGAACTCGGGCTCCGGGCCAAAGCAGGCCTCCTCGCCCACCCCGGTGGAGCGCAGGTAGCTCTCGGCGCGCTTGGCGACCGAGCGCGGGTCGCGGTCGTAGCCGGTCATGGTGGCGGCATTGAGCACGTCGCAGCGCACCATGATGGTCGGCTCCTTGTAGAAGGGATCGAGGCGCACCGTCTCGAGATCAGGCATCAGCACCATGTCGGACTTGTCGATGCCGGCCCAGCCGCCCACCGACGAGCCATCGAACATCTTGCCCTCGGCAAAGAAGTCCTCATCGACGATGTCCGCCGGGATGGACACGTGCTGCTCCTTGCCCTTGGTGTCGGTGAAGCGCAGGTCGGCGAACTTGACCCCATGCTCCGCAATGAAGTCGCGGACTTCCTCAACTGTGCTGGCCATTTGCTCTTTCTCCTTTGCTGGCGCGGAATCTTACCTGCCCTGAATTCTAGCACACGGGCCGCTGGCGCACCGTGGCGCGCCCGGTCCTGCACAAAAAAGGGGCGGCGCCCCAAAGGGATGCCGCCCCTTGACAGCGGTGCCGCTACACGTTGCGCACCGGGATCTTGATGGAGACCACCTCACGCTGCTCACGGCGGAACACCAGGTAGAGCACGCCCGCCAGCGCCGCCAGGGCAAACACCGTGAAGATGCTGAAGCTGACCACGCCCATCATGAGCCCCACCAGCTGGTAGCACAGCAGCGAGAGCACATAGGCGAACAGCAGCTGGTAGACGATGGCGAAGGTGAACCAGGAGGTGCTGCCCAGCTGGCGCTTCATGGCGCCCAGCGCCGCCACGCAGGGGGTGCTGAAGAGGTTGAACAGCAGGTAGGAGAACGCCATCAGCGGGATCTCAAAGTGCCCCTGCAGCGCCTCGGAGAGCACCTGCTCATCGCCTTCCTCGGCCTCGACCCCGAGCAGGGTCGCCATGGTGCCCACCACGTTCTCCTTGGCCAAAAGGCCGGTGAAGACCGCCACCGAGGCCTGCCAGGTGGCAAAGCCCAGGGGGGCGAAGATGAAGGCAATCGCGGTGCCGATGTAGCAGAGGTAGCTCTGCTCAATGTCGACCTGCGCGAAGATGGAGTCCTCGCCCACCCCGAAGGAGGAGAGGAACCACACCGCCACCACCACGGTGAAGATCACCGTGCCCGCCTTGATGACAAAGGCCTTGCAGCGCAGGTAGGTGCTGCGCAGGAGGTTCCTCAGGGTGGGGAGGTGGTAGTCGGGCATTTCCATCACGAAGGGGGAGACCTCCTCGTGGAAGGAGCGGGACTTCTTGAGGATGATGCCGGTCAGGGCCACCGCCGCAATCGCGGTGAGGTAGATGCCCGGGGCCACCAGGGTGCTGTCGGGGTAGAAGGCCGCGAGCACCATGACGATGATCGGGAACTTCGCCGAGCAGGGCACGAAAGTGGTGGCGATGAGGCCGATGCGGCGCTCATTGATGTTGTCCACCGTCTTGGTCGCCATCAGCGCCGGCACGCCGCAGCCCGAGGCCACGATGAGCGGGATGAAGCTCTTGCCCGACATGCCGAACATGCGGAACAGGCGGTCCAGGGCAAAGGCCGCGCGGGTCATGTAGCCGCACTGCTCAAGGAAGGAGAGCAGGAAGAACAGCACGATCATCTGCGGCACGAACCCGAGGACGGCGCCCACGCCGCCGATGATGCCGTCCTTGACCAGTGACTCCAGCCACTCCGGGGCGCCGCCGATGGCCGCAAAGGCCGCGTCCGCGCCGTCCATGCACCACTCGCCGAAGATCACGTCATTGGCGTAGTCGGTGCCCCAGGTGCCAATGGTGCTGACGGAGATGTAGTAGACCAGCCAGACCATGAACAGGAAGATGGGGAAGGCGAGGAAGCGGTTGAGCACCAGGTTGTCCACCTGCTGGCTGATGCTCTGGCGCAGCTTGCCGCCCTTCTGCACCGCCGCGCCCACCACCCGGTCCAGGGCGGCGTAGCGGGAGGCCGCAAAATAGGTCTCCGGATCCTGGCCGCTCACGTCGAGGATCTCGGCCTGGGCGCGGGCAACCTCGCTCTCCAGGTCAGGGATGCCCTTGTAGCGCTCAAGGTAAATCTTGTCGTTCTGGATGAGCTGCGTGGCCGTGAAGCGGCGGTTGGGCAGCGGGGAGTCATCCTTGATGAGGTCGGCGACCCGGCGCACCGCCGCGGCCGCCCGCTCGTCATAGATCTCAGCCTGCTCCGGGGCCTCAGCGTTCTCGATGGCGCTGAACAGCTCCACGAGCCCCGCCTGCGAGGAGGCGACAATGGGCACGCAGCGCACGCCCAGCAGCTCCTGCATCTTGGTGATGTCGAGCTTAAGGCCCTGCTTCTCGGCCTCATCCATCATGTTGACCGCCACCACCATCGGGCGGCCCAGCGGCAGCACCTCCATGGTCAGCGAGAGGGTGCGCTCGAGATGGGTCGCGTCCACCACGTTGACGATCACGTCATAGTCATTGGAGAGCAGGTACTCGCGGCTTACCACCTCCTCGGCGCTGTAGGGGGAGAGGGAGTAGAGGCCGGGGAGATCCACGACAAAGAAGGAATCCTCGGGGCTCTGCGCCGCCAGCACGCGCGGATCCACCTTGGCCTCGGGCTTGCAGCAGTCAGGCAGGCCGGTCTGGGCGATGCGGATGTCCCCGCTCTGGTTCCTGAAGGCCTCGCGCAG
>JAILEI010000180.1 GCA_024688225.1 Succinivibrionaceae bacterium
GGGTGGCGGCAGCCGGCGCCGGGGAGTCCTGCGCCTGGCCCGCTGCCTGTGAGCTCAGCTGCGCGGCCGATCTGCCCTGCTCGGAGGGGCGCACCGCGCCTACGCCGCCATCCTTGATGGAGGTGCCGCCGAGGTTGGACCTTGTCTCGCTCATCATCGCCCGGTCGTTCTCGTAGGAGGCGTCGGCCGCTGCCGCGGTGCCCGCCGTGGCGAGCCCCAGCAGGGTGCCCAAGGCCGCTGCGATTTGGTTTTTGCGCCAGTTTCTCATGTCAGTGCCCCGTCATTTGGTTGCCTTCCAGGCGGCGATGGGCATGCCGCTTGAGGATGCCCGAGATGATGATTCCCACCAGGAAGATGATGGAGAAGGCGATTACCGCCAGCCAGAACACGTGGGTGCCCGCAAAGTGCAATGCCTTGAACAGGGTGCTCACGTTGCCACTGTAAATGGTGTCGCCGACCGTGAAGGAGCGCACGCTGTCGGCGCCGGAGATGACGCTCAGGTCACCGCCGATGTTGCGGTTTACCGCCTCGTTGTCCAGGTCGTCGGAGAGCTTGGAGAGCTGGCTGTCATCGTTGGCGGTGGCCGTCACCACGATGCGGTTGCCGTCCCAGGGGGAGATGAAGCTGATGAAGCCGCGCCAGAAGGTGCTGGCGCGCACGAAGCGCCCGGCGTCGAGGTTCTCGGGGCGCCAGTCGCCGGTCAGCAGGCGACCGAGGGAGTTGAAGAACCCGCCCTCGAACTTCCAGGGGGCAAAGTCCTTGATGGTCAGGTCCTTGTCGTCCATCGCGAAGGCCGTGCCCTGGGTCAGCTCGCCCATGTACTCCCGGTGCTTGAGGGTGGAGACGGTGAAGATGTCATGCCCGGCCAGCAGCTGGCGGCTGTTCTCGCTGATCCCGATCATCGCGGTGCAGAAGTTGGCGGTCACCCCGGTGGCGTTGCCCGCGCGGGCGATCATGTCCATCATCACCCCCACCTCGGCCGGGGTGGGATCGTCGGGAAGCAGCAGGATGGTCTGCCCGAGGTCCGCGTACTTGGTGAAGGGGAAGCTGGCGCCCACGAAGAACGAGAGGTTGGGCAGGCGCGCGTAGTGGTCGGTTTCCGAGAGGTCGATGTAGGAGGTGTCCCCGATGGTGCTCTTGAAGTTGTTCTCGTGGAGCAGGCTGCAGGGGGTGCCGTCCTTCATCTTGAGGTCGAAGTAGAGGCTGAGGGTGTTGTCACCATAAATCATGTAGGGCTGGATGGGGAGGTCCTTGCTCTCCTGGCGCCCGTCGCCGCCCGAGAGCCGCCACAGGGTCTCGAGCACGCCGATCTTGTTGACCGGCAGGTTGTCGATGTAGTTGCCCGACAGCACCACGTTCAGCCAGGAGCGGCCCTCGTCGAGCCATTGCTCGAGCGGGAAGCTGTAGTTGATGTGGAGGTCGATGGGCTGCCCGTAGAGCTGGTAAAGGTCGGGGGCGGCGCGGAAGCTGATGTTCAGCGGCGAGTGCCACAGCCCGTGGCTCTCCAGGGTCTGGTCGGGGCGCAGCAGCTCCGACAGCCAGACCTTGCGGTCGGTGGGGATCCACTTGGGCGCGTCATAGGCGGTGCGCTCAGTGATTTTCTGGGCGCCCACCTTCATCGAGTTGGTCTTCTCCTTTAGCTCATGGTTGGCCAGGGCGTAGGCGCAGCCGCGCAGCTCGTTCTGGTCCTGGGCGGAGATGAGGATGAGGTTGTGCACCGGGCTCAGTGGGTGCTGGACCGCGGTCACGCTCGGCCCATCGGGCATGGTGACCCCGCCAATCACCTCGCCGGGGCGCCCGAAGACAATGGCGTGGGCATGCTGGGGCAGCTCGCCGTAGTGGACGCTGAACTTGACCCCGCGGTAGTCGGCCCGGATGCCCAGGAAGGAGCTGATGATGGCGGCGGCGGGCAGCACGTCGGGGCGCAGGGGCCTGGGGAAGACCAGCGCCACCTCGCGCTTGCGCACGTCAAGGGGATCGATGAAGGGCATCGGGAAGATGCTGAGATCGGTCTCGATGGGCAGCAGGTGTCCCTCGATCCTGAGGTAGGAGTCGGGGAGGATGTCGAGGCGGTACTCGTTGGTGTAGTCAATCATGCAGGCGAGCTCCTCGTCGTCCGCAATGTTGAGTGACAGGGTGTTGTCGGTGGCGAAGTACTCAAAGGGCAGGTCCAGCTCGTAGACCGTGGGCCCCTGGCTGTTGCTGAGCGGCAGGGTGCCGATGGGCTGGCTGTTGAGGGCGATGTCGAGGTGCGACCCGCGCTTGGCCATGGCCTTGGACACCTCGATGTTTAGCGCCAGCTTGCCGCTGATGATGAGCTTGTCCATCGGCAGCTGGAAGTCGATGCCGGTGCCGGACTGCCCGGCCTTGATCACCAGCCCGCCCCGGGCGCCCAGCTGGGCCAGGGTGAGGGTGGTGGAGAAGGTGTTGAGCTCCTCATCGCCCGTGACCGCCACGGCGGTGCCTGGGGCGGCGGCGGGGTCAGCAATGCCCTGGGGGCCGGTGGCGGCGCTGTCCGTGCCGGGGTCCGGGATCGCCCCGGGGGCTGGGGCAGCGGCGGTGCCAGGGGTGGCCGGTGCGGCCCCGGGAACCGCAGCCTGCGCCCCCTGGCCAGGGTTGAGCGGGGGCAGCAGGTACTCGTCAGGCAGGTTCTGGGGCTGGTAGCCGGGAACCTCCACGGTGGGGTCGAGCAGGTTCCTGAGCACGTCCGGCTCGTCGCCGGGGGCGGCGGAGAGGGCGGCCGCCGAGCAGAGCAGCAGCGCCGCCGCGATGAGACCCTTCATGCTCATGCGACCCCCTCGTCCACTGGCTCGACCTTGCGCTCGAGGTTGACCTCGAACTCGTGGCGCTTCTTGGTGAGCGAGTCCCAGATGCAGGCCAGGATGGTGAAGTAGGAGCGGATGATGTTGTCCTTGCGGTGCTGCGGGCGCACCCAGGTGTCGGCGCGGGAGAACAGCAGGCGCACAATCTCGCGCCGGGTGTTGATGGGCAGCTCGGTGAAGCGGAAGCGCAGGAAGTCGCTCTCCGAGGAGTCGCCGATGATCTCGACCTTGACGCACACCGGGGAGTGGGTGGTGGCGAACTCAATGTCAGTCACCGGATCCTCCTCCAGCAGGTCGTGGGAGAGCACGTTGTCAAGGCGGCAGCCGCTCATGGAGAGGTCGCGCAGGGTGCTGCGGGAGCAGATGCCGCTGCGCTGGTAGATGAGCACTGGGGCGGCCAGTGAGAGGCGCTGGCTCTGGCGCTGGTTGGGGGTCTCGCGGGCCACGCAGATGGCGGCGATGAGCAGCGAGAGGTTGAAGGCGGCCCAGGCCACGTTCAGGAGCACCGCCGAGAGCTGCACCTCGAAGTACTCGGGCAGCAGGTACTTGACCGGCCCGAAGATGATGGCGAACGCCAGGAGCGAGGCCACGATGAGGTGCGGGCGGACGGCATGGGCGTCAAAGTAGCCCTTCTCGATGGTCGCGCCCTTGTCGGTCACGTTGAACTTGCCGTGCCGCGGCGAAATCAGCACCAGGATGGTGGGGATGACCAGGTGGAAGGAGAGCAGCACGTCGTAGACCTCGCCCCAGAAGCTGTAGCGGTAGCGGCCGTTCAGGCGCGAGGAGGTGTAGTAGGCGAGGATGAGGTGCGGCAGCGCGTAGGAGAACAGCAGGGCAGCCGACCCGTGGATCACCGACCAGCCAAAGAGCAGGTAGATGAGCGGGATCACCATGAAGATCACCCGGGGGATGGCGAAGAAGAAGTACATCATCGCGTTGAGGTAGCACAGGCGCTGCGGCAGGGTCAGGCCCCGGCCCAGCAGCGGGTTGTCGAGGCGGAAGATCTGGATCATGCCGCGTGCCCAGCGGTTGCGCTGGATGATGTGCAGGATGAGGCGCTCGGTGGCGAGGCCGCCGGCGAGGATCTGGTCAAGGTAGGCGGTGTTCCAGCCCTTGCGCTGCAGCTTGAGCGCGGTGTGGGCGTCCTCGGTGACGGTCTCGAAGGCGAAGCCGTTGGTATCCTTGAGCGCCTTGCGGCGGATCACGGCGCAGGAACCGCAGAAGAAGGTGGCGTTCCAGTTGTCGTTGCCGCGCTGCACCGGGCCGTAGAACAGCTCACCCTCATTGGGGATGTCGCGCCCGAGGTAGAGGTTGCGCTCGATGGGGTCGGGCGAGTAGAAGTGGTGCGGGGTCTGGATGAGCGCCAGCTTCGGATCCTTGATGAAGGCGCCGACCGTGGCCTGCAGGAAGATCTTGGTGCAGATGTGGTCGCAGTCGAACACCGCGATCAGATCGCCATGGGTCAGCTTCATGGCGTGGTTGAGGTTGCCGGCCTTGGCATGGGCGTTGTCGGAGCGGGTGATGTAGCCGACATTGGCCTCGGTGGCGAAGGTGGCGAGCTCCTTGCGCCGCCCGTCGTCGAGGATGTAAATCTTGAGCTTGTCGCGCGGGTAGTCGAGGCACTGCGCGGCGAGCACGGTGTCGCACACAATCTTGAGCGGCTCGTTGTAGGTCGGGATGTAGACATCGACCGTGGGCCAGGTCGAGGGATCCGCGGGCATGGGGACAATCTTGCGCTTGAGCGACCAGGAGAGCTGGAACATGCACAGGAAGAGCACGACGTAGACGTAGGTCTCCGCCATCAGCAGCATGTACCCCAGCAGCGCCTCGATCAGCGAGTCGAACTCGAGGGTCTGGGTGACCCGGAAGTACATGTAGCGGGTGGACATGACCAGGGTGATGAAGATCAGGATCACCGACACGAAGTGCCGCTTGCTGAGGCTGCTCACCAGGACGGCGAGCCCGACCGAGGTCAGCCCAAAGATGTACTGGTTCTCCGCGGACATCGGGGTCACCACGGTGAAGAAGGTGACCGGCGCCACCACGACGAGGAAGAACAGTGACTTCAGTATGGTTAGCATGATCTGCTGTCCAAGGTTCCGCTACTGATCGCGCAGCGGGTTGATGAGGATGGTGCCCTGCTTGACCTCAAACCCGAGGATGGTCGCGAGCTTCTTGGCGAGCACCTCGATGTCGAAGGCGGCGCTTGAGTTGTGGTTGAACTCCGCGACCGGCTGCTGCAGCGCCGCGGCCTCGACCACGCTGGTGTCGGCGTGCACCATCCCGAGCAGGTGCTCGGACATGTTGTGGGTGGCGAACTCCTGGATCTCGCGGTTGAGCTTGATGCGGTTGTCCACCATGTTGAGCACGATGTAGTAGCCCAGGCGGTGGTTGAGCGGGCCCTCGAGGAGCTCATCGTTCTGCAGCATCGAGAACTGGGAGATGGAGGCCGCGTCGGCGATGAGCGGCACCAGGGTGAGGTCGGTCACCTCCGAGAGCGCCTTGAGCGCCACCGAGTACCCAGGTGGGAAGTCGGCGAGCACCAGGATGTCGGGGTTGCAGAAGATGGTGCTCTGGCGGTCGCGCAGGTAGCCCTCCTCGGCGAGCTTGGCGTCGAGGATCAGGCGCTGGGCCTGGCGGGACTTGCCAAAGGGCAGCACAAAGAGGTTGCGGTCCACGTTGATGAGGGCGTCCACCCAGTCGGCGTTGGGGTCGGTCTCGATCTTGGAGATGAATCCCCGGTCATCCTGCAGTGGCTGGCCGAAGTAGAGGCGCATCGCGTTCTGCGGGTCGAGGTCGATGGCCACCACCTTGGTGCCGGCCTTGGCGAACACATAGGCCAGGTTGGAGGTCAGGGTGGTCTTGCCTACCCCGCCCTTGGGGGAGCAGATGCTGATTACAGGCATGATTCAATCCTCCGGTAGATGTCCTGCAGCGTTTCCTCGCGCGCCGGCTCCTCGGCCCGGGCATCCGGGCCCAAGTGGGCAAACAGTGACTGGTAGGGCCGATCCCCTGGGCCACCGTCACCAGGGGTGGCGGCGGGGGCGCTGCCGCGGGCAACATAGGGATAGATGGGGGCGCCCGGCCCTGCGGGGGCTGCCGCGGGCACCGCCGGCGCCTGGTAGGGGTAGGCGGCCGGGCCGCCGCCCATGGGCACCGATGCCATGGGCACCGGGGCCACGGTCACGGGGGCCACGGGCACCATCTGGGCGGGCGCCATGTAGGGATAGCCCCCGGCAACGGGCATGCCTGCCGCGGGATAGGGGTATCCGGGCAGGCCGCGGGGCGGGGTGGGGTTGACCTGGCGCGCCACGTCACGCAACAGCGATCCGCCCTGGGGCTGGGCTTCCTTGAAGTAGGTGTGGGCAGGGCGCTGCTCGGGGGCGCCCTGCTGCCCCAGCATGGTCCGGGGGCGGTCCGGGGCGGGGTCGGTGAGCAGCGCGGGGATCTTGCTCTCGCCCTGCCCGGCCTTGAGCGCCTGGGCAATCGATCCGGGGCGGCTGCCGGCCGGGATCGCCGACTCCTCCAGCGGGCGCTGGGGCGGGGTGGGATCCTTGTCCCGCAGTGGGTTGTGGTTGGAGGCCTTGAGCAGGTCGGCGATCGAGCCGCCGCTGCTGGGCTTGGCGGGGGCGGAAAGCGGGCTGGCGGAGAGGGCCGGGCTGGGCGCCCCCCCTCCCAGCAGCGGGCGGGCGGGGGCCTTGGTGACCCCGGTGCGCAGCATGTCCTTGAAGGAGGACTTCTGGTTGAACGATCCCTTGTCCAGGCGGCTGGGACCCTGGTGACCGCCCTCGTCATCGTCATGGTGGGGGCGGGGGCGGGCGGGGGCGGCGCTGGGCTCGCCCAGGGGGTTGCTGGGCCCGGCTGCCGCGTCGCTGATGCCGGTAGACTGGATCTCCGCCTGCTTCAATAGCTTCCAGCGCAGGTAGGAGGGATTGCTCTCGTCACTGCTGGAAAATTGCCGGAAGGTGATGTCCTTCTGGTCCATTGACTCAAGGAAGGCCTTCTCGTCACTGCTGTTTGCCATGATCCCTATCCAAACTCATGGAAAAATCTACACCATCTTATTCTTTCTGTAACCCCTTTTCAAACTTGGCCCGGGTCGCCCAGCAGCCCGGAGCGGATTCTGGTGGCCAGTCCGATGGCGCCGCTGTCCCCTGAAACTGCGATTTCACGGGCCCTCGCGCGGAGCGCCTCGGCCACCACCTCCCCCAGCAGCTGCCCGAGGTAGGCCACCCGCTGGGCCGGGGTTGGCTCCCCGTGCAGGGAGGGCATGATGGGCGCCCCGGCGAGCTTGCGCAGGTAGCCCTCGGCGCTGGTGCCGCGCCCTTGCTCGAGGATTGAGGCGGTTGAGACCGGCACCTCGCTGCCGGTGATGCCCGTGATGAGCTCCCGGCACTGGGCATGGCCCGCCACCCCCAATCGCCCGATCACCATGAGGAAGTCCCCCACCCTGAGGGCGTCGGCGCAGCGCGCCACGGTCTCGGGCTGCTGGATGGCAAAGGCCATCAGGCGCCGCATCGGGGTGGATAGCAGCCGATCCCGGGTCGCCTGGGGGGCAGCCTGCTCCTCGGCCGCGGCGCCTTGCCCGCGCGGCCCGCGCCCCGGTGGCGGGTCGCTGAGTTCCGTGGCCAGCAGCTCGGGGCTCATGCCCGCCACCTTGCCCAGGATCTCCAGGGTCACGAGGCGCAGCGCCGGGATGCCAATCCTCGAGATGTGGGCCAGGCACTCACGCAGGAAGGCCTGCTTATGGCTGGCGTCGCCGATGGGGTGCTCATGCAGGGTGTGGTCGATGAGGAACTCCGAGTAGTCCATGGCGCGGTCGAGGAGGGCGGTGAAGCCGCCCAGGCCGTGGGCGCGCACGTAGGAGTCCGGATCCTCCTTCTGCCCGTTCTCAAAGGGCAGGAAGGCGAACTTGACCTGGACCTTGTCGTTGAGCACCGGGGTGACGTTCTCGAGCGCCCGCCAGGCGGCCTTGCGCCCGGCGCTGTCGCCGTCGTAGCAGCACACCACCAGGCTGGTGTAGCGGAACATGAGGCGGAACTGCTCAGCGGTGGTGGCGGTGCCCAGTGAGGCCACGGCGCTGTCAAAGCCGGCCTGGCGCAGTGAGATGACATCCATGTAGCCCTCGACCACCACGATGCGGTCGGCATGGTTGCGGGGATGGTCGAGCAGGCACTCGTGCAGCCCGAAGAGCTCGCTGCGCTTGTGGAAGATGGGTCCCTCGGGGGAGTTGATGTACTTGGGGGTGCCGTCCCCGAGCACCCGCCCGCCGAAGGCCACGATCTTGCCGGCGCGGTTGAGGATGGGGATCATCACCCGGTCCCGGAAGAAGGAGTAGCGCCGCCCGTCGCTCTCCTTTACCAGGCCGAGGCTGACCAGCAGATCCTCCTCCTCGCGGCTGCGCGCCAGGCGCAGGGCGTAGTTCCAGTCATTGGGCGCGTACCCAAGGCGCAGCCTGGTGATGGTGTCCATCGACAGGCCGCGCTTTTGGGTGAAGTAGGAGAGCGCTCCCTGGTTCTCGGGCCGGCGCAGCTCGTTGGCAAAGAACTGCGCGACGCGGTCGATGAGCTCATAGCTCGGGGCGAGATCATCGCCCTGCGCCCCGTCGCCGCCCCGCTTGCCGTGCCCCTCCTCGTACTCGATCTCAAGGTTGGCGAAGGCCGCCACCTCCCGGACCGCGTCGGGGAAGGACAGGTTCTTGTAGCGCATCACGAAGTCGATGGCATTGCCCGAGGCCCCGCAGCCAAAGCAGTGGAAGAACTGCTTCTCGGGGACCACGTGGAAGGAGGGGGTCTTCTCCTGGTGGAACGGGCAGCAGCACTTGTAGTCGTTGCCGGCGCGCTTGAGCTCGACGTACCGCCCGATGAGCTCCTCAATGTTCACCTGCGGGATGAGGCGGGAGGCGATGAATTCCTTCTTGATGTAGGGCATGTGGCTCTCCTCAGGTTTGAAGGCCGGCGTACTGGGCGCTGTACAGGGCATGGTACTCGCCCTGGCGGCTGATTAGCGAGCGGTGGTCGCCGCTCTCGACGATGCGGCCGTCCCTCATGACCAGGATGAGGTCGGCGTCGGCGATGGTGGACAGGCGGTGGGCGATGAGGATGCAGGTACGGCCCTCCATCAGCCTCCCCAGGGCATGCTGGATGTCGCTTTCGGTGCGGGTGTCGACGCTGGAGGTGGCCTCGTCGAGGATCAGGATCCGCGGTTCCGGGAGGAAGGCGCGGGCGATGGCCAGCAACTGGCGCTGGCCCGCCGAGAGCGCGCTTCCTGAGTCATGGAGCTCGGTGCCCAGCCCGTCGGGCAGTTGCTCGATGAACACCTGGCAGTGGGTGGCGGCCGCCACCGCCATGATCCGCGCATCGCTGGCCCCCGTGGCGCCGTAGGCGAGGTTGTCACGCACGCTCGTAGAGAACAGCGCCGCCTCCTGGGGCACCAGCCCCACCCTGCCCCGGAGGGCGGGGCGGGCGATGGAGGAGAGGGGGCGCCCATTGACCAAAATCTCGCCGGAGGTGGGCTCATGGAAGCGCAGCAGGAGGCTGGCGATGGTGGTCTTGCCCGAGCCGGTGGCGCCGACCAGCGCCACCCTCTGCCCGGCGGCGATGGACAGCGAGAAATCGCTGATGACCTCAGGTCCCCCGGGGTAGGCAAAGCAGACGTGGCGAAACTCGATGGCGGCGCCCTCGCCCCCCGGCCACCCCTCGCCACTGGGATCCTCAGGGGGCTCGTCGAGGGTCGCGAAGACCCGCTCGGCCCCGGCGAGCGCCGACTGCAGTTGCCCGTAGACCTGCCCGATCTCCATCACCGGGCGGCCAAACTGGCGAGCGTAGACGATGAAGGCCGAGATCACCCCGACCGAGACCAGGCCCCGGGTGGCGAGGATGCCCCCCGCCACGGCGATGATCACAAAGTCGAGGTTGTTGATGCAGTTCATGGCAGGGCCGAGGATCCCCCCGTAAACCTCGGTCTTGATCCCCTCGCGGGTGAGGCGGTCTGAGGCGGCGCAGAGCCGCTCCCGGGCGTCCTGCTGGCGGTTGAGGGCGCTGAGGGTGGCCATGCCCCCCACCATTTCCTCGATCAGCCCGTTGGCCTCCCCGAGCAGGGCCTGGCGGCGCCGGGAGTGGCGCCTCACCCCCCGGGCAAGGTAGGAGGTGGCGAGGATGGTCAGCGCCACGCCCACGAGGCAGCAGATGGTGAGCTGCCAGGAGAGGGCGAGCATCATCACGGTGGTGCCGGCGATGGTGAGCGCCGCCGAGGTGAGGGAGGGCAGTGCCGAGGACAGGGTGCTGGAGAGGCTGTCGATGTCATTGGTCATGCGGCTCATGAGATCGCCCTTGGCATGGCGCTCCACGGTGGCCGTGGGCAGCGCCAGCGTGGCGGCGCACAGCCGGTCCCGGAGCCCGAGGATGACCCCCTGGCTGAGGCGGGCGCTGGCGGCGGCCTCGAGGAAGCCCAGCAGGGCGCTGCCGAGGTAGGCCGCGAGCATCAGCGCCACCGCCGTGCCCAAGTCGCCCGCCCGGGCCCCGCAGATGATGTCCACGGCGTTGGCCTGCAGCGCCGGGGCAATGACCCCCAGGGCGGTGCCCGCCACCACGGAGCCGGTGATGGCGGCGATGAGCAGGGGGTGGGCGGCGAGGCAGCGCCACAGGCGCCTTACCGCCTCGCCCTGGCGCAGGGCGCGCTCGGGCTCGGCAAAGCCGGGGCGCCCCGGTCCCCTGGATCCCCGCGGCCCGCTCATGCCGCACCCCCGGCCCATTGCTGGGAGCGGCAGATTTCCTGGTAGAGGGGGGAGGAGGACAGCAGCTCGTCATGGGTGCCCGAGGCGGCCACGCGGCCCTGGTCGAGCAGCACGATGCGCCCGGCGTGGCGGGCGGTGGCGACGCGCTGCGCCACGATCACGAAGGTGGACCTGGGGAAGGCGGCAAACAGCGCCTTGTAGGCCGCGGCCTCGGTCCTAAGGTCCAGGGCGGAGGTGCTGTCGTCGAGGATCATCACCCCGGAGCCCCTAAGCGCGGCGCGGCCGAGCGCCAGGCGCTGGCGCTGCCCCCCTGAGAGCGAGGCCCCGCGCTGGGCCACGGGCGCCCCCAGCCCGCGGGGATCGCGCTCGATGAACTCCGCGGCGCAGGACACGCGCGCCGCGGCCCACAGCTCGCTGTCACTGGCGCTGGGCTTGCCCAGGCGCAGGTTGTCGGCGATGGTGCCGGAGAAGATCTCGGTGCGCTGGGGGACCAGGGTGATGAGGTCGCGGAGGCTCTGGATCCGCGCCTTCCTGAGATCCACCCCGTCAACCAGGATGGCCCCCGAGCAAACATCGTGGCAGCGGGTGAGGAGCATGGCCAGGGTGCTTTTCCCGCAACCGGTGGCGCCCATGATTGCCACCCGCTCCCCGGGGCGGATGGTGAGGCTCACCCCGCACAGCGCCGGCCGGGGGCTGCCAGGGTAGGAAAAGGACACGTCCCGCAGCTCGATGCCGCGGGCGAGGGCGGGGGGCAGGTCCTGGCTGCCGTCCACGATGGCGCCAGGGCAGGAGAGCACCTCGCGGATGCGCCGCCAGGAAACCAGTCCCCGGGAGATGCCCCCCATGAGGAAGGTGAGCATCAGCAGCGAGTGCAGCATCATGGTGGCGTAGGTGAGGGCCGCGACCACGGCGCCCGTGGTGCCACTGCCCTGCGCCACGTCGCCGGCCCCCTGCAGCAGGATGAGCGCGATGGCGGAGTAGATGATGGCGTTGACCAGGGGGTTCATGAGCGCCATGAGCAGCAGCGCCCTGACCTGCAGCCGCATCAGCTCGTGGCTGGCCTTGCCGATGCGCCGTGCCTCATGGGCCTCGCGGACGAAGGACTTGATGACCCTGAGCGCGCCGAGATCCTCTGTAAGCAGGGCGTTGAGCGAGTCCATGCCGCGCTGCAGCCTCGCGAAGAGGGGGTTGCAGGCGCGCACCAGCAGCCAGATGGCCAGCGCCGCGGGGGGCAGGGAGCCCAGCGCGATCATGGCGAGGCTGGGGGCGAGCCACAGCAGCAGCGCGACGCTGCCCGCGAGCATCGCGCAGGTGCGGACCAGCCCGCGGCAGAGCATCATGGCCAGCGCCTGCGCCTTTTCGATGTCGTTGGTGGCGCGGGTGATGAGGGCGCCCTTGCCGAAGCGCCCGAGGTCGGGGGCGGACATGCCCATGATCTTGCCCAGGCAGGCCTTGCGCAGGCGGTTGCCCATGCCCTGTCCCGCATACTGCACCAGGATGTTGCAGGCCGCGCCCATGGCCCCGCCGAGCAGCGCCAGCCCCAGCATCAGCAGGCCGAGGCGGCCGATGAGCGGCAGGTCCACCCCGCCCAGGATGCCCTCGTCAATGATCCTCGACAGCAGCCCGGGCTGCGCGAGATCCATGGCCACCTCGCCCACCATGGCCAGGATGGCGAGCAGGGCGGGGGTGAGGTAGGGTCTTAGGTACTGCCACATTGCGAAAAATTCTTGGAAAGCCCGGGGGCTGTGCGGGGGCGCGCCCTGGGACCGCCCCGCCTGATTCTAGCATGGGCCGGCGCTGGGCATGGCGGGCCTTGGGGTGCTATATTCAGGTTATGCCCCCCGCAGTGAGAGGAGTCCTGCCATGCTTGCGATTGCGATGCTTGTCTTCTTCGTGTTCCTGGTGCTCAACTTCAGGGATGACGATCCCATCGACTCCTGCCGCCACTGGAAGTGCGGCAACCCCCACTTCATCAAGAAGGGCGACGATCCCGGCGAATAGCGATCCCGCTGGCAAAGAGCATCGCGAAGGTCAGCGCCCCGTTCAGCAGCAGCATCTCATACCCAAAGCGGTAGCCCATGGCCCGCGCCGCCTGGTCTATGCCCAGGCAGGCCAGCGGCGCCAGGCAGCATATCCAGGGCACCGCCCGGTCATGCGCCTGCCGCCTGGTGAGGATGGCGAAGGCAAACAGCCCCAGCAGCGGCCCGTAGGTGTACCCGCAGAGGATGAAGATGGCGTCGATGAGGCTGGTGGAGCTCGCCGCGCCAAAGCAGAGCACCGCCAGGGCAAAGAGCGCCGCCATCAGCGCGTGCACCCGGCGCCGCAGCCGCTCGTCATGCTCCTTGCCCAGCAGGTCCACGCAGGTGCTGGTGGTCAGTGCGGTGAGCGAGGAGTCGGCGCTGGAGAACGAGGCGGCGACAATGCCCAGGGCAAAGCAGATCTCGGCCAGCAGCCCCAGGGTGCCGTCCCCCACCAGGGTGGGCAGCAGCAGGTCGGGGTCGCTGGGCACGCTGATGCCCCGCTGCGCGCACAGGGTGAGCAGCAGGATCCCGAGGGACATGAAGAGCAGGTTGAGCGGCACGAAGGCGAAGGAGTAGGCGCACATGTCCACCTTGGCCTCCCGCTCGCTCTTGCAGGTGAGGTTCTTCTGCATCATGTCCTGGTCCAGGCCGGTCATCACCACCACGATGAATATTCCCCCCACGAACTGCTTGAGGAAGTGCTGCGGCGATGACCAGTCCGAGAGCTCGAGGATCCGCGAGCGCGGATCGTCCATGACCAGCCCGATGGCCTCCACCGGGCCAAGGCCCAGGGCGGAGGCGGCGGCATGGATGATGAGGATGAGCGAGAGCAGCATGCAGGCGGTCTGGATCACGTCGGTGCGCACCAGGGTGGAGATGCCCCCGTTCCTGGTGTAGAGCCAGATGAGCAGCACCAGCAACGGCGCGGTCACGGCAAAGGGGATGCCCAGCGGCGCCATCACCGCCTGCTCGAGCACCAGGCACACCACATAGAAGCGCGCGGCGGCCCCCGAGAGCTTGGAGAGCACGAAGAAGGCGGAGCCGGTCCTGTAGGCGCGCGGCCCCAGGCGCCTCCCCAGGTAGGTGTAGATGGTGGTGAGGTTGAGGCGGTAGTAGATGGGCAGCAGCACGAAGGCGACCACGAAGTAGCCGAGGATGTAGCCCGCGCAGGCCTGGAGGTAGGTCATCTGCGACCAGGCGACCATGCCCGTCACCGAGATGAAGGTGATCCCGGAGACGCTGGCCCCGACCATGCCGAAGGCCACCAGCCACCAGGGGGAGCTGCGGTTGCCGCGGAAGAAGGTGTCGTTGCCGCCGCGGCCGGAGAAGATGCGGCTGGCGGCGTAGAGCACCACGAAGTAGCAGGCGAGTACGGTTGCTGTGACCATGGGGCACCAAAGGCCCACGCCCTGGGGCGTGGGTTCCATGACTTGGGGGTGGGGTGGGGAAGGGGCTACTTGGCGGTGACGCGGAAGGCGATGAACCGGTCAAGCGGCTGCGTGGGGGTCACCAGCGGGTTGAGCGCCGCGAACTCCGGGAGGTTCGGGGAGTTGGGGAAGAACTCGGGCTCGAGGCACAGTCCGCCCTGGTTCTGGTAGATGCCCCCGTCGCGCGCTGGGACCGCGCTTTGCCCCACGTGGATGTAGTTGCCTGAGTACATCTGGAAGGCCGGGTAGTCGGAGGAGACCTCCAGGCGCACCTTGCCGTCGTCCGAGGTGACGGTGGCGAAGGGGCCGTCCGCGCCGCCCTCGATGATGAAGGGATGGTCATACCCCAGGGCGGCGCGGGTCTGGTCGTCGGCGAGGAAGTCGCGGCCGAGGGTCTTCTCCTCGGTGAAGTCAAAGGGGGTGCCCCGGACGGACTGGGTGTGCCCGAGCGGGATGGCGTCGCCATCGAGGGGCAGGAACTCGCGGGATCTCAGGCGCACGCTGTGCCCCAGCACCGACCCGTTGCGGCCGTTGAGGTTGAAGTAGGCGTGGTTGGTGATGCAGGCCGGGCACACCTCGTCGCACTTGCCAAGGTAGCCCATGAAGAGGGTGTTGTCCCCGAGCAGCCGGTAGGTGACGGTGAGGTCGAAGTTGCCGGGGAAGCCCTGGTCCAGCGCGGGGGAGTGCAGGCACAGCGTGACCTCGTCATCGGAGTGCCCGAGCACCGTGAAGCGGCGCTTGTCGAACCCCTCCCTGCCGCCGTGCAGGCAGTGGGGGCCCTGGCCGTTGAGCGCGTAGGCCCGGCCATTGATGGTGAAGGTGGAGTTGGCGATGCGGTTGGCGTAGCGGCCGATGGTGGCGTTGAAGAACAGGTCCTGGGTTGACCACTGGGCGGGATCGGACATGCCCAGCAGCAGCTCGCGCGGCTGCGCCTCCCCCTTGACCTGCACCTTGAGCGAGACGATGGTGGCGCCCCAGTCCATGATGGTGGCCTCCACGCCATTGCCGTTTCGGAGGGTAAAGAGACGGGGCTCCTGTGAGTAGGTGTCTGCCATGGCGCGAATCTCCTGCATAGCCAAGAAAAAAGCCGGCGGCACAATGTGCCACCGGCATTCTACCACTGTTGGCCGCCGCGCCTAGTGGGCGTTTCTCTCCCAGGGCTCCATGCCCCGCTCAAAGGCGGCGATCTCGTCCTGGTGCTCGAGGGTGAGGGCAATGCTGTCGAGACCTTCAAGCAGGCAGTGGCGGTGGAAGTCGTCCAGGGCGAACGAGTAGCGCTTCCCGGCGCACTCCACGCTCATGTCGAGGAGGGAGATGCGGATTTTGGTGCCGGGCGCCTGGTTCAGGGCGGTGAAAATCTCGTCCACCTCGCTGGCGGTCAGCTGCACGTTCAGCAGCCCGTTGCCCAGCGAGTTGTGGTTGAAGATGACCGCGAAGCTCGGCGCAATCACGGCGCGGAAGCCATAGTCCGCGAGGGCCCAGGGGGCGTGCTCGCGGGAGGATCCGTTGCCGAAGTTGTCGCGCGCGACCAGGATGGAGGCCCCCTGGAACTCGGGCTTGTTGAGGTTGAACTCCGGGTTGGGCTGGGTCTCCGCGTCGTCGAGGTAGCGCCAGTCATGGAAGAGGTGCACCCCAAAGCCCTTGCGGCTGACCGCCAGCAGGAACTGCTTGGGGATGATCTGGTCCGTGTCGATGTTGGCGGAGTCCAGGGGCACCGCGATTCCCTCGTGTACGGTGAATTTCTGCATGGCTCTCTCCTAGAGGTAGTCGCGCACGTCGGTGAGCTCGCCCGCGACTGCGCAGGCGGCCGCCATGGCGGGGCTCATGAGGTGGGTGCGCGAGCCCTTGCCCTGGCGACCCACAAAGTTGCGGTTGGAGGTGGAGGCGACCCGCTTGCCCGCCGGGGCGCGGTCATCGTTCATCGCCAGGCACATCGAGCAGCCGGGCAGGCGCCACTCAAAGCCGCTCTCGATGAAGATCCGGTCGAGGCCCTCGCGCTCAGCCTGCTGCTTGACCCACATTGAGCCGGGCACGGCCAGCGCCCGGACGTGCGGGGCGACGTGGCGGCCGCGCAGCACCTGCGCGGCGGCGCGGAAGTCCTCGATGCGCCCATTGGTGCAGGAGCCGATGAAGGCCAGGTCGATCTTGGTGCCGCGCAGCGGCTTGCCGGGCTCGAGGCCGATGTAGGCCAGCGCGTCCTCGCAGGACTTGCGCGCCACGGGATCGGCGATGTCCTGGGGGCTGGGGACCAGGCTGCCGATGCCCGCCACCTGGCCGGGGTTGGTCCCCCAGGTGACCTGCGGCTCGATGGCCGCGGCGTCCAGCTCGACCACCTTGTCGAAGGTGGCGTCGGGGTCGGAGCAAAGGGTGCGCCAGTAGGCAACCGCCGCCTCGAAGTCCTGGCCCTTGGGGGCGAACATGCGCTCCCTGAGGTAGGCGAAGGTGGTCTCGTCAGGGGCGATCATGCCCACCGGGGCGCCGAACTCGATGGCCATGTTGGAGAGGGTCATGCGCCCCTCCATGGAGAGGGCGCGCACCGCCTCGCCGCTGAACTCAACCGCGTAGCCGGTGCCGCCCGCGGTGGTCAGGCGCCCGATGATGGCCAGGATGAGATCCTTGGCGAAGACGCCCTTGCCCAGCAGTCCCCGGCACTCGATGCGCATGGTCTTGAAGCGGCCCTGCTTGAGGGTCTGGGTGGCCATGACATGCTCGACCTCGGAGGTGCCGATGCCAAAGGCCAGCGCCCCGAACGCCCCGTGGGTGGCGGTGTGGGAGTCGCCGCACACCAGGGTGGTGCCGGGCAGGGTGAACCCGGTCTGCGGCCCGATGATGTGCACAATGCCCTGGTTGGGGTTGCCCAGGCCGAAGAGGGTTACCCCGAACTTCTCGGCGTTCCCCATCAGGGTGGTGATCTGCTCGCGCGCCATCGGCGAGCAGGCCTCAATCGTGGCCTCGCGGGTGGAGATGTCATGGTCCATGGTGGCGAGGGTCAGGTCGGGGCGGCGCAGCCGGCGCCCCGCGTCGGACAGGCCCGCGAAGGCCTGCGGCGAGGTGACCTCGTGCACGAGGTGGCGGTCGATGTAGATGGTCGGCAGCTCGCCCTCCTTCTCGAAGACGACATGGCTTGAATAGACCTTCTCGTAAAGTGTCTTGCCCATGCTGGCCTCCTACTTGCCAATCCGGGCGGCAACGGCATCGCCCATTGCCGAGGTGGAGAGCGCGGGGCCCTGGCTCTTGCCGCTGGCCATGAGGTCAGTGGTGAGGCACCCATCGCTGAGCGCCGCGGCAACCGCGGCCTCGATGGCGGCGGCGGCCTCGTTCTCCTTGAGGGAGTAGCGCAGCATCAGCGCCGCGGAGAGGATCTGCGCGCAGGGGTTGGCGATGCCCTGGCCGGCGATGTCCGGGGCGCTGCCGCCCGCGGGCTCGTAGAGGCCGAAGCCGCCCTCGCCGAGGCTGGCGGAGGGGAGCATGCCCATCGAGCCGGTGATCATGGCGCACTCGTCGGAGAGGATGTCGCCGAACATGTTCGAGCACAGCAGCACGTCAAACTGGGCGGGATCCTTCACCAGCTGCATGGTGGCGTTGTCGATGTAGATGTTGGAGAGCTCCACGTCCGGGTAGCCCTTGCCCACCTCGGCCACCACCTCGCGCCAGAGGATGGAGCTCTGCAGCACGTTGGACTTGTCCACGGAGGTGACCTTGCCCCTTCTCAGGCGCGCCGCCTCAAAGGCAATCCTGGCGATGCGCTCGATCTCGTAGCGGTGGTAGACCTCGGTGTCGTAGGCCTTCTCCTGGGCGCCCTGGCCCTCGCGGCCCTTGGGCTGCCCGAAGTAGATGCCGCCGGTCAGCTCGCGCACGCACAGCAGGTCAAAGCCGCGCATGGCGATGTCCGCGCGCAGCGGGGACAGCGAGCCAAGGCCCGGGAAGATGCGGGCGGGGCGGAAGTTGCAGAACAGCGAGAAGTGCTTGCGCAGGGGCAGCAGGGCGCCGCGCTCGGGGCGCTGGTCAGGCGGGAGCCGGTCCCACTTGGGGCCGCCCACGGAGCCAAAGAGCACCGCCTCGCTCGCCTCGCAGGCCCTGAGGGTGCCGTCAGGCAGGGGGGTGCCGGTGGCGTCGATGGCGGCGCCGCCCACGAGGCACTCCGTGGCCTCAATGCCAAAGCCAAACTTGTCCCCGGCGGCCCTGAGGGCCTTCATGGCCTCCGCCATTACCTCGGGGCCGATGCCGTCTCCGGCCAGGACTGCGATCTGGTGGTTGCGTGCCATTTAGTTAGCCTCCTTGCTTGCATGGCCTGTCTTTTCCTGCGCGATGATCTGGGCGCGCCGGATGCTGTTGCAGGCGCTGATGAGCGCCAGCGCCGCGGACTCGATGACGTCGGTCGAGAGCCCCTTGCCGTGGTAGGTGCGCCCGTCGTAGCGCACGTCCACGTCCACCTGCCCAAGGGAGTTCATGCCCTGGCCCTTGGCGCTGATGTGGAAGGCGGTGAGGTCGAGCTTGAGCCCGGTGATGCGGGTGATGCAGTTGAACACCGCGTCCACGGGGCCGTTGCCGATGCCGGACTCGGTCCGGGTGCGCTTGCCGATGCGCAGCCGCACCGAGGCGGTGGGGATCATGCCCTTGGATCCGGAGATGACGTTGAGCTGGTCGAGCTCGTACTGGTTCTCGAGATCCTCGTCATGGGAGAAGAAGAGCAGCGCCTCGAGGTCGTAGTCAAAGACCTGGCCCTTCTTGTCGGCGAGCTTGAGGAAGCGCTCGTAGATGCGGTTGAGGTCGTAGGTGCCCTCCGCGTAGCCGAGGCCGTCGAGCACCGACTTGATCATGTGGCGGCCCGAGCGGGCGGTCATGTGGAGGTTGTTCTCCTTGAAGCCCACGCTCTCGGGGGTGATGATTTCGTAGGTGCTGCGGTTCTTGAGCACCCCGTCCTGGTGGATGCCCGAGCTGTGGGCGAAGGCGTTGGAGCCGACGATCGCCTTGTGGGGCGGGACCGGCTCATTGGCGATGCCGGCGATCATCTGGCTGGCGCGGGCGAGGTTGGTGCTGATGATGTTGGTGTGCAGCCCGTCAAGGTAGGCGGCGCGGGTCTTGATCCCCATCGCCACCTCCTCGAGCGAGCAGTTGCCCGCGCGCTCGCCGAGGCCGTTGACGCAGCACTCGATCTGGCGGGCGCCCTTCATGATGGCGGACAGGGAGTTCGCCGTGGCCATGCCCAGGTCATTGTGGCAGTGCACGGAGATGATCGCCTTGTCGATGTTCGGCACCCGGTTGAAGAGGGTCTCGATGATCCCCGCGAACTCGAAGGGCAGGGTGTAGCCCACGGTGTCGGGGATGTTGATGGTGGTCGCCCCGGCGTCGATGGCGGCCTCGACCATGCGGCAGAGGTTGTCGATGGGGGTGCGGCCGGCGTCCTCGCAGGAGAACTCGACGTCGTCGGTGTAGTTGCGGGCGCGGCGCACCGAGGCCCTGGCCATCTCGATGATGGCGCCGAAGTCCTTGCCCAGCTTGTCCTTGACGTGGATGTCAGAGGTGGCGATGAAGGTGTGGATGCGGTAGCGCTTGAGGTGCCCGAGCGCCTCGCGCACCGCGTCGATGTCCCGGTCCACGCAGCGCGAGAGGCCGCACACCACAGACTTGGTGACGCTGTCGCCGATGAGCTTCACGGCCTGCAGGTCGCCCGGGGAGGAGACGGGGAAGCCCGCCTCGATGACGTCCACGCCCAGCTGCTCGAGCATGAGCGCGATCTGCAGTTTCTGGGTGGGGGTGAGCGAGGCCTGCAGGGCCTGCTCCCCGTCGCGCAGGGTGGTGTCGAAGATGATAACCCGCTTGTTGTCCTGGTCCATTTCCTGGGTCCTTGGCTGCAGGGCGGGCGTGATTGCCCGCCCCCTGATGTGGCGGTGAGTATAGGATCGAGTTTTTTGCACGTCAAATGAATTTTGTATTTCAGGATTTTAAAAACGTCAATCTATTGAAAGTAAATAATATATTTTTTCAAAATTGCCTGATTATGCAAAACTTGTCCTTTGCAAAACCCGGCTGTTTTGCAAATTTTGCCTGGTTTGGCAAAATTAGTGATCTCCGTCACAAAAAGTTGCTATACTACGCAGGCTTTTTCAGGGGACGCTCCCGCAGCAATTTCATTTCCCGCCTCAATCATGTGTGGGCTGAGTGGTCTGGGTCGCCGCGCCAAGCGGCTGTTGGGTCTGACTTAGGGTATATCCAGGGCGTCCATGTTGTTTTTTTTTCAGCGTGTGAACGCACTTTGGAGATATTTCCATGTCTGATCAGAATGAGATTATCGATCAGGCGGCCCCCGGGGCCGCCCCTTCCGTCCCTGCCGCCCCTGAGGCCGTGCAGCCCGCAGCCGAGGCGGCCCCCGCCCCCGTGGCGGATCCCAAGGCCCCGCTCCTCGGTGATGATGACGATGGCCTGGGCGCCCCGGGCGACGGGGACGATGACCTGGTCACCTTTGATCGCCTCGGGCTCTCGGAGCCGGTGCTGGCGGCCATCAAGGATCTGGGCTTTGAGAGCCCCACACCCATCCAGGAGCAGGGCATCCCGGTGATGTTCTCGGGCGCCGACATGCTCGGCCAGGCCCAGACTGGCACGGGCAAGACCGCCGCCTTCGCCCTGCCCATCCTCAGCGAGCTGGACATGGGCAACGGCGAGATCGAGGCGCTGGTCCTCGAGCCCACCCGTGAGCTGGCCATCCAGGTCTCCGAGGCCTTCCAGGGCTTTGCCACCCACCTCAGCGACTTCCGCGTGGCCCCGATTTACGGCGGCGCCTCCTACGAGAACCAGATCCGCTCCCTGCGCCATGGCGCCAAGGTGGTGGTGGCGACCCCGGGCCGCCTCATCGACCTCCTCGAGCGCGGCAAGGTCAACCTTGAGCAGGTGCGCTACCTCGTGATTGACGAGGCGGACGAGATGCTGCGCATGGGCTTCATCGACGATGTCGACTGGATCCTGGACCATGTCACCGGCCCGCACCAGACCGCCCTCTTCTCCGCGACCATGCCGCCGCAGATCAAGAAGATTGCCGACCGCCACCTCAACAACCCCACCCAGGTGAGGATTGAGAGCCACACCGCCACCGCCACCACCGTGCACCAGCGCTACTGGGTGGTCTCGGGGGTGCGCAAGCTGGACGCGATCACCCGCATGCTCGAGGTTGAGAGCTACGACGCGGTGCTGGTGTTTGTGCGCACCAAGACCGCGGCCGAGGAGCTCTCCACCCGCCTGATGGCGCGCGGCTTCACCTGCGCGGCGCTGCACGGTGACATCCCGCAGCGCCAGCGCGAGAAGATCATCGAGCGCATCAAGGCCGGGCAGCTGGACATCCTCATTGCCACCGACGTGGCCGCCCGCGGCCTGGACGTGGACCGCATCACCCATGTCTTCAACTATGACATCCCCTATGACGCGGAGTCCTACGTGCACCGCATCGGCCGCACCGGCCGCGCCGGGCGCCAGGGCGAGGCCATCCTCTTTGTCTCCCCGCGCGAGCGCCGCGCGCTGCGCATGATCGAGCGGGTCACCAACCAGCGCATCGAGCCGATGTCCGCGCCGAGCATCGCCGATGTCAACAAGGTCCGCCTCGAGAACTTCAAGCAGCAGGTCCTCGACACCATTGCCGAGGGCGGCCTTGAGAGCTACCAGGGGGTGATCTCCGAGCTCCTCGCCGACGAGACCCTCGAGCCCGAGACCCTGGCCGCCGCCATGGCCAAGATCTCCCAGAACGGGCGCGACCTCTTCCTCAACGAGAACGAGCGCGAGTTTGAGTCCCGCGGCTTTGACGACGATGACGAGGACGAGCGCGGCGGGCGTGGCCGCGGCGGCCGTGGCGAGCGCTCTGACCGCGCCCGCCGCACCCCCTCCGCC
>JAILEI010000048.1 GCA_024688225.1 Succinivibrionaceae bacterium
TCCCGCACCCGCTGCTCCTCGGCGACCCTCGCCTCGTGGGCGGCCATGCGCTCGCGGGCGCGCTCGGCGCGGCGGGACTTGTCAATGAGCGCGCGCTGGGCGGCGAGCTCGTAGCGGAACTGCGCGGCCAGCGGGAGCTTGCTCGGGCAGGTGAAGGAGCAGCAGCCGCAGAGGGTGCAGTCGAGGACTCCGCACTCGCGGGCGTGGGCATGATCCTTGGCCCGCGAGAAGGCATAGATCCGGTAGGGCTCGAGGCGCGAGGGGCAGGCCCTGGCGCAGCGCCCGCAGCGCACGCAGTTGGTGGATGGCGGGTCGGGCGGCAGCTCGGTGGCCGAGGGGGCGATGATGCAGGTCGCGGACTTGGTGATGGGCACGTCGATGGAGGGCAGGGTGAAGCCCATCATCGGCCCGCCGAGGATGATGCGCTGGCGCCGCTCGGGGTTGAGGTGGTAGTGCGAGAGCACCGAGCGCACCGAGGCCCCGAGGCGCACCCAGGCGTTGCCCCGCCCGCCGAGGCACTCCCCGTCCACGGTGATGACGCGGCGGGTCAGCGGCAGCCCGTCGACCACCGCCTCCTTGACCGCGAGCACCGTGCCCACATTGTCGACCACCACCCCCACCGAGGTGGTGTGGACGCCGTAGGGGATCTCAAGGCCGGTGACGATGCGGATCAGGTTGCGCGAGGCCCCGGAGGGGTAGAGGGTGGGGATGGCCACCACCCGGCCTGCGTCCTGAAGCGCCTCCCTCATCGCCGCGATGGCCGCGGGCTTGTTGTCCTCGATGGCAATCACGCACTCGGAGGAGCCAAGCACGTGGCGGATGATCCTCATGCCCAGCGCAATGTCGGCGGCGCGCTCCTGCATCAGGCGGTCGTCGCAGGTCACCATGGGCTCGCACTCAGCGCCATTGGCGATGAAGATGCCCCCCTCCACCGGCGCGGCGATGGCGTAGCGCAGCTTGCGCTCGGTCTGGAACTGGGCGCCGCCCAGCCCCTCCACACCCATGCCGCGGATGCGCGCGAGCAGCTCCTCGCGGGGCAGCGACTCCCAGTTGGGGAGCGGGGCGGGCTCCACCGCCTCGTCCTTGCCGTCTGACTTGATGGTCACGCACTGCTCGGTAAAGCCAGAGGGGTGCGCCAGCTCCTGGGCGCCGATGGCGGTGACCTCGCCGGAAATCGAGGCGTGCAGCGGCACCAGGTTGGGATCCTGGGGCTCGGTGAGGCGCTGCCCGGCCTTGACGTGGTCGCCCACCCGCACCAGGAGCCGCCCGCCGCGCCCGAGGTGGCGCTCGAGGGGCAGGGTGATGAGGTAGGGCGGGGGCAGCACCTCGATCATGCTCGCGGCGGTGCGCTTGAGTTCCTTAGGGCGGATGCCGCCGTGGATGCGGGACAGGGTGCCGGCCGCCACCTGCCCGAGGGCCTTGCGCAAGTCCATCATGCCCTCCTGCCTGGGGCGTCGCCGCCATCCTGCCAGCTGTAGTTGCTGGTGGTGGCGCTGAGCCTGACCATCTCGATGCACTTTTGCGGGCAGATCTTCACGCAGTCGCCGCAGCCGGTGCACTCCTCCGGATCCACCTGGTGGATCTCCCGGGGGGCGCCCAGGATGGCGTCCACCTTGCAGGCCTTGCGGCACTTTCCGCAGCCGTTGCAGGTGTCGGGCACCACATAGGCCACGGTGCGGGGGGTGAAGAGCAGGTCGTCGGAGCTGGCGCCCCCGGGGGGATCCACCCCCAGGATGGCGCAGATCTGCGCGGTGAGCTCGGGCCCGCCGGGCACGCAGAGATCGGGGCGCTCCCCCTCGGCGACCAGGGCGTGGGCGTAGGACTCGCAGCCCACGTGCCCGCAGCGCGCGCACTGGATGCCGGGCAGGATTTTCGAGATCTTGCGCTCGGTGGGATCCTGCTCGGTCACCTTGTGGTAGGACAGCCAGGAGAGCAGCATCCCCAGGGCGAACAGCACCGCCCCCACCTCAACGAGGAGGCGGGTTTCCGGGGGCAGGGAGGCGAGCCAGGCGGTCATGCCGCGCTGCCCGCAAACCCGGCAAAGCCCATGAACGCCATGGCCAGCAGGCCGGCGGTGAGCAGCGCCACCGGGGTGCCGCGGAAGGGCTCGGGGACATCCGCGGCGGCAAGGCGCTCGCGGATCGCGGAGAAGATGGCGAGCACCAGGGTGAAGCCGGTGCCGGCGCCCAGGGCGTGGATGAGGCTCTGCCCAAGGTTGAGGCTCATGGACTCGTTGAGCAGCACCAGGCCGAGGACGATGCAGTTGGTGGTGATGAGCGGCAGGTAGATGCCGAGCGCGGTGTAGAGCGCGAAGGAGAGGCGGTGGATGAGGATCTCCACCAGCTGCACCATGGCGGCGATGACCAGGATGTCGAGGATCAGGGACAGCGAGCCCAGGCCCAGCGGGGCCAGGACGCGGGTGTTGACCAACAGGCAGCAGACCGAGGCGAGCGCCAGGACGATGGTGGTGGCGATGCCCATGCCCACCGCGGCGCCGAGGCGGCTTGAGACCCCGATGAAGGGGCACAGCCCGAGGAAGCGGGTGAGCACGAAGTTGTCTACGATCACGGCGCCAAAAAAGAGCGCCAGGGACTCTGTCACTTTGCTAAGATTCCATCCACAAAAATTGACATGCGATTTTACACCAGGCCCCCCATGATTGCCACCCGCAAAAATTTCTCACGCCTGGCCCCGGATGAGCGCGAGGAACTGTTCGCGCGCCTTGCCGCGGCCATCCCCAACCCCAGGAGCGCCCTTGCCTTTTCCAGTCCCTTTGAGCTGCTGGTGGCGGTGGCGCTCTCGGCGCAGACCACCGACGTGGCGGTGAACCAGGTCACCCCGGCGCTCTTTGCCGCCGCCCCCACCCCCAAGGCATTGGCCGCGCTTGGGGAGGAGCGGATCGGGTCCATGGTGCGCAGCCTCGGGCTGTGGCGGGGCAAGGCGCACCGCCTGGTGGGCATGGCGCAGGCGCTGCTGGAGCGCCATGGCGGGGAGGTGCCGCGGGACCTTGCGGCGCTCACCGCCCTGCCCGGGGTGGGCGGCAAGACGGCGCGGGTGGTGCTCAATGTGGCCTTTGGGCTGCCCTATGTCGCGGTGGACACCCATGTGTTCAGGGTGTGCCGGCGCACCGGGCTGTGCCTGGGGAAGGATCCTGCCGAGGTGCAGGAGCGGCTGCCGGGAGTGGTGCCGGGGGACTACCTGGTGCGGGCGCACCACCTGCTGCTGCTCCACGGCCGCCAGGTGTGCATGGCCCGCAAGCCAAGGTGCGAGGGCTGCCCGCTTGCGGGGCTGTGCCCAGGCGCTGGCGGCTAGAGCCAGGGGGCCACGAGGGGCAGGCGGGCGGAGACCGCCACCAGGTCGAGCAGGGTGGCCAGCATGATGAGGCAGGCCATGCCGTGCACGATCTCGCGCGAGGCGGTGAGCCGGAAGCGGCGCATGCAGGCGCCCACGCCCACGCGCATGAGCAGCGCGCAGCCCAGGGCGGAGGCCACGGCCGCGGGGTTGAGGGTGGCAAGCGATGCCACAAGGCAGATCGCCGCGGCAATGGTGAGCCCGCGCCTTGAGACCATGCCAAAGGAGTCCATGGGATCAGACTCGGCCTCGAGGCACAGCGACAGCGCGGCGCAGGAGCCCATGGCCGCGGCGGCGGCGAAGGCCAGCGCACAGGCCAGCGCCCCCTGCAGCGACAGCAGCGAGTCCAGCTCCGCCATGAGCAGCAGCGTGGGGCAGATCACCGCGGCGGTGGCCGAGTAGCCGTCCTGGCGGCGCTGGCCCAGCACGGACATGAGGCGCCCGATGCCGCGGGCGGGCAGGGTGCCGGTGAGGGCCATGAAGCACAGGGTGGCCATGATCGCCGAAATCCCGGGGCTGATCAGCAGGCAGGTGGCGGCCAGGCCGGCGGCAATCAGCGAGCACAGCGCGATGGGCAGGGGCATCAGCGCCGGGGACGAGGGCCCGAGGCGCATCGCGGTGGCGGGCATGGCGCCCGAGAGCGAGGTGAAGGCAAAGCCCGAGGCGGCGAGCTGGCGCGCCAGCACCTTGGCCTGGGAGATGCGGGGATGGCGCACCGCAGGGCTGGGGTCGAGCAGGTCGCGCTCGCGCTCGGGCTCCAGGCGCTCCTCCCAGGGGGTCTCCGGGGCGGGCGCCGGGCGCGCCTGCTGGGGCTCCAGGGGTTCCTGGGCCGCCGCCGCGGGGGTGCGGTCAATGCCCACCTCGCGGGTGCGGGGCGGGATCAGGCTGCCTGTGCCCTCGATGATGGTGTGCGGGGTGCTCCCCGGCCTGCCGCCTGCCTCGCCTTCCTGCTCGCGGGTGCCTGTCTCGTGGTTGTAAATCGGATCCATGCCTGCTCCAGCCTCTGTGGGGAAACTGCACCAAGATGGGGCAATATCTAAAACCAAACTGTATAAATACTACACCATTTTGGGCTGGGGCTCAAAATTTTGTGATTTGGATCACTATGGGGTCGGCCGCACCTGCTCACTTAAGGAGCGCGCTCTCCTGGGCGTTGCGCACCGCGCCAACAAATTGCGCATGCGCCGAGGTGGCGCCGCTGATGGCGTCCACTGCCGCGGGATCCTGCCGCTCGAGCAGCTCGCGGGAGTACTCGGCGCGGGCCCGCACCGAGGCCTGGGCCATCTCGTAGTAGGCCTGGTCGGTGATCTCGCCGCCCACCTTGCCGTAGTCCTCGCCCTTGGGCTCGCCGCGGTCGTTGTAGGTCATGAAGTCGCAGGCCACGATGCGGTTGCCGCGGTAGGTGATGGTGGCCACCCCGTAGCCGCCGCGCTCATCGGGCTCGCTGATGCCATGGTAGGTGCCATCGGCATGGCCGCTGGCGCCGCTGGATCCGGAGGGGGCGGTGGGGGAGGCGCAGCCGGCGGCGAGGCACAGCGCGGCGGCGGTGGTCAGGTACTTGAGTCCTCTCATGGTCATGCTCCTTTCATGGTGGGATGTGGTGCGGCGCCCGGCAACCGTGGCTGCCCGGGGCAGGCAGGGGCCCGGCACATGGCCCTGGGCATGCCTGCCACCGCCTCATGCCAGGTTCCTATGGGCCCTGGCACAATGCTAGAATGACTGAATCTTTATGGGTATTCTAGCAAGCCAGGCGCACCGCTGCGCGGCTCGCACCGGGAGGGTTCATGGGCAGCGAGGCGGGGGACGGGGAGCTGGGCGCGCCGGGCGCGCCCGAGGGCGGCTTTGATCCCCGGGCCTTCCTTGAGACCGTGCCCAGCCGCCCTGGCTCCTACCGCATGTACAACGCGGCCGGCGAGGTCATCTACGTGGGCAAGGCCAAGGATCTGCGCCGCCGCCTCTCCTCCTATTTCCTCAAGGACCTGCCCTCGGTGAAGACCCGCGCCCTGGTGTCGCGCATCCACCACATCGAGTTCACGGTCACCTTCTCCGAGACCGAGGCGCTGCTCCTTGAGAACGAGCTCATCAAGAAGTACCAGCCCCGCTACAACATCCTGCTGCGCGACGACAAGTCCTACCCCTGCCTGCTGCTCACCGCGGGCCGCCACCCGGCCCTGCGCTACCACCGCGGGGCGCACCGCGAGGAGGGCGAGTACTTTGGGCCCTTCCCGGACGGCAAGGCGGTGCGGGAGAGCCTCCGGCTGCTGCAGGGCATCTTCCCCATCCGCCAGTGCGCGGACACCGTCTACGCCCACCGGGCCCGGCCCTGCCTGCTCGCCAGCCTCGGGCGCTGCCTCGCCCCCTGCGTGCCCATGGGCGAGGGCGGGGAGGAGCGCTACCAGGAGCAGGTGCGGCTGGTGCGCCTCTTCCTCAGCGGGCGCAACCAGGAGCTGCTGCAGGATCTCACCCGCCGCATGGGCGAGCACTCCGAGCGCCTCGAGTTTGAGCAGGCGGCGCGCTGCCGTGACCAGCTGCAGGCGCTGCGCCGGGTGCAGGAGAGCCAGCACGTGAGCGCGTCGGGCAGCCTCGACCTTGACGTGCTGGCCGTGGCCCAGGGGGACGAGGTGGCCTGCGTGCACGTGCTCTTCGTGCGCGGCGGGCGGGTGCTGGGCACCCGCTCCTACTTCCCGCGCCTTGGCGCCGAGGGCGGCGAGGAGGAGGTGCTGGCCTCCTTTGCCGCCCAGTTCTACCTCAGCGAGCGGCGCGCCGAGCGCTACCCCGAGGAGATCATCCTCGACCGCGAGGTGCCGGGGGAGGAGGAGCTGCGCGCGGCCATCGAGGGCTTCTCGGGGCAGCGCCTCAAGATTTCCCATGCCGGGGTGCGCACCGAGCGCGCCGGCTTCCTCGAGCTCTGCGCGGCCAACGCGCGCGCCTCGCTGCAGGCGCGCCTCTCCTCCGCGCAGACCGCGCGGGCCCGCATCGAGGATCTCGAGCGCATCCTCGGCCTCTCAGGCATCGCGCGCATGGAGTGCTTTGACATCTCCCACACCCTCGGCGAGCTGACCGTGGCCTCCTGCGTGGTCTTTGGCCGTGAGGGGCCGGAGACCTCGCGCTACCGCCGCCTCAACATCGAGGGCATCACCCCCGGCGATGACTTCGCCGCGATGCGCCAGGCCTTCACCAGGCGCTACTCAGACCTTGGCGACGGCGCCGAGATCCCGGATCTCATCTTCGTGGACGGCGGCCCGGGGCAGCTCGCGGTGGCCGAGGAGGTGATCGGGGAGTGCTTTGCCCAGGCGGGGCGCGGGGTGCCGCCGATCGTGGCGGTGGCCAAGGGCGAGGGGCGCAAGGCCGGGCTTGAGACCCTGATCCGCGGCTACACCCACGAGGAGTTCCACCTCTCGCTCTCCGACCCGGGGCTGCAGCTGGTGCTGCACATCCGCGACGAGTCGCACCGCTTTGCCATCACCGGGCACCGGGGGCGGCGGCTCAAGGCGCGCACCCACAGCCCGCTGGAGGACATCGAGGGAATTGGGTCCAAGCGCCGGCAGGCGCTGCTGCGCCACCTGGGCGGCAGGCAGGAGGTGATGAGGGCGGGGATTGACGAGATTGCCAAGGTCCCCGGCATCAGCAGGGCCCTGGCGGAGCGGATTTACGCCGCGCTGCACGATGGGGGCTAGCGCGGCGCGGGAGGTCAGTGCGACATCACGTACTTGACGAACTGGAGCTTGGTCTTGTCGTCCGCGCTCTCGTAGAGGCGCACCAGATCCTTGTAGGTGGCGCCATAGGCCTTGCCGCCATGGGTTGAGGAGGTGGACATGTTGCTCTCCTGGCTGGCGGTGGAGGTGGGCACGTCCATGGTCATGCCATGGGGGGTGGGCTGGTTGAGGATGTTGCCGGCGGCCGAGGTGGCGGTCACCGTCGGGGCGCCATAGGCGGTCATGCCGATGCCGCGCTCGGTGCCCTCAACATAGGTGGGGGCGTAGAGGCGGCCCAGGGACATCAGGTCCTGGCGGTAGTCGCGCAGCATCGCAAAGCCGTTCTCGGAGGCCAGGATGTACCACTCGGCCTTGGACTTGGGCAGCTCCTTGCCCTGGGCGTCGGTGAGGGTGATGACCTGCTCGCGGGCAAAGTCCGTGGCGGCCTCGACCGAGCTGGGGATGCGGTACTTGAAGGTGTAGCTGTCACTGGCAGCCATGTTGCTGAACTCCAGCACGATCGGGTTGGAGGCCTGCACCAGGCGCTGGTTCTCCCCGCTGCCCACGTTGGCGCCAAAGCGGACCACCACCTGGTGGCGCCCCGGGCCGAGCTCGAGCTCACGCGAGAAGCGCGAGTAGTCGTAGCCGTTGGTCAGGCCGTCAACCAGCTCGAGGCTGAAGTGGACCGGCACCTTGAAGTTGGCGGCATCGGCCGCCGTGGCTCCAAGCACTGCCGCCAGGGCGAGGGCGGCGGCTCCAACTGTCTTGGCAGTGTTCAGCATGGGTCTCTCCATAGGGTAAATGACTAAGGCGCCATTCTAGCACAAGCGCCGCGCGGCGCGAGGTGGGGGAACCGCCATTTTTGGGGGCCGCGCCGGCCCCCGGGGCCAGGCTAGAAGGAGTACTCGGCGCCCACCACGTAGAGGCTCTCGCCGAGCTGGCGGGACTTGACGGCCGAGGGGTGGAGGAAGCGCTCGGGGTGGCTGTGCAGGTCCACCTGCGCCTCGGCGAACAGCTTGAGGCAGGGCCCGAGGCGGTAGTAGATCCCAAGGTCGAGATCCGAGACGATGCGCGAGCCGCCGTAGGTCTGGATGCCCGTGCCGGCCTTGAGGCCGAGGCCGCAGTCAAAGTCGTAGGAGGCCACTGCCTCATAGGTGTAGATCTTGTGCGGCAGGTGCTGGTAGACGGTTGCCGAGTAGAGCAGCGAGACGTAGAGGCCGTCGCCGAGCACCCCATAGGAGAGCGCCGCGCCAAGGTCATAGCGGTGGCGGGGCTGGTGGCCGCTGAGGAAGGAGCGGGCCTCCTCCGTCCCCAGGCGCCGGGCACGGGCGTAGAGCGGGGTGAGGTAGTCCACCAGGGTGGATCCCGAGGGGTAGGCGAGGCTCTGGTAGTTGATGCCGTAGGCGAAGGTCACGTCGTGCGCGAGGCGCGCGGAGATCGCCGCCCCAAAGCCGTGGCGGACGCTGTAGGGGGTGTCGTTGAGCGAGTTCTTGGCCGTCTGGAAGGAGAGGCGCAGGTCCCAGCCGAGGGAGGAGAGGGTGTACATCACCTGCCCGGGGAGCTGGTCGCCCATGCAGAAGTAGTCGTTGGAGCGCGACTCGATGAAGGTGAAGACATCGGTGGCACCGGCGATGGTGTAGTAGGCGCCGTCACCCTTGCCCAGCATCAGGGTGCCGTAGCGGAACCCGTCGATGCCCGCCCACATGTAGCGCGCCCGGGGGCTGCCGTTGCCATCGCGGTCCATCTCCCACTCCGCCATCGCCACGGCGTCCACCTGGTCGGCGATGCTGGAGCGCGCCGCGATGCCGAGGCGCCCGTCGGTGTGGATGGAGTTGCCCTGGCCCCCGGTGGAGGCGCTGCGGTGCCAGGCCGAGGCATGCTTGCTGAGGCCCATGGCCT
The DNA here is from genome assembly GCA_024688225.1 of Succinivibrionaceae bacterium. Classification (GTDB taxonomy): domain Bacteria; phylum Pseudomonadota; class Gammaproteobacteria; order Enterobacterales; family Succinivibrionaceae; genus JAILEI01. The sequence goes on from JAILEI010000048.1 coordinate 8,946, forward strand.
GCACCCGGCCGAAGATGTCGAGTGAGGTGCCGTCCTTGTCGTAGACCGTGGCGGCAAGGGCGCCCTGGGCCAGGGTGGCCGCCAGGGCAAGGGCGGCGATGGTGTTCTTAATCATGGGATCTCGCTCCCTGAAGGTTGGGGCCGGTGCTACAATTTCCCGACCTTAATTTTTGGCGCCACATTCTAAGCCTTTGGCAGGGCTGAGTCCATGCCTGGCGCCGCCTTGCTGGGAGGCTGGGAACATGAGGACTGTTGCCTGCGCCGCGCTGGCGCTGCTGCTTGCCCTGGGGGGCGGGGCCGCCCTGGCGGCGGAGGGGGTGATGGGGAAGTTTGCCTCCCACCACGTGCTGGTCGCCTATTTCTCGCGCGCCGGCGAGAACCACGCGGTCGGGGTGGTGAGGCAGGGCAACACCGAGCTGGTGGCGGAGGATATCGCCGCGCTCACCGGCGGGGAGCTGTTCCGCATTGAGCCGCAGAACCCCTACCCCCGGGACTACAAGGAGTGCACCGAGGTGGCGATGGCCGAGCGCGACGCCCATGCCCGCCCGCCCCTTGCCGCTGACGTGGGCGATCTCTCGCGCTATGACCTGGTGTTCCTGGGCTACCCGATCTGGTGGACTGACCTGCCGATGCTGGTCTACACCTTCCTTGAGTCGCACCGCTGGGAGGGGATCACGGTGCTGCCGTTCCTGACCCATGGCGGCTCCGGGGTGGGGCGCACCCAGCATGAGATTGGGCAGGCGGCCAAGGGGGCGCGGGTGCTCAGGGCCCTGCCCATGCTGGGCGAGGTGGCGCAGCGCCACCCCGAGGAGCGGCGGCGCCTGGTCAGGGCCTGGCTGGAGTCGGTGGAGCCCTAGCCGCCGAGGATGGCGGGGAGGAGCTCCGCGGGGTCGCTGGCGATGAGATCCGCCCCCCAGGCCGAGCAGTCCCCGCACTCGAGCTCCCCGTACCCCCAGCGCGCCACACAGGAGGCGCAGCCCGCGGCACGGGCGGCCCGGATGTCGTTGGGGTGGTCGCCGACGTAGATGGCCTCTTCAGGGGCCATGCCCATCCTGGAGAGCGCCGTGAGCAGCGGCTCGGGGTGGGGCTTGCTGTGGGTGGTGCTGTCCCCGCCGAGGATCAGCGAGATGCTGGGGGAGAGGGTGGACTTGCCCAGCAGCTTGCGCGCCATGGCCTCGTACTTGTTGGTGATCACCCCGACCGGCACGCCCGCCGCGCTGAGGCTGGCGCACAGCTCCTCGATCCCCGGGAAGGGGCGGGTGAGCTCATCGATGCGCTCGGTGTAGGTGGCGGCGAAGTAGTCGCGCATCGCGCCGTCGAGGTCTAGCCCCTCCCGCTCGGCCTCGGGGATGGCCAGCCGCAGCAGCCCGCGCATGCCCTGGGTGATGGCGGCCAGCGCGCGGCCGTAGTCGACGCGGTCGTGGCCCAGGCCGAAGTGGTCCAGGGTGCGGTTGAGCGCGGCGATGATGTCAGGGGCGGTGTCGAGCAGCGTCCCGTCGAGGTCAAAGAGCGCGCAGCGGTAGTTGGGCTTGCCCATGTCTTGCCTGCCTTGCTAGGTGGGGGGCGAAAAAAGTGACGCAAATCAATTATACTGCCCCCGGAAGGGGATTTTTTTTGCCGCGTGCGCCAGTACGATCTTAAAATGTCCCCCGCTACCCTTTTTTTCTTTTGTGGGATCTGCACATGACCGACCGTCTCAGCAGGGTTGGGGATCTCGGCGCCAAGGTCGAGTACCTCAAGTCGTGCATCAAGTCCATCCCTGACTTCCCCAAGCCCGGGATCCTGTTCCGTGACATCACCTCGCTGTGCGAGGACGGCAAGGCCTTCGCCATGGTCAACTCCGTCCTGGCCGATGCCTTTGCCAACGCGAAAATCGACAAGGTGGCCTCCGCCGAGGCCCGCGGCTTTGTGTTCGGCGCGCCCCTGGCGCAAGCCCTCGGCGCCGGCTTTGTGATGATCCGCAAGCCCAACAAGCTCCCGCGCGAGGTGATCAGCGAGCGCTATGAGCTCGAGTACGGCTTTAACGAGATGCAGATCCACGTTGACGCCATCAAGCCCGGCGAGCGGGTGCTGCTGCTCGATGACCTGCTGGCCACTGGGGGCACCATGCTGGCGATGGTGAAGCTGTTACAGAGGCTGGGAGCCGAGATCGTCAACACGGTGGCGATCATCGACCTCTTTGACCTGGGCGGAGCGGATCGCATCAAGTCCGAGTGCGGCATCGACACCGTGTCGATCATCAAGTTCCCGGGCCACTGATCCCCAATGGGCGGCGAATACCTGGCACTGGCGCGCAAGTACCGGCCCCAGTCCTTTGCGGACGTGGTGGGCCAGTCGCACGTGGTCGCGGCCTTTAACCATGCCCTCGCCGCCAACCGCATCCACCATGCCTACCTCCTGACCGGGACGCGGGGCATCGGCAAGACCACCATTGCCAGGATTTTCGCCAAGTGCCTGTTCTGCGAGAGCTCCCCGGGCGTGACTGCCACTCCCTGCGGGCAGTGCGGGGCCTGCCGGGACATCGCCAGCGGCTCGCACCCTGACGTCATTGAGATTGACGCGGCCTCCCAGACCAAGGTCGACGACACCCGCGCCCTGCTGGAGAACACCCAGTACCGCCCGATGCGCGGCCGCTTCAAGATCTACATCATCGACGAAGTGCACATGCTCACCCAGAACAGCTTCAACGCGCTGCTCAAGACCCTTGAGGAGCCGCCGGAGTGGGTGAAGTTTGTGCTGGCGACCACCGATCCGCAGAAGATCCCCACCACGGTCATCTCGCGCTGCCTCAAGTTCCAGCTGCGCGCGCTCTCGGCCGATGACATCGCCGCGCGCATCCGGGAGATTGCCGCGCGCGAGGGCTTTGCCTTTGAGGAGCCGGCGCTGGGGGTGATTGCCCATGCCGCGCGGGGCAGCATGCGCGACGCGCTCTCGCTCTGCGACCAGGCGCTGGCGCTGGGGGGTGGGGCGCTGACCCGCGACTGCGTGCTCGACATGCTGGGCACGGTGGGGGACGAGATCAAGGAGCAGATCCTCGAGATGCTGCGCCCGGGATCGACCCTGCAGATTGGCGAGGTGCTCGCCAACGTCGCCGCGGCCTCCCCCAACTTCAGGACGCTGCTCTCGGATCTGGCCGCGGCCTTCCACGATCTCGCGCTCTACCAGTTCATCGGCGGCTCGCGGCTCAATCTCTTCACCCTGCCCCCGGACATGCTGGAGCGCTGGTCAAGGACCTTCCCCCCGCAGGACTTGCAGGTTTACTACCAGGTGGCGCTCAACGGCCTTGAGGAGCTGTCGACCTCACTCGATGAGCGCACCGTCTTCGAGATGGCGCTGCTGCGCCTGCTCGCCTTTACGCCCGAAAAAAAAAAGCTTGGCTAGGTGAGGATCCCACCCCGGAACCTGCCGAGAGTTACCGCTACGATCTTAACAGCATCCCCCTGGTGACCGGCCAGGTTCCCTCCCTTGGGAAGGGTGACAGGCCCGTGGCGCCGTCACTCCCGGCAGCCGGCTTGCCCCAGGGAGCGCAGCCCGCGCCTGCCCCTGAAGTAATCCCGGAGCCTGTCCCGGCCGCAGCGCCGCTTCCGGCATCGCAGGTGCAGCCGGTCCTGGGGCAGGGGGTGACGCCTGCTGTGGCGCCTGCCCAACCGCCACTGCCCTCGCCTGCCCCTGGGGTGATTCCGGAACCAGTCCCGTCCGCAGCGCCGCTTCCGGCATCGCAGGTGTCGCCTGCACCAGAACCGCAGCCTTTGCCTGCTCCTGAAGTGTCCCCAGCGCCAGTCCAGGCGCCCATGGGGCAGCCTTTCCTGGATCCGGCCCCGGTCCCGGCGCCGCTGCCTCCTGCGGCAGCGCAGATCCCGCCCGCCCCCCGGCAGGCAGATCCCATCCCCCAGCCCGCAGCCCCGGTGGAGCGGCCCCAGGATCCAAGGTACACCCCCCTGTCGACCCCCACCCTGGACGAGACCCTCAGGCGCCAGCGCGCCCAGGCGAGCCAGGGCAGCCTGACCGAGGAGATCGTGGATGAGGCCTTCAGGTACCTCGACAATCTCCAGGCGGGCCTTAAGAAGTTGCTGCGCGAGCTTGAGAGCAGCCAGCGCCGCCAGGTGATGGACGAGGGGCGGATGATCGACATCATCGCCGATCTTGAGCATCGCGGGGACAGGCAGCGACGCAGGGCGGCCGATGCCAGTGGCTTTGGCGGCCTGGAGGCGGCGCTGCGCGAGGATCACCTCGAGGGCCGTGAGGATGAGACCCTGGCCGAGGTGAAAAAGGGCGCTCCCTTCAACTCTGGATCGGCGACCAAGTTCTTTGCCGAGAATGAGGGCGAGAGCGGCAAGGCGCTACTGGAGCGGGCTAGGCAGATGGCCCTGGGCCAGGGGGAATTGCCTGAGGAGGGGGAGGTCCCCATCGATCCAGCGCAGCCCCTGCCCTGGGAGGACGAGCCCGCGCCTCGTGTGCCGCCGCAGCCGCAGGGTGGCGCTGAGCCGCCCCGTGCCGTGGGGCCTGCGCCGCAGCCATCCCCTGGCGCGGTCCCACCCTGGGAGGACGAGCCCGCGCCTCGTGTGCCGCCGCAGCCGCAAGGTGGCGCTGAGCCGCCCCGTGCTGTGGAACCTGCGCCGCAGCCATCCCTTGGCGCGGTCCCGCCCTGGGAGGACGAGCCCGCGCCTCATGTGCCGCCGCAGCCGCAGGGTGGCGCCATGCCGCCCCGTGTCCCTGAGGCCGCGCCGCAGCAGTTCCCTGACGCGGTCCCGCCCTGGGAGGATGAGCCCCCTGAGGAATGGGAGCCCAGTGACGCCTCGCCTGGCCCTGAGGGTGACCTGGGCGCGCCCCCTGACTTCTATGACGATGGGGACGGCAGCTTTGACTATGGCGATCCCGGCGCCCCTGACTATGGGACCGCCGATGCCGCCGCAGACTACGCAGGGCGCTCCCCAGAGGAGGGCGTGCCGTCCGATGGCGATCCGACCAAGGTCCCGCCTGCCATCAGGCAGCGCCTGGAGATGGTGTCCAGGGTCCATGCGCTGCCCGGCACCAAGGGCGAGCTGCCGCCGGAGGCCTTCCTTGACGAGGTGGCCACCCAGGATCCCTTCACCCATGACATCCTGCTGGCGGGCTATAGGCGCGGGCAGGAGTTCTCGGCGCTCTGCCACTCCTCAAGGGAGATTGATCCGTCCGATCCCGGGCACTGGATCCTGCGCATGTCCCCGGACTTTGAGATTTTCGCCCGTGACCCGGAGTTCACCCACAACATCGAGAAGAAGTTCTCGATTGCGCTGGGGCATGCCGTGCGCATTGAGGTGGTGCTGGGCGGGGGCGAGCGCCCTGACACGCCGCTTGGCCTCATGCAGCGCCGCTACCTCGAGCGCTTCAACGAGGAGCGCCGGCAGCTGGCGGGGCACGAGCGCCTCGCGTCCCTGTTCAGGAGCTGGGGGGAAGATCTGGATACGGTGCCGATGACCCTTTACGCCCTGGCGGACGATCCGGGCAAGGAAAAGGGGGAGTGAGCAAGGGCCCGCCAGGCGGCGGGCCCTGATAGCAGGGGGCTATTCCCAGCCCGCGCCTTCCTCGCCGTTCTCGGAGTTGAGCTTCATCTTGTTCCAGACCTGGTTGGTGATCTTGGAGACCTTGGCGCTCGGGGTCATGGGGAAGTGGACCTTGTCCCACATGTCATCAGGCAGGTTGATGCTGGGGTTGTCCTTGAGATCCTTGCCGATGCGCGCCATGGCGCCCTTGACCGGGAGGATGTACTTCATCTCGTCGGAGATGATCGAGGCGTTGTTAGCGTCCATCAGGAAGTTGAACCAGGCATGGGCGTTGTCATAGTGCTCGGCATCGGCCGGGATGATCCAGCTGTCGAACCACAGCAGGCCGCCCTCCTTGGGCAGCACGTACTTGATCTCGAACTCGCGGTTGGCCTTGCGGGCACGGTCGCCGGCCTGCAGGATGTCGCCTGAGTAGCCGATGGCGGCGCAGATGTCACCGGAGGCCAGGTCGTTGATGTAGCGGGCCGAGTGGTAGTAGGAGACATTGCCTGCGAGCTCGGTCAGCAGTTTCTCGGCATCGGCGTAGTCAGAGGCCTTCTCCGAGTTGGGATCCTTGCCGAGGTAGTGCATGGCGGTCGAGACAATCTCGATCGGGGAGTCCAGCACGGCAATGCCGCACTGCTTGAGCTTGTCGGAGTTTTCCTTCTTGAAGAGCAGGTCCCAGGAGTCGACCTTGAAGTCGGGCCCGAAGATCTCGGCAATCTTCTTGGTGTTGTAGCCGATGCCGACCGAAATCTCGGCGTAGGGGTAGCACCACTCATTGTTGGGATCGAGCTTCTGGAGCAGCTTCATGCGGTGCTCGTCGAGCTCGGACCAGTTGGGGATCTTGCTCTTGTCGATCTTCTGCAGCGCGCCGGCCTTGGCAAGGCGGGGCACGTAGTAGGAGGTCATCATCACCGCGTCGAACCCGCTGTGTCCGGAAAGCAGGCGCGCCTCCACCAGCTCGTTGGAGTCAAACAGCACGTAGTTGGTGTCGATCTTGGTCTTCTGGATGAAGTCGTGGACCGTGTTCTCGGCAATGTAGTCACTCCAGTTCCAGACATTGAGGTCCGAGGCTGAGGCGGGCATCGCGCAGGCAACGGCGCAGGCGGCCGCAAGGGGGGTCAGAAGGCAGTTTTTCAACGTGTCAATCCTCCAAGGGGGGTGGTTAGGGTGGGCACATTATAGAGGAAAAGAAAACCGCTTTGGTGAGTCCTTGGGGGCCGGGATTGGCTTTTGTGTTCCGTGCGGCGTAATATCGCTCCCCTGGCTATTGGGAGGCGTTATGGCAGGGGTGTTTGCAAGGCACGGCGCGCTGCTTGAGCGCTGCAAGGCGCTGCTTGCAGGGGAGGCGCTCAGCGAGGCTGAGGCGCTGGCCCTTGGGGAGGTGCCGCTTGGGGAACTGCGCGAGGCGGTGGGGATGGTCACCCGGGCGTGCCTGGGGAACGCTGCTGAGCTGTGCGCCATCACCAGCGCCAAGGCCGGGCAGTGCACCGAGGACTGCAAGTTCTGCGCGCAGAGCGCCCACTATGCGACGGGGACTGTGGTCACCGCGCTCAAGGATCCCGGGGCCATGGCCAGGGAGGCTGGGCTGTGCGCGGCCAATGGGGTGCACCGCTTCTCCATCGTGACCGCCGGGCGGCGGCTGCCGCGGGCGGAGGTGGAGCAGGTGGCCAGGGCCGTGGGGCTCATCCACGGGCGCCACCCGGGGCTGCTGCTGTGCGCCTCGCTGGGCCTGCTCGGCAAGGGCGAGCTGGCCATGCTCCGGGACGCCGGGCTCTCGCGCTACCACTGCAACCTTGAGACCTCACGGCGCATGTTTCCCCTCATCTGCACAACCCACGGCTACGACCAGAAGGTCGCCACCCTGCGCGCCGCGCGCGAGGTGGGCCTGTCACTGTGCTCAGGGGTGATTTTCGGCATGGGCGAGGGCGCTGGGGATCGCGTGGCGGTGGCCATGGAGCTCTCGGCACTGGGGGTGGACTCGGTGCCGGTCAACTTCCTCAATCCCATCCCCGGCACGCCCCTCGGGGATCGCCTACCGATCGGAGCCGAGGAGGCGATGCGCTGCCTCGCCCTCATGCGGCTCACCAACCCCCATGCGGCGGTGCGCCTTGCGGGAGGGCGGCTGCTGCTCCGGGACTGCTGGAAGGAGTTGCTCGACTTTGGGGCCAACGCGGTGATCACCGGGGACATGCTCACCACGAAGGGCCTGGCGGCCCGCTCCGATGGCCGGGAAATCCTGGCCAGTGGCCGCTCGCTCGCGCCCCTCCTTGCGCCCCAGCGCCGCATTTAACCTATAATTGTCCTAGCCAGGCGTGGGCCTGGGGCGACATACGGAGTCTAGGATGAGCAACTGCCCGATCCTGCCCAGGGCGCGGCGGCAGCCGCGGGGGGACGCATGACCGAGCGCAAGGCCGGGGGGCCCAAGGTCATTGCCATTGCCAACCACAAGGGCGGCACCGGCAAGTCCTCGACCGCCATCAACCTCAGCTGCGCGCTGGCGGTGACCCGCCGCAAGATCCTGCTGGTCGACCTTGACCCGCAGGGCAGCGCCACGGTGGCCCTGGGCTATGAGCGCGACTCCTCGCCCTCGCTGGCGGCACCGCTCCTCGAGGGCTCGCCCATCGCCGACTGCATCGTGAGGTACGAGGCAGGGCGCTTTGACTTCATCCCCTCGGGCGACGAGCTGACCGCGGTGACGGTGGCGCTGTACCAGGAGATTGCCAAGGAGCGGCGCCTGCGCGCCTCCCTCTCCAAGGTGGTGGGCAACTACGACTACGTGATCATCGACTGCCCGCCCGCGGGCGGCCTGCTGACCATCAACGCCCTGTGCGCCTCCGACTACCTGCTCATCCCCATGCCCTGCGAGTTCTTTGCCCTCGATGCGCTCAACTCGCTGGTGGCGCAGTTCACCGAGCTCAACTCGAGGGGGCTGGCCAATGTCTCGCTGCTGGGCGTGGTGCGCACCTTCTATGAGGAGCAGCGCGAGCTCACGGCGGCCATCAGCGCCGAGCTGGAGCAGGGCTTTGGGCCCTTGCTCTTTGACACCATCATTCCCTTCAATGCCCGCATCAGCGAGGCCTCATCCCTGGGCAAGCCGGTGATGCTCTATGACCGCAGCTCGCAGGGGGCCCGCTCCTACCTGGTGCTGGCGGGCGAGCTGTTGCAGAAGATGCGCGAGCGCGAGCCCGATCCTGAGGGGGACTGACCCCGTCCCGGTTTCCCTTCCCAATCCAAGAGCGCCCCGGTGCCGCCCGGGGTGGCGCCCTGTCTTTTCCTCCGCTAGATGAAGGTGCTGCACTCCATGCAGACATTGGCCTGGGTGAGGTGGCGGCGGTCGATGAGATCCTCGGGCAGGTAGAGGCAAGGGCTCATGCAGCGGGGGCAGAGCACGATGTCGCAGCGGCGCTCGGTGAGCAGCGTGAGCACGCGGTAGAAGTCCTCGAAGGGGAATTCCGGGCAGGTGAAGCCGTCATTCCAGAAGTCCCTGGCGAGGATGCCCACCAGCTTGCGGGCGATGATGTAGGCGCCGATGGCGAGGTAGAGTGAGACCCGGGTGGGCACGCCCTCGAGGGTCACGCTGCCGCTGGGGGCAGGGGACCCGATGGCCGTGCGCACGCAGGCGGCGTACATGTCCACCATGACCAGCAGCAGGCGGGACCCCTCCTTGGTGAGCATGTTCAGGAAGGAGTAGGTGCCGCGGCGCTTGTGGCTGGTGGAGACTGAGTCGTAGCTGTAGAGGCGCAGCCGGCGGCGGTCGATGCGGGCATGCTCGTAGATGAAGGCCGCGGAGGCCCCGGCCTGCGAGAGCAGGCTGGCGGTGATGAGCTGCCGTTGCAGGGGGTCGTCGGAGACGAACAGGGACGGCATGACGTGGATGGAGTTGCGGAGCACCGCATCGAGGTTGTAGGAGAGGAAGCCGGTGTTCGAGTCGCAGAGCACCCGCTTGAAGAAGCCATTGGACCCTGACTGGCACTTGGCAAGGTCGCTGAGGATGTTGCCCATCGCAAGGTGCCGGAACTCATCCTCGGCATGCCCCTGCTGGGGACGCGGCCCAAGATCCTCGTACTGCCTGCTCATCACGATGTAGTTGATGAGGTTCATGGGGAGCACCTCGCGCAGCAGGCGGTGGAGGCGCAGGATGGACCCGACCTGCTCCTCATCCTGGTTGCGCATCATCTTGACGATTTCGATGCGCTCGCTGCTGTCGCAGTTCCTGAGCACGAGGCGCCTGAGTCCGGGGGGCAGGTCCCGGGCATTGAACTGGCTGAGGATTGCGGATTCCTGTGTTTGGTTGCTGTAGCTGTTGTTGTTGTTGTTCATGACTTGCTCCTTGTCAGCGGCGCAAAATCTAATTAAAAGCGCAGGCAAAGAAAAGCATTAATTTTTTTGTTTCTCGCAATTAAATGAAAACCCGAGCGATTTTGACCAATTTTTTTTATTTAGGCGCCTAAATATCAAGGGCGATTTTTGGCGTTTTTCAATATTTAGGCGCCTAAATATTGTGGCGGGGGAGAATATTTAGGCGACTAAATATTGTGGTGGGGAAGAATATTTAGGCGCCTAAATATTGTGGCGGGGGAGAATATTTAGGCGACTAAATATTGAGGTGAGGATAATATTTAGGCGCCTAAATATTGGGGCGTGGAAGAATATTTAGGCAACTAAATATCAAGGCTGGGGATCCGATCGTCAAAGGTGCGCAGCGCATCCAGGGACGATCCTCGGGATCGATCCTGGCGCAAGCCATGGGGCGGGTTGCGAGGCACTTTTCAGTGTCATTGCCCACGTG
>JAILEI010000092.1 GCA_024688225.1 Succinivibrionaceae bacterium
AGGTGGAAGTTGGTGATGAGGGCGTCCACTACCTTGTAGCGCACCCCGGGGTAGATGAAGATCGAGGTATTGCCCGTATAGGGGGCAATGGATCCATCCTCGCGCGCCGCGCTCTCCAGCGCCCGCACCGCGGTGGTGCCCACCGCCACCACCCGCTTGCCGCGCCGCTTGGCCTCGCGCACCTTCAAGCAGGCTTCCTCACCCAAGGAAAACCACTCCTCGTGCATGTGGTGGCGCTCCACCTCATCCTCACGCACCGGCTGGAAAGTGCCCGCCCCCACGTGCAAGGTGGCATAGGCCATCTCCACCCCCGCGCTGGCCAGCTGCCCAAGCAGCGCCTCATCAAAGTGCAGGCCCGCGGTGGGTGCCGCCACCGCCCCCGGCACCTTCGAGTAAACCGTCTGGTAGCGCTCCCGATCCAGAGCCTCATCAGGGCGGTCGATATAAGGAGGCAAGGGGACATGCCCCTGCCACTCCAGCAAGGAGAGCAGATCCCCGCCCCCCTCAAGGCGCACTGAGAAAAGATCCCCCTCGCGCCCTGTGACCTCAAGCGCCTTTCCGTCGCCAAGCAAAATCCTGCCCCCCGCCTTGGGGGCCTTGCTCGCGCGCGCGTGCACCAGCGCGGCATCAGTGCCCAGCAAGCGCTCCACCAGCACCTCCACCGCCCCACCGGTGTCCTTGCGCCCTAAAAGGCGCGCCGGAATGACCCGGGTATCATTGAATACCAGCAGATCCCCTGGGGAGAGCAAGCCCACAAGATCAGTGAAAGCCCGATCGCAGAGTTCACCTGTCTCTCCATTAAGGCACAGCAGCCGGCACCCGGTGCGCTCTTGTGAGGGATAGAGCGCAATGAGGTCACGAGGCAGGTCAAAGTTGAAGTCGCTTCTTAGCACAAGGAGTCCCCAGATCACAAACGAAGGGCACATTATAAGGCATTGGGCGCCATTCACCTGCCTAGCAATGCCTTGGTGATTGCTGTAAGATTGCGCCTTAGTTTGCGGCCAGCGCCAGGCTGTCTGGGCGCGGCAGGCTGGGTCTATGGGCGACGACATTTACTTTACAAGGCTATTTTCCTGGCGGGAGCAGGTTTCGCGCTCCCTGTCCTGGGGGCACCACTTCCTGTTCCTGAATGTGCTCCTCGCCTGTGCCATTGGTGGCAGCTTTGCCTACGCAGGGCCGGACACCGAGACCTTCCTCGCCTTCTTTTACCTGGTGGTCTCCTGGCTGGGGCAGATGTCCTTCATCACCTGCGTGGTGTTCCTCCTGACCCTCTTTCCGCTCGCCTTCCTGGGGCGCTTTCGCCTCTACCTGTGGCTGGGCACCATCATTGCCATCATCTCCCACCTCACCTTGCTCTTTGACGTGCGGATGTTCCTGGTGGTCAAGTCCCACCTCAGCCTGACCGTACTCAACTTGCTCGTGGGCGACCTTGACTTCAAGACGGGCATCAACCTGCGCTTCATGTACCTGGCAGTGCCACTGCTCATCCTCATAGAGATTGGCTTTTGCCGGGCAGCCAAGGCCAGCGTCTACCGGATCCACAGTCACCACTACACCAAGAAGGCCATTGCCGCCGCGCTCACGGCCTGCTTCATCGCCTCCCATTCCATCTATATTTGGGCCGATGCCAGCAACTACACCCCCATCACCATGCTGCGCTCCACCTTCCCCGCCCACTACCCGATGACCGCCCGCTCCTTCCTGGAGACCCATGGCATCAAGACCGACTTTGAGGTCCAGCACGATGTGGAGGCGCTCAATTACCCGCTTGCCCCCATCGAGACCGCGGGCGAGGGGCAGGACTGCAACCTGGTGACCATCATCATCAATGGGCTCTCCTACCATGACCTGAGCAGCCGTGACACCCCGGAAATCCTGGCGCTCAAGTCCCGCTACCACAGCTTTGAAAACCACTTCCTGCCTTATGACAGCCTGCATGACAATGCCTTCGCCATGGCCTGGGGGCTTCCCGCTGGCTATCGCGACTCCTTGCGCGCCCAGCGCCGCTATCCCGTGATCATGGACGAAATGCGCCGCCAGGGCTACCACAACCACCTCATTACCGACCGCAGCTCGCTGCTCAGCGCCGGGGAGGCCAACTACCTGACCGGGCGCAGCAATTTCGTGATGCAAAAGGCAGGCGGCATCAGGGACACCCTGGAGAGAGCCGCCAGCGCCATCATGAAGTGGGATCCTGAGACGGCCCCACACTCCCTGAGCGTGAGCATCGACGCCCTGCTGCCCACCGCGGGCCAGGCGCGGTTGCTCCTGCTCCATGAGCTAGACGCAGCCCTGCCCGGGGTTTTCCATGCCCTCGAGCGCCAGGGCCTTGACGACCAGACCCTGGTAGTGTTCACCTCTCTTGAGGGCAACCATGCCCTGTACAGCAAGGAACTGCTTTACCAGCGCACCCAGAACCGCGTGCCGCTCATCATCATGTGGCCGCAGCAGAAAAACCGCGGCGTGGTGACCCGGCGGCTCAGCTCGCCCTTCGACCTTTGCGCCACCATCGGCGCCAGCCTGCTCGCCATCACCAATGACAGCCGTGAGTACACGGTGGGCGAGAACCTCTTTGGGGTCACGGAGCGTGATTTCCTGGTGTCCACCAACCGCCTTGGGGATCTGCTGCTCATTGGCACGCACGCCACGCAGGCCTACCGCCACAGCGGGCAGGCCCTGGTTGAGGGCCGCGGGGGGCACCGGGCGGAAATCCGCCCCAGCCTCAAGGATTTGTTGAAGGCCATGCGGGAGATAAACCGCTTCAAGGAGTAAGGATGAAAATCACCGAGCAAAACGTACGCGAGATCCTGCTGGGCGGGGATCGGAACAGGCCGGTCTTCCTTTACATCTATGCCGAGGGCCCTGAGTGCGAGGCTGCCACCCGGGCCATTACCTCAGCAATCTCTGATGAGAATGAGTATGTCACCCTGGCCCTTGCCGATGTCAAGGACGAGGTGGCGCAGGCACTGGCACTGCAACTGGGGCTGCAGGGGGTGCCCTGCCTCACCGTGCTCAAGGGCGGCCGCCCCCTGGAGATGCTGATGGGCGATGAAATCGTGGAGTTGCTGCCCAAGCTGCTGCAAAAGTACCTGCCCAGTGAGCTGGAGCTGAAGATAAAAAGCGCCCAGGAGCACGAGCAAAAGGGCGAGATCAAGGAAGCGCTTGCCGATGCCCGCGCGGCGCGACGCCTTGACCCTGCCAGCTCCGAGGCCAAGTTGCTCCTGGCCTCACTATGCCTTGCCGATCGCAACCTCACCGAGGCCAGGGAACTGCTCGAGAACCCCACCCGTGAGGAGCGCGACTCCCAGCACTACCAGGATCTGCTCTCAGCGCTGTCCATCGCCGAGGAGGCGCAGGACACCCCAGAGCTTAAGGAACTGCAAAGAAAGCACGCGGAACATCCAAAGGATGAGGAGATTGCCCGGCAGCTGTGCGTGGCGCTGGCCGCGGTGGGCAAGAAGGGCGAGGCACTTAGCATCCTCTTTGCCCTGCTCCAAGAGGATCTGTCCCGGGAGGCGGTCAAGAAGGCCTTTTTGGACATCCTGAGCACCATGGCAGGCGATCCCCTGCAAAAGGACTATCGCCGCCGCTTCTACACCCTCCTGCACTAGGAGGGTTTCGCCTCTCCCTGCGAGGGCCAGTTCATGATCAGGGTCTTGATCAGGGTCGCCAGGGGGATGGCGAAGAACACCCCCCAGAATCCCCACAGTCCCCCAAAGATGAGCACCGCCGCGAGGATGGTGAAGGCATCGAGGTTAAGCACCTTGGAGAAAAGCAGGGGGGTGAGCACATTGCCATCGAGGACCTGGATGATGAGGTAAACCCCCAGCACCAGCAGCAGCTCGTAGGTCAGGCCAAACTGCAGCAGCGCCACCAGCACCACCGGCACCCCAATGAGCACCGCCCCCACGTAGGGAATGATCACGCTCAGGCCCACGCCAAAGCCAAGCAGGAACGAGTAGTTCAACCCCAGGATCCTAAAGGCCAGGGTATTGGCAACGGTGATGACCAGCACGTGGATGAGCTTGCCGCGGATATAGCCCTCAATCTGCGCATTGAGCTTGGGCCAGAGCTCGCCGATTAAAATCTGGTTGTGCGGCAGCACATAGGTGCGCACCGCCTGCTGCAGGGAGTGCTTGTTGAGCAGCATCAGGAAGGTGAAGATGGGCACCACCACCAGGTACATCATAAAGGCGAAGGCGTTGACCACCGAGGGCATCAGTTGCTCGCGCAAGAGC
>JAILEI010000110.1 GCA_024688225.1 Succinivibrionaceae bacterium
CGCCCTGGCCTTGCAGTGCGAGTAAAGCTGCTCAACCAGCTCGGCCGCCACTGAGTGCAGGTAGTCCTCGTTGTCGTCCTCGCGCCGCCTGATCTCCCTCTCCGCCTCCTCCAGGCGCAGCTGGCGGTACAGCTTGTAGACCGTTGAGAGCGAGCCCCCGGTGACTTTCTGGATTGACTGGGGGTCGGCGTGCTTCCCCGCCCTGAGCAGGGACTCCCATGCCGCCTTGACTGTCTCGGCCGTTGCCTTTGTGATGCTCATCACAATTCCTCCATCTCGCGCAAAAAATTCCTTACTGCAGTTTACAGTCCTGTCGCAGGAATTATTTTACAGTGTTTGCCGGTGGGGGCACGGGAATGGGAAATGCGGGAGGGAAGGGGCGCCGGCGCAGGCGCGCCGGCGCGATGGGATATGGTCAGGCACCCCTCAGGGCGTCAATGTCGGCGGTCTTCCTCCTCGAGCCCGTGCCGAGGCTGATGGTGATTGAGTTTGCCATGATCCTCTCCACCAGGGCCTCGCCGACCGCGGAGGGCCCCATCTCCTCGTTCCACCGCACCGGGTCCTTCTGTGACAGGACGGCGACCGACTTGATGCCCGCGCGGTCGTTGAGCAGGTCGAACAGGCCCTGGATTTCCGCCTCGTCCATGTGGGTCAGGCAAAGATCATCCAGCACGATCAATGCCTTTTTCTTCAGCTTGGTGCGCTCGGACTGGTACGCAGCGGCGCCCTGGGCGCGCCGCTCGGCCAGCATGGAGGCAATGTCCCTCGCCCCGGTGAAGAGCGTGGGGTAGCCGTGCCTAACCGCCTCCCTGGCAAGGGCTGAGATTAGGAATGTTTTGCCAGAGCCACTGCCCCCAAGCAGGCAGAGGTTGTTGCCCGTCCTCACCCAGGACATGGTGCGCACCACCGACATCGCCCGGGCGAACTCCGGGCCCCGCGCCTCATCGTATGAGATCTCCGACATCTCGGCCATGATTGGTATCCTGGCCTGGCCCATCAGCAGCCTCTGCCTGGCGCAGTCCCTGCCGTCACGCTCCGCCACCAGCAGTGACATGAGCGCGTCGTCAACCGATATGGACGACATCAGGTTGGCATCGTTGCAAAGGTCGGCGTACGCCTTGACTGCGTACTTCATCCCGACCTGCCTCATCAGCGAGGACACTTCCTCATTCATTTCCTGTTTTCTCCTTGCCTGGTGCTTAGTTAAGGTGCGGTTGCCGAGGATCGCCAGCGTTGGCCGCGGGCGGATCGCCAGCGCTGGCCTCGGGCGGATCGCCGGCGTTGGCCGCGGGCGGATCGCCAGCGCTGGCCACGGGCGGATCGCCGGCGCTGGCCACGGGCGGATCGCCGGCGCTGGCCACGGCAGGATCGCCACCGCCGCAGGGCTGGGGCGGCACGCTGTTCAGGAACACAATTCCCTTCCTTGGCTGCCCGCCACCCAGGCCGCTGCCGGTCCCGGCCCGCCAGTTCAGCGGGCTGTCGCCGCCCAGCAGCCTTGCCTCGACCATGGAGTGGAGACGCTGGAACGTGTAGGTTGGGTCCTGCCTGGTGGTGTCCGGCTTGCCTGGCAGCATCCTCCACTTCTCGGCGAGCCTGCTCACGCCGAGCGTGCATCCCACAGTGGCGAGGAAGGACTCGAACACCGGGTAGAGGTCCGGGTTGCCCCCCGGCAGGCCGAGGAACTTCACGCAACGGCGCAGTGAGTCGATGTCGCGCCGGCCATGGAGCAGCGAGGTGGCGCGCCTGAGGGTGTTGGGCCCGATGGCCTGCGCCCACTCCAGCAGCATTGAGCTGGGCGTTGCCTTGAGCACCTCGATGAAGAGGTGCCCCGCGGGCGTGTACCCAGGCTTGGTGGAGAGCCCCGGCACGCCGTCCTGCCTGCGGTAGGTGCAGACCGGGCGCCCATGGTCGAGGAAGACGATGATGCCCTCGCGCTGCTCGGCCTGGATGCGCCTCCCGATGAGCTCCGGGGGGAGGGCGTACTCATGGCCGTTGATCTCAACGCGCGAGGTCCTGCCCAGCGTCATGGACACGATGCCGCCCAGGCTGATGGCCCAGCTGTC
>JAILEI010000049.1 GCA_024688225.1 Succinivibrionaceae bacterium
CCCGGGGCACGGGATGGCATAATCAGCCAAGGGCCGTGGTGCGGCCTTGTGGATGAGGCAATGCCATGGACAAGAGACTTTCCATCACCATAGACTGCGATCCCGGCCTGCCCGGGGGGATGGTGCCCTACGCCATCAGGGCGCGCGAGGGGGTGGGCATCCCCTTCTCGGCGCGGCTGACCATGCTCGCCCCCGCCCCGCTCAGCGAGCGGGAGCTGGGCGCCCTGGCCGGGCGCGAGGCCACTGTGGAGCTCTCGGACGGCACCATAACCCGCGCCTTCACGGGGGCCATCGCCGCCCTGCGCTACCTCGGCACCGCCTACCATGACCCGGCGCGCCCCGACCAGCATGACGCCTGCTGCTATGAGCTTGAGATCGCCTCCGGCCTGTGCCGCCTCAGGCACACCGTCCGCTCCCGCTCCTTCGTGCGCGAGGCGGTGCCCGACACCCTGGCCGCCATCCTCGCCGAGCACGGCCTCAAGGCGGTCATCGACCCAGGGCTGCTCGATCACAGCGACTTCCGCAAAAACCGCATCCTCACCCAGATCGACGAGAGCGACTACGACTTCATCTGCCGCCTCTGCCTCATCAGCGGCATCAACCTCACCGAGGACACCCTCAAGGGCCCGAGGCAGGGCGCCATCTACCTCAGCGACTCGGGCAAGGGCTACCGGCTCCGCCCCGCCGGGGAGGGCGATCCCGGGGATCTCAGCCTCCAGGCCCACAGCCCCCACGCGGATGACTTCGCGCGCGACCTTGCCACCTGGCGCAGCGACGGCCCGGGGCCGGACCAGATCTTCACCTACCATGACGGCGCCTCGCGGGGCGGTCCCGGCACCCTCACCCTTGCGGGCTGCTTTGGCCACTATGAGACCATCAAGGAGGAGGGCTCGGACGACCTGTGCTTCGTGGACATGGGCGACGAGCGCATCACCCAGGAGTGCGTGCGCGGGTGCCTCGCCCCCCGCGCCCACTGGTCCTTCACCACCACCAGCCTGGGCGCCATGGCCGGCAGCCGCGCCACCCTCCGGGACTTCTGCCCAGGCGGCGACCCGGAGATCCTGATCACCTCGGCAGAGCTCTCCTACAACATCAACTATCCCCAGGACTTCGCCCTGCACCCGGCGATTGCGGCCCTTGAGGCCAGCGTGGCAGCCACCGTGGCCTGCGAGGGGATCTCGCTCACCGACAAGCCCGCGCGCCTGCCCGTGCTGGGGGACGCCGGCGACCCCCTCCGCCTGTTGGGCGGCCGCGCCCTCACCCTCGAGGGCACGGTCTGCGACGGGTCAGGCAGCCTGGAGCGCTGCGGCCAGCGGGTGCCCTGCAGCTTTGACCACCCCGGCGACCCCACCTTCTTCTACCTGCTGCCCCGCGGCGGCGACCGCCCGGTGGTGGTGCGCAACAGCGGCCCCAACGGGACCGCGGGGCGCCACTACTTCCCCTGCGTGGGCGACCACGCCCTGGTGGTGGCGCTCGGCGGGCGGCTGCAGCTTTGGTCCTACCACCCCGTCCCCGGGCACCTCTCCTTGCTGGAGAGCACCGGCATGGGCACCCTGCCCTGGCTCGACACGGCAGGCAGCCTCAGCATCGGCGGCCACGGGGCGCAGCTGCGCCTCTCCAGGGGCCCGGGCGACCTCACCGCGCAAATCGAGGGCGCCCTCATCCGCGGGGAGATGCACAGCCTCATCACGGGCTTTGGCGACACCCACCTCGCCAACACCGCCCAGATGTTCTTTGAGGAAATGCACGCTGAGTCCTGTGCCGCCCTAAGGCAGGAGTACCGGCGCAGCCTGGCGGCCTACCGCGAGTGCCGGCGCAGCCTCATCGGCAAGTTCCGCGGCCTTGAGCTCGGCGACGCCGAGCGCCAGGCGCTCGGGCAGGCCCACGAGCGGCTGGTCAGGGCCCATGGGGCCATCGCGGCCAAGGCCAGGGAACTCAAGGCCACCATGTTTGACGCCTACGAGCCCCAGGATCCCGATCCTGAGAGCTACATCGTCTAGGAGCACGGAGAGCACATGGAAGATCTGAACCAGGAATACCAGGACGTCACCCTCAGCGCCAGCACCCTGGGGCTGAAGTCCAACCAGATGAAACTGGAATCCAACTCCGATCCAGAGGGCGACAAGGGTGCCGACGGCAACCTCGAGATCTCAGCGGAGGGCAACCTCAGCCTGCACGGCAAGGTGGTCACCATCTCAGGCAACCAGGGAGTCACCATCAAGTCCGGGCGCAACAGCGTCAGCCTGACCCCGGACAGCGTCAACATCGTCTCCGAGTTCATTCCCTCCGCATCCACCGGCACCATCTCGACCGTGGCCACCTTACACCCCTCCATGGGCTTCGTGGTGACTGCCCCCAACGTCTCCATTTCGGGCAAGCACGGCGCCAGCCTGGTCGACTGGAGCAACTCCGGCTTCAAGGTCTCGCGCGGCGGCACCGCCGTCACCGGCATCACGGTGGGGATCAAGGCCCAGGGGCGCGCGGACATCATCCAGGAAACAGTCAGGGCCTGCATTGATCAGGGCCGCGAGCTGGTCACCTTTGCCGAGTCCTGCGCCACCAGCGTGGACGCCAATGGCAATCCCACCACCGACGACGAGGTGGACAAGGATGGCAATCACGTCAACACCACCAGCGAGAACCTCGCCAAGTTCACCGAGGAACAGCACAACCTGGTCAAGGTCGGCTACAACTCCCTCAACAAGGTCTGGCGGCTGCTCAACACCTACATCCCGAGGTTCATTAAGCACGGCTTCAGCTTCAAGGTATTCAACGAGGACCGGAACATGTTCCTCGTGCTGGTGTCGGTATTAGACATCATTGCCACCCTCATCGACATCGGGGCGATGCTCTTCAAGTACCTCTCCCCCAAGTGGTTCAACACCCGGATCATCAAGAGCCGCCACCTCACCTGGGGAGGTGGCGTATACCTGTGCGTGAACCTGGTCAAGAACGTCGAGGACATGATTGCCTTGATCGTGGGCGCGGTCCTCTGCGGCAATTCCTATGCCGGCCTCAACTTCAACGGCAAGGGCAAAATCCTCGCCTCGGGCCTGAAGATGACTGAGGAGCTAAAGCAAAAGGAGACCAGCATCACCGCCACTGCCGGCATGGATGGGCCGGAGGAGAAAAAGGAAGGCGAAGGGGATGCCACCGAAAAGAAGGGCAACGACGGGACTGGCACCGAAAAGAAGGGCAACGACGGGACTGGCACC
>JAILEI010000134.1 GCA_024688225.1 Succinivibrionaceae bacterium
CCCCGCCACGGGGGCGGCGGCCGAGCCTGCCCGGGAGGATCTGGCGCTGTCCATGCTCCGTGACGGGGCCTCGGTGCGCGAGGTGGCGGCGCGCACGGGCATCGCCGAGGCGGAGCTCATGCTGCTGGGCAAGGTCAAGGGTGCCCTGCCCGGGGAGGGCGCCCATGAGGCCGGGCCCGCAGAGCCTGCCGCCGCCCCGCAGCCCGATTCCCCGGCAAATGAGCCCGCCCCTGCCCCAAGTCCCGAGCAAAGGCCGCATGTCGCGGGGATCAAGGCCCGCAATGCCTACGGGATTACCTCGCTCAAGCGGAGGCGCTGATGGAAGGCCATGAGTCCCTGCGCCAGGATTGCCGGGCCCTGGCATTAAGGCTCCGGGAACTGAGCCGCGAGGGCCGCAATTTCAAGCTGGCCACCGCCGAGTCCCTGACGGGCGGCATGATTTCCTCCTTCATTGTGGATGTGCCAGGCAGTTCCGCCTACCTGGACTGCTCCTTTGTCACCTACTCAAACGCGGCCAAGACCAGCCTCCTGGGGGTGGCGGCGGAAACCATACAGGCGCACGGCGCGGTGAGCGCCGAGACGGCGCGCGCCATGGCCGAGGGGGCGCTGTCGCGCTCGGGGGCCACGGTGGCGGTGTCGGTCACGGGCATTGCCGGCCCAGACGGCGGATCTGCCGCCAAGCCCCTGGGCACTGTGTGGATTGGCCTGGCCAGGGCGGGTGCCGGTGGGGCCCTGGCCTACCACCATGTCTTTCCCGGGGATCGCGAGGCGGTGCGCCTGGGGACTGCCCGCGAGGCGCTGCGCCTCCTCACCCTGGCGGTCAGCGGCGGGGAATTGCCTGGCTGCGGCTGAAGTGCCCGCCTGGGGCCGGGTAAAGCGCCCCGCCAATGAGATCCCGCCTCGCGCCGGTCACGGCGCTCAGTCCTAAGGGGTGGCAATGGACCAGCTCATGGGCAAAGTAGGCAAAGGCCTCGCTCTCGAGGTATTGCTCGTCCACCCCAAACTCCCCAGAGCGCCTGAGTGCAATCCCGTCCCGCCTAAGCAGCGCTGACAGCCGCTCAGCCAGCAAGGGGTTGAAGGCCCCGCCCCCGCAAAGGATTAGGTCTGCCTCCAAAAAGCCCATGCGGTGCCTGAGGGCCCGCACCTCATTGACCACGGTGAGCGCGGTGAGCTCGCAGAGCGTGGCGAGCAGGTCCGGGCCCAGCCGCGGCTCGGCGCGGCAGGCCTCCAGCTCGGTGCGGATGAAGGCAGGGCTGAAGTCCTCGCGGCCCGTGGACTTGGGTGGGCGCCTTGAGAAGTAGGGGTGGGCCAGGTAGCGCTGCAGCCAGTCCAGCCGCGGCTGTCCCTGGCGCGCCAGGGTGGCGTCCTTGTCATAGGGGATGCCGAACAGCTCGCGGCAGGCCAGGTCGAGCAGGGTGTTGGCGGGGCCGGTGTCAAAGCCGCACTCGATGGCCCCTCCCGGCCGCAGCGCCGTCAGGTTGGCGATGCCTCCCAGGTTGAGCACCAGCCGGACCCGCTCGGGCGAGGCGAGGGCGACCTGGTGGAAAATGGGGGTCAGCGGCGCGCCCTGCCCCTGGGCGGCCACGTCGGCGCTGCGGAAGTCGGTGATGGTGTCAATGCCGGTGAGGTACGCGATCCGGGCCCCATCGTCAAGCTGCCAGGAGTAGCCGGCGCTGGGGTGGTGGCGGATGGTCTGGCCATGGGAGCCAATGGCCACCACCTCCTGGGGAGGTACCCCCGCGGCGCCCAGCAGGTCGAGCGTCAGCGCCGCGGCCTCGGCGGCAAGGCGGGCGCGGGCCGCGCCCGCGCGCTCAATCTCATTGTCGCCAGGGGAGCAGAGGCGGTGCAGCTCCAGCCTGAGATCCGCCGGGAAGGCGCGGCTCAGGGTGTGGAGGGGGCGGGGCCGCCCGCCCTCGATGCCTAGCAGGCAGGCATCCAGCCCATCAATGCTGGTGCCGGACATCAGCCCCACGTAGATTTCAGTTGCCATTGTCGCCTCCTGGGCTTCCATTTCCCGCGCCTCCTGCCCCCGGTGATGATAGCAGGCCCACCGCATCGTTCCGTCGGGGGGACGGGGCGGGTGGGCGCGCAAATGACTTTTCACCGGGGCATGATACTAAGTATAATTTAAGATTGTGTTTGAAAAACTGCTGGGAGGCTTGCAGACCGATGCCTGACATAGAGAGGGCCATGCGCGAGATCATGCGTGGCGCCGAGGAACTGATCCCCGAGGATGAGCTGAGGAAGAAGCTTTCCTCAGGAAGGACCCTCAACATCAAGCTGGGCATGGATCCCACCGCCCCGGACATCCACCTTGGCCACACTGTGATCCTCAACAAGCTGCGGGCCTTCCAGGAGCTGGGGCACCATGTGGTGCTCATCATTGGTGACTTCACCGCCGCCGTGGGCGATCCCTCCGGCAAGAACGCCACCCGGCCCCAGCTGCCCCGCGAGAAGATCCTGGAGAACGCCAAGACCTACTCCGACCAGGCCTTCAAGATCCTTGACCCGGGCAAGACCGAAATCCGCCACAACTCCGAGTGGCTGGGCAAGCTCGGCGCGGAGGGGGTGATCCGCCTGGCCTCGCAGCTGACCGTGGCGCGGATGCTCGAGCGCGATGACTTCACCAAGCGCTACCAGGGCGGCCAGCCCATCGCCATCCATGAGTTCCTCTACCCGCTCTTCCAGGGCTATGACTCGATTGCCATCAAGTCCGACCTCGAACTGGGGGGCACGGACCAGAAGTTCAACCTCCTGATGGGCCGCGAGCTGCAGCGCAACGCCGGCCTTGAGCCCCAGTGCGTGCTGACCATGCCGCTCCTGGTGGGCCTCGATGGCGTGAAGAAGATGTCCAAGAGCGCGGGCAACTACATTGGCGTGGATGAGCCGCCCCGCGAGATGTTCGGCAAGATCATGTCGCTGAGCGATGAGCTGATGTGGCAGTACTTTGACCTGCTGTCAGCACGCCCGGTTGACGAAATCAAGTCCATGCGCGAGGACTGCGCCGGGGGCGCCATGAACCCCCGTGACGCCAAGATTGCCCTGGGCAAGGAGCTGGTGGAGCGCTACCACGGCGCCCAGGCAGCGGCCGAGGCGGCCGATGGCTTCCTGTCCCAGTTCCAGAAGGGCGCGCTCCCGGAGGACATGCCTGAGATGTCGCTGCCGGCCTCCCCCCTGCCGGGGCTGCTCAAGGCGGCGGGGCTGTGCCCGTCCACCTCGGAGGCCATGCGCATGATCAAGGCCAACGCGGTGCGCATTGACGGGCAGGTGGTGGCTGACACCAAGGCCCCGGCGCTCCCGGGAACCCATGTTTACCAGGTGGGCAAGCGCCGCTTTGCCCGGATTACAGTGGAGTAGCAAGCATGAAGAGCCAGGATGAGTTGAAGCTGATGGTGGCCCGCGCGGCCCTGTCCTACATACCCGTGGGAGGCGTGCTCGGGGTGGGCAGCGGGTCGACCGTGGCCAAGTTCATTGAGCAGATTGCCAGCGAGGGCATCCGGGTGGGGCGGGCGGTCTCCAGCTCCAACAAGACCACGGCCATGCTCAGGGACATTGGGGTAGAGGTGGTGGATCCCAATACCATCGACGGCTACGATGTCTACATTGACGGCGCGGACGAGGTCAACGAGCGCTTTGAGGCCATCAAGGGCGGCGGCGCCTGCCTGACCCGGGAGAAAATCCTGGCCTCGATGGCGCGCACCTTTGTCTGCATTGTGGACAAGTCCAAGCTGGTCACGCAGCTGGGGCGCTTCCCCCTCCCCGTGGAGGTCATCCCCATGGCCAGGGCCCAGGTGGCGCGCACGCTGCGCGCCATGGGCGGGGAGCCGGTGCTGCGCGAGGGGTGCATCACGGACAATGGCTGTGAAATCCTTGACGTGCACAACTTCATGATCCCGGACGCGGTCAGCGCCGAGGATCACATCAACTCCATCCCCGGGGTGGTGACCGTGGGCCTGTTTGCGCGCCGCGGGGTCGATGTGGTGCTGTACGCCGATGACGAGGGGGTGAAGGTGCTCGACAACGACAGCACCCTGCTCTGATCAGTGCGTAATGCCCAGGGCGTCCCAGGTGCTGTGGGGCGCCCTTTTTTTACTTGTTGATTTTAAGGTTGAATATTGCCCGGTACCAGATTGGCACGCATCTTGATTAAAACCCTGCGACAGTGATTGCGCCACAAACTTGACGGCGCCGCGGGAGAAAGAAAATGGGCATGGGCATCGACGCTTCCTCAATCAGCACCAGTTCCATCATGGCCGGGCTTGCCAACATGCAGCGGCAGATGCGGGAACTACAGCAGGGCGCGGCACCCGCGCCGGCACAGGCGGATGCAGGGGAGGCCGCGCCGCTGGCGGTGACCGGGCAGGGTGGGGTGGCCCCCGTCACTGCCGAGGACAGCGTGGGCAAGTTCGCCGGCATGCTCAAGGATGCCTTTGAGGACATGAACTCGACCAACAATGAGGCCAACTCGATGCAGCAGCGCTTTGACCTCGGGGATCGCTCGATGACCCTCGCGGACGTAATGCTCTCCACGCAGAAGGCCCGGCTGTCCTTTGAGGCGACCATGCAGATCAGGAACAAGGTGGTTGAGGCCTACCGCCAAATAATGCAGATGCAAATTTGACGGAATTTGATAAACTTGATAGGCTTAGGATTTTCTAGGGGTTAGCAGGGATCATGTCGGACAGGGATTTGCCAGTGGCAACCGGGGCGGGGGGCGCCGAGGGCGGCGCGGTCGCCACGGTGCAGGGCCCCGCGGCCCAGGCTGCGGGCTCGACCGCCGTGGCGGCAGTGGGCGGGGGCGCCGAGGCACCCGAGGCAACCCCTGAGGTCGTGGTGCCTGAGCAGGCGGTTGAGGGGGAAAAGAAAAAGGGCGGCATGGGCGAGTCCATGCGCGCTTTCTTTGCCAATGGCGAGGTGATGCGCCGCATGGTCATCATCGGTTTCCTCGTCATTTTCCTTGCTGCGGTCATCTTTGCCCTGATCAGCATGCAGGGTGGCGGCGACAACGACAACGTTGCCCAGCGCGAGCTCGGGCGCTACAGCCCCCAGGAGATCGGCAAGGTCCTCGACTTCCTCGACACCCAGGGCTTTGCCTACGAGCTGCGCGGCAGCGAGACAGTGACGGTCAACGCCACCGAGTACACCAAGATCCGCGAGGCCATGCTCCGCCAGGGCATTGCCCTGCCCGCTGAGAACAAGGACGAGGGCGACCAGATCCTGATGACGGACAGCGGGTTTGGCGTCTCCCAGCGCATGGAAAGCGAGCGCATCAAGCATGGGCGCGAGATGCAGCTGGCGGCTGCCATTGAGCGCATTGAGGGGGTCAGCCACGCCACGGTGCTCCTGGCCATCCCCCGCCAGAACGTGTTTGCCCGCCAGCAGTCCCATCCCACCGCGGCGGTGGTGGTGACCCTCAAGAACGGTTTCTTCCTCAGCCCTGAGAACGTCAACTCGATCCGCTTCACCGTGGCCTCCTCGGTCCACAACATGATGACCAAGGACGTGACAGTCACGGACCAGAACGGGCGCCTGCTGAGCGCCGAGAACTACAGCAGCGGCACCAAGCAGGACAAGCTTGAGCGCGAGTTTGAGCTAAGGACACTGCGCGAGGCACAGTACCGAGACAAGCTCGACTCCATCCTGGCCCCGATGCTGGGCCTTGGCAACTATACCTCTGAGGTGGATGTCACCCTCGACACCACTCTCGAGGAGGAAACCTCCCAGCTCTACAACCCCGACAGCCAGGCGGTGCGCTCCGAGACCCTCAAGGAGCGGCGCGGGGAGAGCGACAAGACCAACCCCTACGGGGTTCCCGGCTCGCTGTCCAACCAGCCCCCGGCCAATGCCTCCATTCCGCAGCAGCTCAAGGACGGCACCGCCGATGGCAGCGCCTCCGAGTCCGCCAGGCAGACCCCGGAAAGTCGTGAGGCCGTGCGCAACTACGAGGTTGACACCACGGTGCGCCACACGGTGCGCCCCTCCAACAGCGTGACCCGCCTGACCGTGTCGGTGGCGGTGGACTACATGCGGGTCAAGAACGAGGAGGGACTCCATGACTATGTGCCCCGCCCGCAGGCGGATCTCGACAAGATTGCCGCGCTGGTGAAGGGCGGCCTGGGCCTTGACGAGCGCCGCGGCGACTTTGTGCGGGTCGAGACGGTTTCCTTCCCCCATCCCGAGGAGGTGCCACCCAAGCCCTGGTGGCAGGAGGACTACCTCTACCGCATCGTGAGGGTCGCGGGCGCCGTGCTGGTGATCCTGATCCTGGTGGTGTTCGTGATTAGGCCGATGGTCAACCGCCTCATCCATGGCAAGAGCGAGACCGACAACGATCTCGAGCAGGCTGACCTTGACGAACTGTCCGCCCTGGAGGGCAATGATGATCTCAACCTCATCGCCGCCCAGAACGAGCGCAACAGCCAGGTCTACACGGTCAACCAGGATGGCGGCATTGAGCTGCCCAACCTCCACCAGGAGCATGACCTGCTCAAGGCGGTGCGCACCCTGGTCTCCAATGAGCCCCAGCTGACCGCTGAGGTGATCAAGGAATGGCTGGGCCCGGAAACGGCTGACAGCAAGAAGGACTGACGTCCCTGGAGTGACCTATGGCTGATACCCCCCCCGCGGCCCCGGCCGCAGCCCCCGCCCCGGCCCCCGCGGTG
>JAILEI010000144.1 GCA_024688225.1 Succinivibrionaceae bacterium
GGATGCCGATCACCAACCCGATGACAATCTGCATGATGAAGGGCACGCGGTTGAACGCTCGGTAGAGGGCCGAGTCGGTTTTCACTGGTTCTAGCATGGTGGACTCCTGGTTGGACTGCACCAATTATATGGCATTGGGGGGGGATTTCAAGCCTGCACCAGCGCTGGGCATCAGCGGTGGATCCTGATGGAGCGCGCCACGGAGGCCAGCCGCGAAAACCCGGAGCGGAGCATGCCGCCGCCGAGGTCCGCGAGCGCCCCCGGGCGGGATCCGCCCAGGGCAATCTGCCCCACCATGGCGGGCAGGCGGAAGGAGAGCAGCGCGAGGAGCAGCGCGATGAAGACGAACTCGGCGAGGTCGGTGTAGATGGGGGCGGTGGTGGCGCCCAGCAGGTCTGAGTAGGCGCGCTCCATGATGGACAGCGAGATGCCGCACAGCAGGAACATGCACAGCAGCTGCAGCCCGAAGGAAAGCACGGTCCTCAGGTAGGATACGGCGATGTCCTGGGTGTGGCTGAGCACCCCGAAGGCCAGGCAGAGCGAGCCCACCATGCACACCACGCTGGCGCCGATGAAGATCACCAGGTAGTTGCCCGCGGCCAAGAGCATCAGCAGGTCGAAGATGACGATGCCGGCCCCCATCACCGCGCGCATCAGGTAGGAGGAGTCGTCCTCCTGGAGGCGGCGCAGGAAGCGGTTGCTGATGTTGAGCACCTGGTCGAAGAACTCGGCGGGGCCGCCGCCGGCGCCGCCTGACCCCAGCCGCGAGAGCGAGTTGATGAGGTCGGCGCTCCAGTCCGGGGCGTTCTGCAGCAGGAACAGGTAGAAGCCGGCGGTGAGGGCGATTCGCACCAGGGTGGCGAAGAACAGCCCGAGGTCGCTGCCTTGCTGGAAAATGCTCCTGATGCCGCTCAGGGCGATGGAGATCGAGAGCAGGATCCAGAACAGGCTGGTGCTCACCGCCTGGATCCGCGCCGTGGCGGCCAGGGAGGCGTCCCTGAAGTCCGCGAGGATGCCGGCAATGAGCTCCTCGGGGTTGAACACCCCCGGGTAGCCGGGATCGGCCGCCAGGGCGGCGAGCGGGGCGAGGGCGGCCAGCGCGGCCAGGGCCCGGGCGCCCATGGTCAGCGCCCCACCTCGAAGGTGGCACCGCGCGAGTGCACCTCGAGGTCCTGCCCGAAGATGTAGGCGGCGGCGCTGTCGTTGTCCGCCGCCGCCTGGTGGCGCATGGCGCTGTCATGGCTGATGATGCCCACCAGCGCCGCGGTCCCGTGCCCGAGGTCGAGCATGCTGTCGGCCATGGAGGAGTTGATCTTGTTGAGCGCGTCGAGGGCCGCGCCGCGCCCCTCTGCGGCGCGCGCCTCGCGGGAGATGCGCTCGAGCGCGGCGATGTCGGCGCTGAGCTTTTGCTGCATCCGCTGCGCGCTGAGGTAGGCCTGGGTGGCGTAGTCCACGCCCCGCTCGTCGAGGAGCGAGAGGCTGCGGCTGAAGGTGCAGCCGCGGGTGCTGAAGCACTGGCGCCACGCCGAGGACTTCTTGAAGGCCGCGAGGTACTCGCTGGCGCTGCCGTACTGCTGCCACAGGCTCTTGCTGGCGTGCAGCATGGCCAGGGTGCGCCCGTTGACCTCGTCGATGCCCGCCCAGCCGGCCTTGCCGGGCATCTCGCTGTTGCGCTCCTCGAGGACGCGCGTTTTCTCGAGCTCCGCGATCTCGGCGAGCTTGTTGCGGTTCTCGGTCTCCCACTGGTTCATCTGCCGGATCCCCTGGTTGATGGACTCCTGCAGGGCCTTGGGATCTATGACCTCCTGCACGCCCCGGGCGCTGTTGGAGAAGCGGTCCGTGAACCAGTTGGCGCTGCCAGGGGCGGGCAGCAGGGTGAGCGCGGCTAGGAGCGCGGCGGATAGGGCTTGCTTATGCATGGTAGGGTCCCCCAAAGCGCAGGTCGTGGGTGGTGGTGATGGTGATTTCCCTCCCCGGGGGCACGGTGAGC
The DNA here is from genome assembly GCA_024688225.1 of Succinivibrionaceae bacterium. GTDB lineage: Bacteria > Pseudomonadota > Gammaproteobacteria > Enterobacterales > Succinivibrionaceae > JAILEI01. The sequence continues at coordinate 1,991 of JAILEI010000144.1, forward strand.
GTGGTGGCCACGCCGCGCTGGCCCACGGCGCCGGCGGCGGCGTTGCCCACCCCGTCGGCGAGCGACTGCCCGAGGGTGCCGGACG
>JAILEI010000161.1 GCA_024688225.1 Succinivibrionaceae bacterium
AGCAGCAGCCCGCCGCCCTGAACTCGCGGGCGTTGCCCGCCCCGATGCCCCCCACGGCCATCAGCGGGATGTGCGGCAAGGGGCCCCTTAGGTCGCGGATGTACTGCGCGCCCAGGGGCGCGGCGGGGAAAACCTTGACCAGCGGCGCGCCGGCGCGGTGCGCCGCGACCACCTCGCTGGGGGTGAGCGCCCCGGGGATGGGCAGCAGCCCGAGCGAGAGCTCGCGCTCCACCAGGGCGGGGTCGAAATGGGGGCTGAGGGCAAAGCGCGCCCCGGCGCGCTGCGCCAGGGCGGCCTCTTCCGCGCTGAGCACGGTGCCCGCCCCCACCAGCAGGCCCGGGCACTCGCGCAGGACCCAGGCGATCCCCTCGAGGGTGGCGGCGGGATCGGCGCCCTCGCCGTGGGGGAAGGTCACCTCGAGGGCCGGCACCCCCGCAAGCTGCAGCTCACGGGCGCGCCGCACCAGCTCCTTAGGGGGAATGCCCCGGGCAATTGCCACCACCGGGAAGAGCTGCCCGGCATCGAGCATGGCCATGCTGCGGCTCCTTTGCCCCCCAGGGCTGCCGCCCCGGGGCGATGAGAGAATGACAGGGCGGGGGCGGCCACGCCCCCTGACTGTCAGGATTTTAGCATGGACGCCGCAAGGGCGGGTTTGGCCGCTGGGGGCGGGATCAAAAAAATGCGAAAAAAAACCGCTAAAGTATTTTTGGATCCTGCCGTTTTGAAGGCATCCAGGCGCGAAAAGGCCCCCAAAAAGGCTCGGGGAATGGCGCCTGGGTAGCGGTTCCTGGGCAAGCAACTATATGAAATACAAGACAGAAATAATAAATTATGCTCCCCCGGCGCCGTTTTCCGCACTTTTTGGACAATTTGCCTAAAGGGTTTTGGGATTTGGCCGTTAAGAAAGTGCAGGAAGAGAAAAGCCGGTTACAGCCCGGCACCCAAGGAGAGGTAAAGGAAAATGTCAGTCACAGCATTGAGCGATCACGCGATTAAAAGCCTCGCGGATCCAGTAGGCAGCAACAAGGTCAAGAACCAGTCACCCACGGCGGCGGGGCGCGGCGCCCAGCGCGACAGCGTCACCCTCTCGAGCACCAGCGTGGCGCAGCGCGGCATCGAGGTGGCGCGCGCGGCCAGCGGCATCGACGAGGCCAAGGTCGCGGGGATCAAGGAATCCATCAGGAATGGCAGCTACAAGGTCAACTATGAGAGCGTGGCGTCCCACCTCATTGACTCGGAGGCCGGGCTGAGCTCGATATTCGGCTAGCGCCGCGCCTGACCTCTCCAGCACCACCCGGGGGATCCGCATTGCGGATCCCCCTTTGCTTTGGGCAAGGGGCTATAATGCAAAGCCCAGCCCACCCAAAAGGAGCGACGCCCCATGCTCAGCTACCGCCACGCCTTCCACTCCGGGAACCACGCCGACTGCCTCAAGCACCTCACCCTCTGCCTGCTGCTGGGGATGCTCACCCAAAAGGACAAGCCGCTTAGCTACCTCGACACCCACGCAGGCGCCGGGGCGTATGACCTGCGCGGCGAGTTCGCCTCGCGCAACCGCGAGTACCAGGGCGGCGTCGCCAAGATCATGGGCAACGCGCGGCTGCGTGAGCTGGTGCCGGGGTACTATGCGGCGCTCGCCGCCCTCAACCCCGATCTCCCCGAAGGTGCCGCCCCGCGCGCCTACCCGGGATCCCCCACCCTCGCCGCGGCGCTGTGCCGCGAGTGCGACCGGCTGCTGCTCAATGAGCTCCACCCCGCCGACCACAAGGCGCTCGAGCAGCGCTTTCGGCACGATCCCAGGGTGGCGGTGCACCGCCGCGACGCCTACGAGGCGCTCGGGGCGCTGCTGCCCCCCACCCCGCGCCGCGGCCTGTGCCTCATCGATCCCTCCTATGAGGTGCAGGGCGAGATCCACAGCCTGCTCAAGGCGCTCAAGGGGGCGCTTGCCAAGTGGCAGGTGGGCATCTTCGCCATCTGGTACCCGGTGCTCGCCCGCGAGCTGGACTACTCCAAGAACCTCACCCACGCCATCTCGCGCCTGGGGCCGGAGCTGCTGCAGGTGGAGATGCGGGTTGGCCCGCAGCCCGAGGGGCATGGGATGTGCGGATCGGGGATGCTGATCCTCAATCCCCCCTACCAGCTCAAGGAGCGCCTCGGGGAGATGATGGACGCGCTCTACCCCGCCCTCGCCTCGGAGGGCGGCGCGGCGCGCCTTGCGGTGTTCAACGGCGCCTAGGGCAGGTTGAAGCGGCCGGCCAGGGCCGCGAAGCCGAGCTCATAGCTCGCGCAGGCCTCGCTGTCGCCCTTTTGGCAGTGGCCAAGCAGCCCCACCGGCTCACAGTCGCCCGTCCCGCGCAGCTTGCAGGCCTCCGCGTGGTAGCGCGAGGCCTTCTCAAGGCTCTTGCGCACCGCCTGGCCCTTGTAGTAGGAGTTGCCCAAAAGGTCGCAGGCGTCGGCGTAGCCGAGGTTGTCGCAGGAGCGCTTTAGGTAGACGAAGGCGGTGCGGTTGTCGCGCCTGACCTTTAGCAGCGGCGCGCCGAAGAGGTGGGCGGCGCCGATGCTGCCGCAGGCCGCGCCTCCCCCCAGCTTGCAGGAGATCTCATACCAGACCATCCCCGCCACCTCGTTCTTCTCCACCCAATCGCCTGAGATGTAGTGGCGCCCCACCTCCTCGCAGGCCTTGGTGTCGAGCGTGGCGCAGAGGGTCTTGAGCTGGAAGATGCGCGGATCCTCGGGTGCCTGCAGCTCGTCCGTGGGCGCCTTCACGTCTTTGATGCCCTCAAGGCGGATGTCGAGCACGTCGGCGAGCTCGGCGACATTCTCCCCGTGCTCGCGCAGCTCATTGCGGCTGTGCTCGGTGAGATCGTTGAAGGCATCGAAGATCCAGATCTTGATGCACTGCTCGTCCTTGCAGGCGCGCAGCTCGGGCAAGGAGCGCTCGCGGATCTGCTGCAGCCCCTCCCGGTCATGGGTGACCAGCAACAGCGACTGGAAGCGGTCGGTGAGCGCGGCGATGGCGCGCAGCATGCCGTCATTGCGGCAGATGGTGGCCTCGGCCTCGCTGGGCGGGGCCTTGCAGTCCAAAAGGGCGAAGGCGGGCGCGGGCGCGCCCAGGGTGAGGGCCGCCGCAAGCGCGGCGGCAGAGAGGCTCAGGGGCTGGCGTGTCAAGATCCCTCCCAAGGGGGGACTATCTTTCCCCCGCGTTGGTTTGCTCTACTAGGCGAATGGCATCCTCGTCATATGATATCTCATTCATGGCGCGCGCGCTGCGGCAAAGCATGCCGTCAATGCGCTCGCGCATGAACTGCGAGAGCTGCGAGCGCACCAGGGGGCCGTACTGGTCAGCGGGCAGGCTGTCATCGCGCCCCACCTCGCGCAGCACCGCCAGGGTGGGCACCCCGCCCTCGGTGGTCACGCAGGAGCGGAACTCCCCCTCGCGCGGCAGCGCGAAGACCGCGGCGAGCAACCGCTCGTCGCTGCCGGCCTTGCCACGCTGCAGCTCGACCTTTTGCCTGAGGGTCACCCCGTCAGGCAGCGGCGCGCCGGGGTTGGCCTTGAGCGCGGCGGCAAGCGCGGTG
>JAILEI010000170.1 GCA_024688225.1 Succinivibrionaceae bacterium
GAGCATCATCACCGTGGTGGCGGTGTTGCTCATGAACATCGAGAACAGCGCGGTCACCGACATCATGCCCAGCATCACGTACTTGGGCTGGGTGCCGAAGGGCTTGAGCAGGATGCGCGCGAGGTTGAGGTCGAGCTTGTACTTGGTGGCGCCGCTGGCGAGGCAGAAGCCGCCGAGGAAGAGGATCAGCACCGGGGCGGAGAAGGAGGCGAGCACCGACTTGTACTTGAGCAGGTGGTCCTTGTCCGACTCGAGGATGGCGTCCTTGACCGGCCCGAAGGCGCTGTCGGAGAGCAGGAAGACGATCGCCGCCATCAGCAGCAGCGAGGTGCCGTAGACGGGGATGGGCTCGAGGATCCACAGGAAGGCCGCGCCCACGAAGATCACCAGCAGGATCTGCTGCGGGAAGGTGAGGTCGAAGGCCCCGGTCCAGGCCGGGACATGCCAGGCCAGGAAACAGAGCGCCACCACGATGAGAATGCTCAGGAGAGACTTTTTGTTCAAGTTGGGATACCCCCTATCGCCACGGCCATGGGGACAGTGGGAGGCGCAGAAACTGTGGAGGTCGCCCGCTGCCGAGGACCGCCCAGGGTCAGGATTTACCCAAAATCCAAGGAAAACCCGGGCATGGCCTTGCGGCATGAATCTTAGGGGCCGTGATCCCCGATGTCAATAGCGCAGCCTGTCCCAGGGAGCGGCGAAAAGGCGCCCCACGCAAGGCGGGGCGGGGGATGCGGGTGGGGGGATCGGGGCTTGCACCAGTTTGGTGCCAGCGCGGCGTTTTTCGATCTGGATCACAGTTGCGCCGCGCCTGGGCAGGGCGGGATTGCCCGTGGCGTATACTTTTGCAATCCATGCCGGGGCCATCCCCGGCGCCGTTTAGGGAGGAGCGCTCATGGAAGGGCAGGAAGGGCAGGGGGCGGAGGCTGCGGGGCGGGACTTTTCCACCCTCTCCGAGCGCATCCGCTACGGGCTCGAGAAGTCCGGGATCACCCCCTTGCAGCTGGCGAAGGCCGCCGGGGTCAAGAACAGCGTGGTGGAGAACTGGCTGATTGGCAACAACCAGTCCATCAAGACCAATGAGGCCATTGAGGCCTCCTTCGCGCTCGGGGTGAACTTCATGTGGCTGCTCACCGGCCGCGGCGGGATTGAGGATCGGGACCGCAATGACGGCCTCATCGCCCTGCCCTATGCCGAGGAGGACTTCTTGACCTTCCCGGTCTGCCGCCTCGAGCCCCAGGAGGACGGCGCTGATGAGGTGGTGCCCGATCGCGACGCGCCCCCCTTCTGCATGCACAAGGGCGCGATGGGCGGGGTGGATCCCACCGCCTGCATCGCCTTCCTCATGGGCGATGACTCCATGGAGCCGCGGCTGCTGCGCACCGACACGGTGCTGGTGCGCCCCTGCGGCGGCGAGCCGCTGCGGGATCACCGCACCTACGCCTTCATCCATGCCCACCGCCTGCTCATCCGCACCATCCTGCGCCCCATCGCGGGCGGCGTGGTGGTCCGGGCGGCCAACCCCGACTATCCCGACGAGGCCATTGACGAGCGGCGGCTGCTCGGCGAGATCCGGGTCATCGGCGAGGTCATTGCCCGCTGCGGACCCGTGGCCTAGGCGGGAACGATTTTTTCACCACCCAAGGAGGACCCCCCCCATGAACGAGATCATCAAGGCCATCACCATGCGGCGGAGCATCCGCAAGTTCAAGCCCGAGATGCCGCCGCGCGCGGACATCGAGCAAATCATCGAGGCGGGACTCTATGCCCCGAGCGGCATGGGCAAGCAGTCCGCCATCACCATCGCGGTCACCAGCCCTGAAATCCGCGAGCGCCTGCGGGCGGACAACTGCCGCATCGGCGGCTGGGATGAGGGCTTTGACCCCTTCTACGGCGCGCCGGTCATCCTGGTGGTGCTCGCGGACAGGAACTGGGCCAACCGCGTCTATGACGGGAGCCTCATGATGGGGAACATGCTGCTCGCCGCCCATGCCCTGGGCCTTGGCAGCATCTGGATCCACCGCGCCAGGCAGGAGTTTGAGATGCCCTCCTACCAGCAGCTGCTCCAGGATCTGGGCGTTCCTGGCGAGTGGGAAGGCATCGGGCACTGCGCCGTGGGCTACATCGACGGCGAGATCCCCGCCCCCGCCAAGCGCCGGGAGGGCCGGGTGTTCTGGGCGGAGTGACCGCCATTGCCTGCCAGCCCCCGTCCTGGGGGCTGTCCCATTTTCCTCGCCGTCCCGCCCTCAGTGGTGGGCGATGCGGGCGTAGACCCGCCTGAGGGTCAGGCCCTGGACCACCGTGGTGAAGAAGACCAGGGTGTAGGTGCCGCCCATCACCATGTTGTAGGTATTGGGATCCACCATCTCCTTGGTGCTCATCGCCAGGGCAATGCACAGCCCGCCCCGCAGCCCGCCCCAGGTGAGCAGGGTGGTGAAGCCCTTGCGGCTGAAGCCGTCGGGCAGGGGGGACATCATGAAGGTGCAGGCCATGACGCTGCCGCCGCGGCCGATGAGGTTGCAGGCGATGGCGAGCAGGGCGATGGTGACCGCGTTGGGCATGTTCATCACGTAGATGATCGAGGAGCCGAGGATCACGTAGAGCACCGAGTTGAGGAAGGAGTCGAGGATCGACCAGCAGCCGTCGAAGGCGGGCAGATCCTTGATCCCGGGGTCGGGCGAGCTCTCGCGGAAGGTGGAGAACATCACCCCGCAGACCACCGAGGCGATGGGCCCCGAGCAGTCGAGCTCCTGGCAGGCGATGTAGGAGAGGGAGACTGCCAGCAGGCTGGAGAAGACCCTGAGGCTGTCGCTGCGGGAGTTCTTGAACACCCAGTAGCACACCGCGGTGACCAGCACCCCGACCGTGGCGGCGCCGAACACCTGGTGGATCATGATGTCAAAGAAGTTGCCGCCCCCGGACTGGGAGGTCACGAGGCCGGAGAGGCAGACGAACAGCGCCACGCCCACCCCGTCGTTGAGCAGCGACTCGCCCTCGATGAGGAAGCCGGTCACCCGGGGCAGCCCGAACTTGTTGAGGATGCTGGTCGCGGCGATGGGATCGGTGGGGGAGACGATGCTGCCAAAGAGCAGGCACACCGGCAGCGAGATCTCGATGCCGCACAGCTGCGTGAGCCCGTAGAAGGCAAGGCCATAGATCACCGTGGCGAGCAGGGTGGCGATGAAGGAGAGGATGGAGACCGCCTTCATCTGCGACTTGAAGTCAGAGAGCCGCATGTGGCAGGAGCCGGCGAAGAGCATGAAGCACAGCGCGCCGTTCATCAGGAAGTTCTCGATGTTCACCGGCTGCAGGCGCGCCGCGAACTCCCTGGCAATCTCCTGCGAGTAGAGGGAGGCGCCGAGGATGAGCAGCACGCTCACCACCATCGAGAAGAGCATCAGCGCGATCTCGTGGGAGAGGTGGAAGAAGCGCTCGTTCACGTAGCCAAAGGCCACGATCAGGGTGAGCAGGGTGACGAACAGCTCAAGGAAGCCAGATGACATGCAATCTCCAAAGGGGGCGCGGCCCCCGGGGGCTGGGCCTGATTATAATCCCGCGCCGCCGCCGGGCGCGCCGAGGCTGGCGAGGATGGTCCTCAGGCCCACCTCGCAGAGGTGCTCAAAGCCCGGGAAGGCGAAGCTGGGATCATTGGCGTGGATGGCCCGCAGCTGCTTGTCCGAGGGGTGGGTGAGGATGTACACCGAGGTGATGAAGGTGAAGAGCACGAACTCGAGGTCGACGCGCCCGGTGCCCGCGCTGTGCGGGAAGAAGCGGTCGAGGATCTGGTTGAAGGTGGCGATGGCGCCGAGGACCTGGCCCTTGTAGGCGGTGAGCGCGGCCTCGGTGCAGCCGTTCTCCAGCACCGAGTAGTTGAGCGAGAGCATCTTGAGCATGCGCGGGTGCGCCATCAGGGCGTCATGGATGATTAGGGCGAGGCCCGCGGTGTCGAGGGAGACAAGCCCTGCGACCCGCTCCCTGAGGTAGCGGTCGATCTCCCCGAAGTCGCGCCCCAGGGCGTGGACCAGGATGTCATTGGGGTTGCGGAAGTAGCCGTAGAGGGCGGGGCGGGTCAGCCCGGCCCGCCTCGAGATGGCGGAGAAGGTGACCGCGGAGTAGCCGTCACGGTCGTAGATGGAGAGCGCAATCTCGACGATGCGCTCCCGCCGCTCGGCCACCTGCTCCTCCGTCCTGGCGCGCTTGAATGCCATCGCTGCCCCCATGCCCTGTGAAAAGCCAAAGGGAGATTATGCCATACCTTTGGGAAAATGCGCCCCAGGGCAGCCCCATTGACGCTAGCGCCGGGCGCGGATTATTATTTACGGTATGTAAGTTAAGTTGCCGGGGGCCCCGCCCCCGGCGTTGACAGCGACAGGAGCAGGAAATGAGCAATGTGCTGATGGTCTGTGGCCATCCCAACCTTAATGAGTCGGTCAGCAACCAGGGGATTATCTCCGAGTTCACCCGCCTTTGCCCCCAGGCGGAGGTGAGGTGCCTTGACCGCCTTTACCCGGACTGGAAGTTTGACATCGCGGCCGAGCAGCAGGCGCTGCGCGCGGCGGATGTGATCATCCTCGAGTTCCCCCTTTACTGGTACTCAGTCCCCGCGCTGCTCAAGAAGTGGTACGAGGAGGTGATGGCCCACGGCTTCGCGCTGGGCTCGACGGGCACCGCGCTGCACGGCAAGAGGCTGCTGGTTTCCGTCACCGTGGGCGCCCCGGGCGAGGCCTACCGCCAGGACGGGGCGATGGGCCACACGGTCAAGGAGTTCCTCCTGCCCCTCCTGCAGTCCGCGCGGCTGTGCGGCATGGAGGTGCTCGAGCCGGTGTGCTCCACCGGGATGATGTTCGTGCCGGGCGTCTCCACCGCGGCCGACCGGGAGCGCCTTGAGGGCCTCGCGCGCGAGCACGCCCAGCGGCTGTGCGGCGCGGTGGCCCGCGCCCTGGGCGGCGGGAGGATGACGGTCAAGGCGGTCCGCCTCTATGAGCAGGGCTTCATGACCGAGCCCTTCGCCAAGGGCGGCGAGGAGGGCGAGGATCGCTTCGACCCCAGGGTCCGCTACCGCTCCTCACTGCAGAACTACGTGATCGACACCGGCAGCGAGGTGATCCTCATTGACACCGGCACGCCCGCCGAGTACCCGGGGATGGTGCCCACCCCCGACTCCAAGATCTACATCGGCTCGCGGGTTGAGGACTATGTCTCGGCGCTGCGCACCGCCGGCTACACCCCGGAGCAGGTCACCAAGGTGGTGGTGACCCACAAGCATGAGGATCACACCGGCGAGCTGCGCTCCTTCCCCAACGCGAAGATCTACATCGGCAAGGCCGACGCCGACGCGCTGGGCCTTGAGGGGCCCAACATCGTCCGCGCCACCTTCAGCGACGGGCCCTACCACAACTTCCCGCGCTCGCAGGTGATTGCCGAGGGGGTGCGCATGGTGGAGGCCGTCGGCCACACCCTGGGCAACAGCCTCATCATCGCCGAGGACGGCGGGCTGTTCTACATGTTCCACGGCGACGTCACCTACACCGACGAGGCCCTCTACGAGAACAAGCTCTCGATCGTCTATGAGGATCGGGCGCGGGCCCGCGAGACCCTGGACCGGGTCCGCGACTTCGTGAGGGCCAACCCGACCGTCTACCTCTCCACCCATACCCCGCTCGGGATTGAGAACCTCGAGGCGCTCAGGGTGGTGGATCTTGAGGTGCCGGTTGAGAGCCAGCCGGTGGGCGACGTGGCCTTCAAGACCGCCTCGGGCAAGTACGCCTGCGCGGTCTGCGGCTACATCTACGATCCCGACCAGGGTGACGCCTCGCAGGGCGTGCCGCCCGGCACCGCCTTTGCGGACCTGCCGGAGGGCTGGGCCTGCCCGCTCTGCCACCAGGGCAAGGACAAGTTCTCCCCGGCCTAGCGGGCGGCGCCGTGGCGCCGCCCCCCCCTTGCGGGCTGTGGTAAACTTTTTCCCGCTTTCTTGGCCCGGGGAACACGAGGAGGGACGCCATGGCGCTCAGGCAAAAGGACAAAGAGGACTTCTTCCGCCGCATCCAGGAGGCCTTTTTCCTCCATCCCTCGCACCTTGACGGCATGTCCTGCCGCGAGGAGGGGGGCCGCTGCCTGGTCACCTGGGACATCCGCTCGGGCTATGACTGGGGCAAGGCCCCGCCGGCGGTAAGGAAGGCGCTCGGGGAGCTCCCGCCTGGGCAGGAGCTGCGCTTTGGCGCGGTGACCCTGCCCATCGCCCGCGACCCCAGCGGCGCGGGCTTCACGCTGCACAGCGCCGACATCAAGGTTGAGGTCGAGCCGCGCTTCTCCGCCTTCTCCAAGGCCGAGATGGAGGTGCTCACCATCCTGGCACGTCGCTGCATTGACTACGCGATCGTGCGCGAGCGCCTCCACGCCGCGGCAGGGGAGGGGCGGCTGCGGCTCGTGCCCGCCGACGCGCTCGCCCTGCGGGTGTTCATCAACAGCCAGGGCGTGCCGCTTGGGGATCTCGACACCTCAGGGCTCACCGACCTCTCCTACGCCTTCGCCCTCTACGAGGGCAACAACCTGCTCGACAACAAGCGCAAGGACTTCTCGGGGATTGAGTCCTGGGATACCTCCAAGGTGATCTCCATGTACGGCACCTTCGCCGGCTGCGTGCACTTCAACCACGACCTCAGCGCCTGGGACACCTCCCACGTGCAGCGCTTTGACGTGATGTTCGCCGGGTGCAAGCGCTTCAACCAGCCGCTCTCCACCTTCAACACCTCCTCGGCGACCAGCATGAAGGGCATGCTCTACAAGTGCCAGGCCTTCGACCAGGATCTCTCGGGCTTCGACACCTCCAAGGTCACCGACATGTCGCTGATGTTCCTCGGCTGCCACGCCTTCAGCCATGACCTCTCCGGCTGGGACACCTCCAAGGTCAAGGCCGACAATGACATCTTCCTCGAGTGCGAGCTCGACGAGGCCTGCCGCCCGCACCTGCCCAGCACCGACGCCAAGCTGCAGTACTACAAGAAGTACATCGGCCCTGACAGCAAGGCCTACGCCCGCGAGGAGCTCTACAAGCGCATCGGCCTCGCCGCGGCGGTGATCATCCTGGTGGTGGTGGTGACCATGGTCAACCAGGGCTGAGCGGCCCCTTTCCCACCCCTAAAAGCGCGCCCCGCCCTTAACGGGGCGCACTGTTTTTTTGGGGGGTGATAAAGATGCTCAGCTAGGGGATTTTCACTTAATAACAGTGGATTGCCTGCCGTTAACTAGATAGGAGGGAAAGCAGCCAAAAAAGGGAGGTGTGAAATGAGCCAGGAACTTGTCTACAGCGTCTTGCCCCGCATCAACCGCCTGCCCAGCGACCTCGTCTACCGCCGCCGGGTCGGCAAGGGCGCCCGCTCGGGCCAGGCCCGCAACCGCGCCGCCGACGATGAGCGCGGCGAGG
>JAILEI010000173.1 GCA_024688225.1 Succinivibrionaceae bacterium
GCCTGGTGCTGGCCCCGCCCTGCGATCCCGCCGCGGTGGCGGCTCGCTTCCTCGCCCCAGGGGAGCGGGCCATTGCCGTGGAGCTGGGCATCGGCATGTTCTTCCTCCCCGACGCCGACCGCCTCGGGCAGTGCTCCACCAGCCTCCACTGCCGCAAGGGCCGCGACGCGGCGCGCGACCTTGCGGTGGCGCTGATGGCCGGCTGCGCGGCGCGCGAGGCCGCGCTGTCCTTCACCTCCGACCTTGGCGCGGCGGATCTCGCCCCGGGCCTTGCCCTGCTCGCCCGCCACGAAAAGGGGGAGGGCGCCACCCCCGCCTGAGGATGGCGCCCTCCCCGCCCGTGCCGCTAGTGGATCTCGATGGTGTGGCGCCGGGACTGGCCGCTGCGCTTGCCCAGGGTCACCCTGAGCACGCCGTCGCTGAAGGTGGCCTGCACCTGCTCCTCATCGACATCCTGCAGCGAGAAGCTGCGGCTGGCGCTGCCCTGCCGGCGCTCGCGCACCAGGTAGCCGCTGTCGCCCTCCCCCTCGCCGGCGCCATCGCGCTCGCAGGAGATGCTCACCACCCCGTCGTCCACCGCGAGGCTGACCTTGTCGCGCGGGATGCCCGGCAGGTCGGCCAGGATCTCGTAGTGGTCGCCCGCGTCGCGCACGTCCACGGGGAAGGCGCGCTGCCCCTCACCCCCGGTGACGTTGCCGAGGAACGAGCTGATGGGCTCGCTGATTAGGTCAAAGATGGTCGGGACCTGGTGGGCGCCGCGCGCCCCCTTGCCCTGCTGCTGGTACTCCATTTCTCTGTCCTCCATGAAAAAGCCTGCCGCCTAGCGGATCTCGATGGTCTTGCGGGCCTGCGCGCCGCGCTTGGGGGCGGTGACCCTGAGGGTGCCGTCGGCAAAGGCCGCGGTGATGGCCTCCCCATCGATGTCCTCAATCCTGAAGGCCCGGCGGTAGGTGCCCTCCACACGCTCGCGCACCAGGTAGCCCTCAGCCTGCGCCTCGCCCTGGGCGTGGTGCCGGGCGCCGATCTCCAGGACCCCGTCCTCATAGGAGAGCTCGATGTCGCCCTTCTCGCACCCCGGCAGGTCGGCGGTCACCTCATAGGCCGTGCCCGTGTCGCGGATGTCCACCCTGAAGTCCTCGCCCTGCTGCTGCGCCCCGCCCGAGAAGTCGGTCAGGGGGCGGTTGAAGAACTCCCAGATGGTGGGGGTGCCGCCAAAGAACCCGTTGCGCCGATCGCCGCGCCTCGCGTTGCCGTAATAAGCCATTGCCTGTGTCTCCTGGTTTCAAATTCCCTGGGGCCCTGCCCCCTCAAGGCAATACATGGGGCCGCGCAAGTCAAATGAAAGGGAAGTGAGACTTTTTATTGCCTGAGGGCCAAGGGCCTTTAAAAATCCCCGCCCGCACCCCATTTGGGGGGCGCCGCGGGCTAGAATGGGGGTGCCGGGGGGTGCCGGCGGCAGGTGCAAGGGAGGCAGCCATGGAAGGGAACCCCATTTTCAGCAGGACCTCGACGCGATCCTTCGCCCCGGGGGAGGTGAGCGCGCAGGAGGAGGAAATGCTGCTGCGCGCGGGCATGGCGGCGCCCTCGGCGCACAACCAGCAGCCCTGGGAGTTTTACGTGATCCGCGATCCCGCCACCCTGGCGCGCCTCGGGGACGCCACCCCCTACTCAGGGCCGGCGCGCGGCGCGGCGCTGTGCATCGTCACCTGCCAGCGCGAGGGGATCCGCGACCCGCTGAGCGCCCCGCTGGACATGGGGGCGTGCACGCAGAACATCCTCATTGAGGCCGAGGCCCTGGGCCTTGGTGCAGTATGGCTGAGCTGCGCCCCCTACCCCGAGCGCATGCGCGCGGTGGCGGGGGCGGTGGGGATCGCGCCGGGGCTCAGCCCCTTCGCGGTGCTGGCCATCGGGCGCATCGGCAGCCGCCGGCCCTTCGTGAGCCGCTACGATCCCGCGCGGGTGCACCGGGCCTAGGCGCTAGCGCCCGGCGTCAAGCAGGCGCTGGGCGCGCCCGCTGTCAATCGGCACATAGGGGGTGAGGATGCGCCGGTCGTCCCCGACCGGCAGTCCCAGCGACTCCTCGTCGATGGGCTCGTCATAGCGCCCGGAGCGGTTGTCGAGCAGCTGCGACACCAGGCGGATCGCGGTGGTGCCATAAAGCGCCGCGTCCTGGAAGACCGTCCCGGCCATTGCCCCGGAGCGCACCTCAAGCAGCGCGTTGTGGATGGCGTCCACGCCCAGGACTGGCAGGCAGCGCGCCGGATCGCCGCCGTTGTAGCCATGGCGGCGCAGCACCCCAAGCGCCGCGAGCGCCATCACGTCGTTGTTGGACACCACCGCCTCAATGGCGCCCTGCGGGGCGATGCCGTGCCGCTCCACCATCCGCCCCAGGGCCTCGCTGGCCCTGGCGCCGTCCCAGTCGCAGTACGCCGCGTCCACGCGCCCCATTTGCTGGCCGGTGGCGAGCATCGCCTTCTCAAAGGCATCGCTGCGCGCGATGGTGTCGGGGTTGTCCCGCTCGCCCATCAGCAGCACGTAGTCGAGGCGGCCGTTGCCGTTGAGGTCCCAGCCCGGGTGATCCTTGAGGTGGCGGAGCAGCAGCTGCGCCTGGTAGATGCCGGCAAGGCGGGGCTGGAAACCGATGTACCAGGACTGGGGGTTGGCGGACAGCACCGCGTCCCCGGGGTCGCGGTTGAGGAAGACCACCGGCACCCCGGCGCGGATCGCCGCGTCGGAGGCCAATGCCGCAGTCCCGGGGTCATGGGTCACCACCAGCATCGGCCCCGGGTGGGAGGCCAGGGCGTCGCGGAAGTTGCGCCCCTCGGCCTCCGGGTCGCCCTGGGCGTCGTAGGTGAAGAACTCAAAGCCGCGCGCCTCGATGGCGCTGCGCTCCACCGCCCCGGCGATGTGGGACACGAAGGTGTCCCCGAGGTCATGGTAGAAGGCGTTGACCGTGCGCGGCGCGGCCGGCGCCACGGTGGGGAGCGCCGCGAGGGCGAGGGCCAGGGCGGCCGCGCG
>JAILEI010000196.1 GCA_024688225.1 Succinivibrionaceae bacterium
GAACTGGGCAAAGGTCAGGTTGTCGCCATCCACCCCGCGGCTGAGCAGCATGTTGCCGTAGGCATACAGCGCCTTGTCAAGATCCATGAGCTTTTCATAGGCCTGCTGGCGCTCCTCTGGCGTGGCGGCGTCCCAGGCGATAATCCGGTAGTCGCCACTGGGATCCTGGGGCGAGAAGTCGGGGATGTACCACTCAATCCTGCTTCCCCCCGAGCAAACCCTGGGCACCGCGAGGAACCTTGAGTAGCGCTCGCCTAAGGATGGGGTCCTGGCAAGGGAGTCCAAAAAGGCGGAGGCACTCTCCCATACCGGGTGCCCGTTGGAGTTGATGGCCTCGTAGGCGACCAGGTCGCCGCCATGGAGCAGAACGCTTTTCATCATGCCCTCCGTGTCACTGGCCCAGGACCCATTCTACTGTAATCCCCTCAACTTAGCGCAGCATTAGGGGGAGGCCTGGCGCTTGCCAAAGGCCGCCTCAAAGCAGGATTTCACCCAGCGCTCCTGGTTGTCCTTGCTGCTTGCCGCCCCCTTGTGGTAGGACTTGAGGTGCATGGCATGCAAGGTGATGAAGTCACTGAGGTTGCTGCCCATGGCGCCCAGGGACTCCCGCGATTTGGGCAGCTGGCGCAAGATGAGCGGCAGGGCGTAGGTTTCATGGGTCTTGGCAATGTGATCGGCATAGTAGGAGGAGAGAAAGCGCAGGGTCTCAAGATCCGAGTCATGCTTTTCCTGCCTGGCCCCGGCCTGGCACTTGCGATCCGGGTATTTCTTGCACAGCTGCTCTGCGGTGCGCAGCAGTTTCAGGGACAGATCTGCGTCCTGGCGCACATTGGCCATGGTGGAACACAGGTACCCCCCCAGCCTCAGGCTGGAGACAATCGCGCTGTCCCGCATGGCGTCCCGCTCCTCATTGGCGCTGAGCATCTCCCCGCGCAGGCGCCGCAGGGAACTGCCCAGGCGCTCATTGTCGGCCTTAAGCCGCTCGTTGGTCTCGCGCAGATCCTCGTTCTCGCTTTTGGAGCGCCGCAGTTCCTCCTGTCCCTGCTCCCGCTCCCGCATGATTTCATCGAGCATGGCCAGCGCCTCGTCATGTCCAGGGGTCATAGCCCCATCCCTTTGCCCCTCCGCGCCCAGCGCCTGGGCCTCCCCTGCGAGCCGCTCTAGTTCCTTGCCCGAGGCGGCAAAGGGCAGGGCCAACGCCAGGCGAAAGCCCACATCGCGGTTTTTCTGCTCCCCTCCCTTGCCGTAGAGGGGGCGCTCGAGGCGCAAGTGGCTGGCCAGGCGCGACTCTGGGGTCATGAAACTGCCCCCCCTCAGGGTCAGGCCCCCGGCAAGGCCGTGCAGGCGGTTCATCAGCGTGGCGTGGAAGGGATCAAACACCATCTCCATGGCATTGCCCAGCAGGTCATGGAGTCCCAGGGGGTTGGGCAGCAGCAGGCCCACGGCGTTGAGGCGGCCGTTGGCGCTGGCGCTGCCCTGGTACCAGGCGTAGTCACGCAGGGCCTTGCCCTCGGCCAGGGGAGGGTGGGCATCGTCAAACTCGGCGCGCGACACCGCAAGGCCACCACGGGCAGCAAATTCCCACTCATCATCAGTGGGCAGGCGCGAGAAGGCCAGCAGGCCACCCTCGCTGGGCACGCCCTGGGGGTTGGCCTGCCAGAAGGCGCTGAGGCGCCTGGCCGCCTCCACGGCGTCAAACCAGCTGACATTGGTCACGGGCAGCCGCCCCCTGGCGTCCGTGCCCGGGCACTTGCCCTCCATGAGCGCCCGGTACTGGGAATCCGTCACCTCGTACTTGCCGAGGTAGAAAAAATACCCGTCCCCATCATGAAAGCCGCCCTGCACATAGCGCTGCGAGAGCGCCTGCGAGAGGCCGCTGCCCTCGGCGCTGCCCGCGAGGTAGGAGAAATCCCTGAGTTTCTCCTGCCCGCTTGAGGTGTAAACCTTGCGAAAGGCCATGGTGAGGTTGCAGGGCAGGGGCAACACCACATCATCCTTGAGCGGCTGCGGGTTGAGGGGATTAGGGGCCGCCACCAGGGCCTGCGGCAGCAGCAGCGCCCCCAGCAGGCAAATTTTTGATAGCAGGACGCTCATGCCGATCTCCTATGCCCCGCGTAGCAAGGCAGGCAGGTTGAGGTTCGCGAGGCGGGCGCGGGCACAGCCCAGCGCCACCAGCAGCATGGTCCCCACGCTGATGCCAAGGCCACTGAGCAAATGGGAGGGCAGAAGGCTGCAGAAAATCCGTCCCTCAGTTAAGAACTCGGCAAAGAGCAGGTTGAAGGCCTGCATGGCCAGCAAGGCAAGGAGCAGCGCCATCAGGTAGGACAGGAGCGCCAGCGCCAGCGCCTCCAGCGCCACCATCGCCTGCATGCCCATCGTGGTGATCCCCATGATCCCAAGCGCCATGAAGGAGCGCATCCGAGCCTCAAGGGTCCTCAGCAGCAGCCCGCCCAGGGCCATGATCCCCCCCAGCGCCACCACTGCGGCAATCACCCAGAAAACCCGTGAGAGCACCGTGGCGATGGCCTTCATCTCCCCGATGCGCTGTCGCTCATCGTGCACCACCATGCCCCGCCCCTCAAGCAGCTGCGCTAGTGGCGCCACGTCATCAAGTCCCCTCGCGTAGATCCTCGCCTTGGCAAAGTGATCCCGCGCCGTGTTGGGCCTTGAACCGTCAGAGAGCAGCTGCGGCTCAAAGCCATCCTTGTAGTCCTCAATGGCAAGGAGCGTGGGCAGGGGCACAAAGGCCTGATCGCGCCCCACGGCCGCAGGCGGCAGGATGCCCACCACCTGCAGTTCCACGGCCGCGGACTGCCGCTTGCCCTCCTTGGTGCGCGTCACCACCAGCTGCGCCCGCTCCCCGGGCCTGACAGCAATACGTGCGCTGAGCGAGGCGCTGAGCACCACCTCAAGGCTGTCCCTGGGCACGGGGGCGCCAAAGGCCAAAAGCAGTGGATCCCCCGGGGCGGTGGGCACCATCTCCACCCCCTCACGCAGCGCCCCGCCATGGCGCATGGTCGCGGTGGTGGACAGGGAGCGGGTCTTGGGCACCACAAAGGCCACCCGTGGATCGCCCCTTAGCGTGGTGAAAAAATCCTCGCCCAGCCGGTAGTTTGCCCCCAGCACCAGCTCGCGGCTGCCAGGGTTGCCCAGCAAGTCCCGCTCCATCGCCGCCACGATGCCAAACTTCAGGGAAAAGAGGATGAGGAGCGGGGCGATGATGGCCGCCACCGCCAAGGAAAGGGAAAGGTTAACCCTAAGGTCATGGGCAAAGTCCCGGAGGGCCAGGCGCAGCGCGATGATCATGCCGCCGCCTCGCAAAAGCAGCCCACGGTAACGCCCTCGCGGGAGCGCTGGCGGCTCTTCTCCTGGTCATAGGCAATGACCCGGGCATTTTTTGCCCACTCCCTGGAGTGGGTCACCGCCAGCACCGCCATGCCCTGCCGGGTCATGCCGGCCATGGTCTTGAACATGGCCCGGGCATTGAGGGGATCAAGCGCCGAGGTGGGCTCATCGAGCAGCAGCAACTTAGGATCTGCGGCCAGGCAGCAAAGGAACATCCCCCGCTGGCGCTGCCCAACCGAAAGTGCCTGAGGTTTCTTTGCAAGGCAGTCGCGCAGCGCGATCCCCTCCCCGGCATGCAGGTCAAACTCGCGCATGGCCAGGGCAACCAAGTCCCTGGCCCTGGGCTCATTGAACCCAGGGAACAGGCGGCGAGCCTGCCCCATGCGCAGGGCAAGGCACTCACCGAGGGTCAAAAAGGGCGGCAATCCCCCGCTCTGGGGCATATAGGCCACCGGGCCCGCACGCAGCCTAGCCCGCGCCGCCTCGCCCATCCCCGCGGCAATCCCCTGGCCACCGAAGGCAAAGCGCTCGCTCGCAAACCCCTTATCACGAAGCAACCCAAGGCACTCGAGCAGCGTGGACTTACCTGAGCCGCTCTCCCCCACCAACAGGGCAAGTTCCCCCTCCCCAAGGCACAGGCTGTCCAGCTGTGCCTCAAAGTGCCCGGTGTCCCCCGCGCCGCTTGACACCACCAGTCCCTTAACCTCAAGCAGGGCCATCAGGGCAGGATCTCAAGCGGCACCGGGTAGACAGCCTCACTGGGATCACTGCCCTCGGCAAGGCTGATCCAGCGATCCGCGTCATCGTTGATGTTCTGGTAGTAGCGCAGCTTGGCCTCCAGATCCGAGACCAGGGTGTTTTGCTCCTCCGCCCCCAGCGCTGACCAGGTCTCCTCGTCAAGATCCTGGATCTGGCTGCGGTAGGGCAAATCGGAGAGGTACTCATCCATGAGCCCCATCTCTGAGATCTTGAGGGTCCGCGACTCCTTGAGGGTGGCAGGATCCCGCCCCAGGCCCGCCGCCACCGAGCGCAGCTGCCCAAACATCTCATCGGGGGCCAGCATGCCCCGCCCGGCCGCCGCCACCACCTTGCCCACCAGATCCTTGAGATCCGACAGCTCGGACTTGGTGAGCAGCACCACCGGGGTGGCGGTCTGCTGGTTGTGGGAGGCAAGGTCGCGATCGGCGATCCAGCCACGGAAGAAGGAGGGGCTGCGGGTGCCGCCCACTGACCCCAGGTAGGCAAGCTGCATGGCATGCCCCAAGCGCAGGGTGTCCTCAACCATCCCCCGCTCCTCCTGTGGGGCGGCCTTGGCCCGCTCCAGGGCGGCCCCCGCCGCGGGGCGCCCCTCAAAGGCCATGCTCACCTGGGCGGCAATGGCGCCGGCGAGCTCATCGACCCGGCGCCCGAACACCTTGAGATCCCCGGCATTGACCGGGTAGTAAAGGCTCTTGCCCAGAAACTGGTTGAAGCTGAGATCCGAGTACTGTCCCTTGGCCTTATCATGGTTGGCGGCGCCTGCCTTGGTCAAAAGGTGCAGGGCATAGATGGCCACCCGGTGGTGCTCGGCCTCCACGCGCAGCTCCTTGGCGTCAAGCCCGGTGGTGGAGAGATCGCTTGAGCCCTCAATGGCCCCCGCGTCGGTGATGAGCACCATGTAGCGCCCCCCATAGCGCTCCCAGTCCACCGACTTGAGCGCCGCGGAGATGCCACTGTAGGCATCCTCGTCAAAGCGCGCGCTCGAGACCTTGGCCTGCCCAAGGCTCTCCACCCTGGCGGCAAACTCCTTCGCCCCCAGCGCCTCCCCCGGGCGCACAAAGACCTTGGCATTGTACTCAAGCCCCGGCACCCGCTCCGTGTTGGAGCGGTAGGACACCAGGCCAAACTGCACGCTGCCCTCAAGCCCGGAGCGCTCCAGGCGCTCCTGGATGGAGCGCACCGCCTGCTTGGTGCGCTC
>JAILEI010000197.1 GCA_024688225.1 Succinivibrionaceae bacterium
CGGCGGCTGCTGCGGCGGGCACGAGGGCGGCCATGGCGGCGGCTGCGGGCACCACCATTGATGATCGTCACCCTCCCAAATTGTGTGCAAGGGGGTGATCTGCTATAGTTAGCGCCAGCATAACTTAGGCAATTCACAGGGGCCGGGCCGCCATGCGGACCGGCCTCCCCAACTGAGGACAGGCGATGCCTTCCAGGTTACTCCGCTGGTGCGTGCCCCTCGCGCTGGCCGCGCTTGCCGCAGGCTGCGGCATCAAGGGCCCCCTTTACTTGCCCCCCGAGGATCCCGAGGCTGCCAGCGTCCCTGAGCAGCGCCCGGACTTCATCATCTTCTCCCATGGCGAGGACGGCCAGGTCCGCACCTCAGGGCAGGGGAGGTAGGGCATGGATCTCTTTTCTTACCGCGAGGGCCTGCTCCACGCCGAGGACGTCCCGGTTGACGCCCTGGCCCGTGACTATGGCACCCCGCTCTATGTCTACTCCAAGGGCACCCTGGACCGCCACTGCGAGGCCTTCGAGGCGGCGCTCTCCGGGATCCCCCATCTCATCTGCTACGCGGTCAAGGCCAATGGCAACCTGGCCGTGCTCAACCTCATGGCCAGGCACGGCTGCGGCTTTGACGTGGTCTCGGAGGGCGAGCTGCGCCGGGTCATCGCCGCGGGCGGCGATCCCTCCCGGGTGGTCTTCTCCGGGGTGGGCAAGCGCCGCGAGGAGCTGGCCTTTGCCCTGCGGCAGGGGATCCGCTGCCTGAACGCCGAGTCGCTGCCCGAGCTGGCGGCCATCTCGGAGGTGGCCGCGGACCTGGGCGTGGTGGCGCCGGTGGCCATCAGGGTCAACCCTGACGTGGACGCCCGCACCCATCCCTCCATCTCCACGGGCCTGCGCTCCAACAAGTTTGGCATTCCCATCGAGGAGGCCCTCGGGGCCTACCGGGAGGCTGCCCGCGATCCCCACCTGAGCGTGCAGGGCATTGACTGCCACATCGGCTCGCAGATGGTCTCCGGGGCCCCCATCCTCGAGGCCCTCGATCGCCTGCTGATCCTCCTTGACGGCATGCAGCGCGACGGCATTGGCGTGGGTCACCTCGACCTGGGCGGGGGCCTGGGCGTCATCTATGGCGATGAGGAGCCCCCTTCGCCGCAGGACTTCTACTCGGGCATCATCGAGCGCCTCCGGGGGCGTGGGCTGTCCCTGTACATTGAGCCCGGGCGGGCGATGGTGGCCAACGCCGGGATCCTGCTTACCCGGGTGGTGTTCAAGAAGCAAAACGGCGAGCGCCGCTTCCTGGTGGTGGACGCGGGCATGAACGACCTGGTGCGCCCCGCGCTCTACAACTCATGGATGGACATCATCACCGCCCGCAAGGGCACGGGCGAGGGCGAGACCTGTGACGTGGTCGGGCCGGTCTGCGAGAGCGATGACTTCCTCGGCCGCGACCGCCGCCTGGACGCCGGGGAGGGCGACCTCCTCGCGGTGCGCGGGGCGGGCGCCTACGGCAGCTCGATGTCCTCCAACTACAACGCGCGCCCCCTCGCCTGCGAGGTGATGGTCGACGGTTCCAGGGTGCATGTGGTCAGGGCCCGCCAGGAATTTGCGGACATGTGGAAGGGTGAGTCACTCCTCCCAGGGCAGTCTGATGCTCGTTAAGTTCTCCAAGATGTGCTGCCTCGGGCAGGACTTCATGGTGGTCGACGCGGTCACCCAGAAGGTGTTCTTCAACTCCGACCTGGTGTCCCGCCTCTCCGATCGCGTGCGCGGGGTGGGGTTCTCGGCGCTGCTGCTCATCGAGCCCCCCTACGATCCCGAGCTGGACTTCCATTGCCGGGCCTTTGCCCCGGATGGCGGGGAGGTGGCGCCGCCGCTCGCCGGGGCGCCCTGCGTGGCCCGCTTTGTGGTGGACCACCATCTCTCGCGCCGGGAGCGCATTGGGGTGAGCGGCCAGTCCCTGAGCGCCACCATGCGCTGCCCCGAGGGGCAGCGGGTGGTGGTGGACCTGGGGGACAGCGCCCCCCAGGGCGGGTCAGGGCCCGAGGCCGCCCTGCGCGACTTCATTGCCGCCCACCAGGGCACCCCCGGCCCCGACAGCCAGAAAATGGGGATCCCGGGCGAGGAGGCACAGCTGGATTGGCGGGGCCGCGCCTCCCTCAGCTGCGAGCCCCAGCGGATCTTCGATGGCACCATCGCCATTGACTGAGCACCCGCTGTGGCCCCGGGTGGAGGGCTTCCTCACCTGCCTGGCCACGGAGCGGCGCATGAGCCCGATGACCGTGCGGTCCTACCGCCGGGCCCTCGAGAAGGCCATCCAGCTGCTCATCGACGAGCACATCAGCATTGAGTCCTGGTCCGCCCTGGACGCGCGTGCCATGCGCTACATTGAGCGCGGGCTGTCCTTTGGCGCGGGCGGCGAGCCCCTGGGCAAGCGCAGCGTCGCCCATGACCTTTACGCGCTGAGCAGCTTCTTCAAGTACCTCATCAGGATTGGGGAGCTCAGCGGCAACCCGCTTTACACCAGCAAGGTCACCATCCCCTCCTTCCACGCCCCCCAGCCCGAGCTGCTGATGGACGAGGAGCTGGGGCGGCTGCTCTCACTGGTCCCGGACAACCCCCGGGACGCCCGGGATCTGGCGATGGCCGAGCTGCTGTTCTCCTCAGGGCTGCGGGTCGGGGAGCTGGTGGCGCTGCGCCTCTTTGACTACAGCGCCGAGCGCGGCGAGGTGCGGGTGATGGGCAAGGGGGGCAAGGAGCGGGTGGTGCCGGTGGGGCGCACCGCCAGGGCACGCCTTGCGGAGTACCTCGCGCAGCGCGCCGCCTTCGGGCCGCAGGATGACAGCCTTTTCACCAGCCGCCTTGGGCGGGGCCTCACCACCCGGGCGGTGGAGCAGCGCCTCAAGGCGCTGATGCGCAAGGCGGGGGTGCCCACCAACCTCTACCCGCACATGCTCCGCCACTGCTTTGCCACCACGCTGCTCGAGCATGGCGCCGACCTGCGCGCCATCCAGGAGATGCTGGGGCACAGCAGCCTCGCCGCCACCCAGGTCTACACCAGCGTGGACTTCGCGAGGATGCGCGACACCTACCAAAAGGCCCACCCCCGGGCGCAGCTCAAGGATCCCCCCGCAGATGGTCATCCACAAGAGCCTGAATAGGGTCAGGGCCATCACCTTCGACCTGGACGACACCCTCTATGACAACCAGGGGCACCTTAGGCGCAGCGAGGAGGAGTTTGCCGCGCTGCTGGGGCGGCGCTTCGCGCTGATGCCCGGGCAGTGCCGCCCCCAGTGGTGGGCCGCGGAGCGGGAGCGGGTGCTGGCCCTCAACCCCAGCCTTGCGGACGACGTGACCGCGCTGCGCGAGCGCACCGTGCTCGAGGGCCTCGCGGCCCTGGGCCGGCCGCTGCCGGGCGGGGCGGCACAGGCGCGGGAATTGGTGGGGCTGTTTGTGGAGCGGCGCTCCCAGGTCGCGGTGCCCGCGTCCTCAGTGGAGTTGCTGCGCCGCCTCGCCAGGCGACTGCCCCTGGCGGCGGTCTCCAATGGCAATGCCCGCCTCAGCGGCCTGGGGCTGCAGGGGCTGTTTGCCCTGGACCTGCGCCCGGCGGTGGGCGGCCCGCGCCGCAAGCCCTTCCCGGATCTCTTCCTCGAGGCAGCGCGGCGCCTGGGGGTGGCGCCCGGGGAGATCCTCCATGTGGGGGACGATCCCATCACCGACGTGGAGGGCGCGGTGGGCGCGGGGTGCCAGTGCGCCCACCTTGAGGGCGGCATCACCGGCCGCCTGCGGCCGCCCCGCGCGGCCTGCCGCGTGCCCACGGTGACCCTGGGCGCGCTTGCGGAAGTGGAGGAGCTGGTCTGACCATGGAGCGTGATTACCTGCTGCGCAGCCTCAACCCCGCCCAGCGCGAGGTGGTTTCCGCCCCGCGGGGCAACATGATCATCGTGGCGGGGGCCGGCACGGGCAAGACCCGGGTGCTGGTCTCGCGCGTCTCCTGGCTGCTGCAGGTCGAGGGGGTGCCGGCGCGCTCCATCCTGGCGGTGACCTTCACCAACAAGGCCGCCCAGGAGATGCGCCTGAGGATTGGCGCCCTGGCCGGCGAGGGCGCGCTCCGGGCCCTGTGGTGCAGCACCTTCCACTCCGTGTGCGTGCGCCTGCTCTTTGCCTACGCCACCCAGGCGGGGCTGCGCCCCAACTTCACCATCATCGACACCGACGACGGCAAGGGCATCGTCAAGGCCATCCTGCGCGATCTCCGCGAGCAGGGCGGGCAGGGCTTCTCCACGGCCGCGATCGAGCAGCTCAAGCCCCAGGACGCGCTGCACGCCATCAGCAAGGCCAAGTCGCAGCGCCAGCGCGCCGCGGACTGCGCCGCCACCTGGGGGCGCGACGAGCGCTCGCGCCTGGCCGCGCGCGTCTACCGGGAGTATGAGCGCCGCTGCGAGGAGCAGAACCTGGTCGACTTTGACGAGCTGCTGCTGCGCACCGTGGAGCTGCTGGAGCGCAATGAGGCGGTGCGCGATCTCCAGCACCACCGCTTCCAGGAGATCCTGGTCGATGAGTTCCAGGACACCAGCGCCCTGCAGTACGACTTCCTGCGCCTCATGGCCGGCCCTGGGGCCCATGTCTCGGTGGTGGGCGACGATGACCAGTCCATCTACACCTGGCGGGGCGCCGACTACACCAACATGCGCCGCTTCATGGCGGACTTCCCCGCGGTGTCCCAGCACAAGCTCGACGAGAACTACCGCTCCACCCAGAACATCCTGGACGTGGCCAACGCGCTCATCAAGGGCAACACCGAGCGCCTCATGGAGAAGGTGCTGCACGGCACCCAGGGGGAGGGCAGCCCGGTCTCGGTGCTCAGCAACTACACCGCCCAGGCCGAGGGCATCAACGTGGCGCGCATCATCGCCGGCCGCCACCAGAAGGGCGAGCCCTACGGCAGCTTCTGCATCCTCTACCGGCTCAACCACCTCTCGCTGGCCCTCGAGCAGCAGCTCTCCGCGGCCGGGATCCCCTACCAGATTTACGGCGGCCTCAAGTTCTTCGAGCGCGAGGAGATCAAGAACGCCCTCGCCTACCTGCAGCTGGCGCTCAACCCCGCGGACAACGTGGCGCTGCTGAGGATCATCAATGTGCCCTCGCGCAAGATTGGCCCGGCGGTGGTGGCGCAGCTCTACCAGGTGGCGGAGGAGCGGGGCTGCTCGCTGATGGATGCCATCGACGCGCTGATTGAGTATGCCGGCGCCTCGCCGGACGCCCCGGACGCGGTGCGCAAGCTCGCGCGGCGCTGCAGCGCCTTCAAGGCGCTGGTGGATCGCCTGCGGGGTCTGGCGGCGGGGGAGGATCTGCTCGCCATGCTGGACTGCGCCATCGACGAGAGCGGGCTCCATGACTACTACCGGCAAAAGGACGAGAAGGATCGCAAGGGGATGGGGGACAACCTGCGCGCCGCCAACCTCGACGAGCTGCGCGGCCACGCCGGGCGCTTCGTCGCGGAGCAGTCCGCCCTCGGCGAGGCGCCCACCCTCGCGGACTTCCTGGCCACCACCTCGCTGCAAAGCGGCACCGAGATGGCGGAGAACGGCGCCGTGGACACCGATACCTCCAAGGTGCAGATGATGACCATCCACGCTGCCAAGGGCCTGGAGTTCCCCAGCGTGATCCTGGCCGGGTGCGAGCGCACCATCCTGCCCCACGTGCGCTTTGGGATGGGGCTCAGCCCCCGCGATGAGGAGGAGGAGCGGCGCCTGGCCTACGTGGCGGTGACCCGCGCCCAGCAGCGCCTGATCATCTCCTATGCCCAGGCGCGGGTGCTCTACGGCAAGACGGTCACCACGGGCAAGAGCCCCTTCCTGCTTGAGGTGGAGCGGGCCCTGGGGGGGAGCGGGCACCTGCCCTACCGCTACCTCTGAGCCCCGGCTGGCCCCACCGGCCGGGAAATGCGCTATAATGCCTCTCCTGTGTGGGGTCGCTTTGACACTTAAGTGGCGCTATGCTAGGATTGTTCCGTACGGTGCCTTGTCCCCGCACCGTTTCCTGAAAGGCTGAAATCTGGGCAATGCGCGGCCGCCTGGCGCGCGCGGTGGTTGCCAACTTTTCTTATTTTGTTTTTCTTTTTTTCACCCTAACAAGTCCCGGCCTGCGGGGCATGCGGGTCCTTGTTTCATTCACACTGAGCCTATGAACCTTAACGAACTAAAGAACACCCCGGTCACCAAGCTGGTGGAGATGTGCGAGGCTGCTGGCATTGAGAACACTGCCCGCCTCGGCAAGAAGGACATCATCTTCCAGCTGCTCAAGAACAGCGCCAAGACCGGTGAGGACATCGCCGGGGAGGGCGTCATCGAGATCCTCCCCGACGGCTTTGGCTTCCTGAGGAGCGCCGACAGCTCCTACCTCGCCGGCCCGGATGACATCTATGTCTCCCCCAGCCAGGTCCGCAAGTTCAACCTGCGCACCGGCGACTCCATCTCCGGCAAGATCCGCCCCCCCAAGGAGGGTGAGCGCTACTTTGCCCTGCTCAAGGTGGATGCGGTCAACTTTGACAAGCCGGAAATCTCCCGCAACAAGATCCTCTTTGAGAACCTCACCCCGCTCTTTGCCAACTCGAGGCTGCGCCTTGAGGTGGGCAACGGCTCGGCCGAGGACATCACCGCCCGGGTCATTGACCTCACCTCGCCGATCGGCAAGGGGCAGCGCGGCCTGATCGTCGCCCCGCCCAAGGCCGGCAAGACCATGCTGCTGCAGAACATCGCCCACTCCATCTCGGTCAACCACCCGGAGTGCATGCTCATTGTGCTGCTCATCGACGAGCGCCCTGAGGAGGTCACCGAGATGCAGCGCAACGTCAAGGGCGAGGTGGTCGCCTCGACCTTCGACGAGCCCGCGACCCGCCACGTGCAGGTTGCCGAGATGGTGGTCGAGCGCGCCAAGCGCCTGGTCGAGCACCGCCACGACGTGGTGATCCTCATGGACTCGATCACGAGGCTGGCCCGCGCCTACAACACTGTGTCCCCCTCCTCGGGCAAGGTGCTCACCGGCGGTGTGGAGGCCAACGCCCTGCAGCGCCCCAAGCGCCTGTTCGGCGCGGCGCGCAACGTGGAGGAGGGCGGCTCGCTCACCATCATCGCCACCGCCCTGATTGAGACCAACTCCAAGATGGACGAGGTCATCTTCGAGGAGTTCAAGGGCACCGGCAACCTCGAGTTGCGCCTCTCCCGCCGCCTTGCCGAGAAGCGGATCTACCCCGCCATCGACATCTCGGCCTCGGGCACCCGCCGCGAGGAGCTGCTCACCACCCCCGAGGAGCTGCAGAAGATGTGGATCCTGCGCAAGTTCCTCAACCCCATGGGGGAGATTGAGGCTACCGAGTTCCTCATCGACAAGCTCAAGGCCACCAAGTCCAACGCCGAGTTCTTCGACTCCATGAAGCGCGTCTGATCCAGTGGTGGGGCGCCGCCTGGCGGCGCCCAAAATTGAAGGGGAGGGCCGCCCGGCGGGGCGGCCCTCCCCTTTTGCTGTCCCCTCGGTCAGGCGCCGCGCTTGATGGCGCGCAGCACCGCCTCGCGGAAGAAGTCCCCGATGCGGTGCCCATGGTGCTCGAGCAGCTTGGGGAACATCGAGATGGGGGTCATGCCGGGGAAGGTGTTGATCTCGTTGACCAGCACGTTGCCGTCCGGGGCGAGGAAGAAGTCGATGCGGGAGAGGTCGCGCAGCTTCAGGGCGCTGAAGGTCTTGCCGGCAAGGTCGTGGATGAGCGCGCGGGTGGCCGCGGACAGCCCCTCGGGCTCGACCGTGGTGACGGTCTTGCTGTCCTTGCTGTACTTCTCGTCAAAGTCATAGAAGGCGCCATCGGGCATGATGATCTCGCCCGGCTCGGTGAGCACCACCTCGCCGCCGTACTCATAGGCGGCCACCTCCAGCTCGCGGTGGGGGATGGTCTGCTCGATGAGCACCTCGGAGCTGAGGGTGAAGGCCTTCTCGATCGCCGGCCACAGGGCATCCTCGGCGGTGACGTGGTAGCAGCCGACTGACGAGCCTTGGCTGGCGGCCTTGACGTAGACGTCATGGTGGCGGTGGAAGAAGGCAAAGGCGGTCTCCCGGCAGCCCTTGGTGGGGGCGGGCACCATCACGTAGGGGGTGTTGGGGATGCCGTAGGCGCTCAGGTAGAGCTTGGTGGTGATCTTGTTGAAGCAGTAGCGGCTGCTCTCGCTGTTGCACCCGATGTAGGGGATGCCCAGGATGGAGAGGAAGGACTGGAAGTCGCCGGTCTCCCCCGGGTGCCCGTGGATGACCGGCACCACGCAGTCCACCTTGAAGGGCTCGCCCGCGCCGCTTGCGACATTGCCGCTGAAGGACAGCTCGCCGCCGTCCGCGAGCAGGAAGCGCCGCTCGTGGAGGGTGGCGCGGAGCACCTCAAAGTCGGGACAGTTGCGCAGCTGCTGCTCCACAAAGTCCGCCGAGACCACTGACACGCCGTGCTCGCTGCCATCGCCGCCGCACACCACCAGGACATTGTATTTAGCCATTTCTCAAAGCCTAACCTAGGCCCCCAGACAAAAAAGCCCGCCCGGCGGGTGGCCTGGGGCGGGCGGGTTGCATGCGCTCAGCCCTAAAGGTGGGCGCTGATGAAATTCTTGAGCTCTTCCTTGGAAAGGGCACCCACCTGCTTGGCGACGATCTCGCCCTGCTTGTAGATGAGCATGGTCGGGATGCTCGCCACGTCGAGCTTGGCGGCCCAGCCCTGGTTCTCATCGATGTCGATCTTGCAGATCTTCACGTTGGGCATTTCCCCGGCCAGTTCCTCGAGGATGGGGCCGACGGCGCGGCAGGGACCGCACCAGGGAGCCCAGAAATCGACCAGCACCAGGCCCTCGGCCTGCAGCACCTCGGTCTCGAACTCGCTGTCAGTGACATGCACAATCTTGTCGCTCATGGAATGTCCTCCATTGTGTTTAAACTGCTGCCCATGCTAGCACATCGGGGCAGGATTCATACAAGTTGCGAAATTTGCGCAGCTGGCCATCAGGCCGGGACCGCCACCACCCGCCGCCCGAAGAGGCGGGTCAGGGCCATGAGCAGTGCCCCGTAGACCGGCAGGAACAGCGAGGTGCCGACGATGACCTTGGTCACGTAGGCCACGGCGCCGATCTCCAGCCAGTGCTCGGCCATGAACGGGTCGGGGCCATTGCAGAAGGCCACCGAGAAGAAGACCAGGCTGTCGAGCAGGTTGCCGGCGATGGTGGAGGCGGCGGGCGCCGGCCACCACTGGGGCAGGCGGCGCAGCCTCGCGAAGACCAGGATGTCGGTCATCTGGCCCAGCGCGAAGGAGCACAGGGAGGCCAGGGCGATCCGGAAGGTAAACATGTTAAAATCCGCGAGTGCCCCTAGGCCCATGAACTCGCCGCGCTCAAAGAGCGTGCCCAGCGCGTAGGTCGCCAGCAGCGCCGGGGCGAGGGTCCAGTAGACCACCCGGCGCGCGGTCCTTGCCCCGATGAGGCGCACCGTGAGGTCAGTCGCCACGAACCCCAGGGGGAAGATGAAGGTCCCCGGGGTGGTGTTGAGCCCCAGCACCGTGATGGGAAACTGCACGGCGTAGTTGGCCAGCACGATGATGGTCACCTGCAGCAGGCAGGCAAAGGCGATAAGCATGGCGGCCCCCTGTTCTCCGCTCCCCTGGTGGGAAAAGCGGCATTCTACCCCAAAAACCCCGGCCCTCCAACAGGCGGCAACCCTGCCGGCGGTTGCGCATGGGCCCTCTCCATCCCTGGGGTACATTGGCCCGGGGTGATGCCGCGCTGCGTCACCGCCAGCCCCTCCGGCCCAGATCCCGCCCTTACGCTGGCCCCGGCGGCGGAAGGGATAGCCAGCAAGCACCAGGGAGCATGAAGATGCACAACACCACCAGGCCGCGTGACCCCAGGCGCGACATCGCCCTGGTCCCCATCCCGCTCAGGGAGCGGATCAAGTCCAACCGCAAGTTCGTGGGCATGCTGCTCCACATCCTCTCCGGGGTGGAGGACTTCAGGCAGCCAATGCGTGTCCGCCACAGCCTCGAGAACATCCCCTGCATCTGCCTGCTCCTCGCCATGCGCGGCAAGCTCACCTCCTT
>JAILEI010000201.1 GCA_024688225.1 Succinivibrionaceae bacterium
GACTGAGCCCCAGATCCAGCCCAACCTGCTGAGGGCATGGAAGGCAGACTTCCTGGAGAACGCCAGCATGGTCCTTGGCCGCAACCGGGACGAGGACCAGCGGGCCAGGCTCGAGTCTGAGCGGCGAGAGAAGGAAGCGTGCCAGGAGAAGATTTGGCAGCTGGCCATGCAGGCTGGCTGGAAAAAATCTGCGGAATTGCTCGGGCCGGACTACGAAAGTCGCCTTGCTCCAAAGCCATCCAGGGAGGACTGGGCGCGGTGGGCTGTCGGTGAGGTGCGTGGCCTCGCTCCTGGGCGTGTCGCGCCCTGCCGCATACCACCAGGGGCGGCAGCCATCGGCCGACGAGCCTGGGGCCAAGGAACTCACTGGCCGGACAATGTCCTGGGGGAGCGCTGGCTCGGGACTTCAAGTACGAGGAGATGTACCTGACCGAGTGGTCCTCACCAATGGGGCAGGCAAGGCATGGGGCAGGGGGCGGTGGCGCCCCCCAGGAATGTTCCCCTAGGCAGCCTTGCCGGCAGTGCCCGGGTTTTCCCCGTCACCGTAGGCCTCGAAGGCCTCCCTCAGGCGCTGCCTGAAGTCCTCATATGGGTAAAGGCCGTCAGGGTTGCGCTTGATCCCACGAAGCTTGATGCGAAAGCGCTGGGGCGGGGTATCGAGGTCCAGCTGGGTGCGCTCGCGCAGCTGGCGGTAGCTTTGGTAGGCAAGGTAGAGATCCACGTATTGCCTGCCGTCCGCGCCCCGGCGCAGTTCCATCACCAGCTTGCCGCCAATGGGGGTCTTCTTCTCGATGCTGTTGGGCAGCTCATAGGGCTCGGCCCGCAGCGCGACCAGCACTGCGGCAATGGTGGAGTCATGCCCACAGAGGAAGGAGAGCTTGCGCCCCTCCTTGCCCAGTTCCTCGCCAAGCAGCCCGAGCATGGGGTGGACCACGTTCACCGCCACGCTGTAGGCGCCAAACAGCGAGTCATTGTAGGCCTCCTTAATCTTGGCAATCTCGGAGAGCTCGCCTGCGGTGAGCTGGCGCCCAAAGCCCGCCTTCCTGAGATCCTGCTCCTCGTAGTGCTGCAGGATGAGGGCGTCCACGGCCGCATTGGCAATCTTAAGCGATCCGGACAGGCTGGGCTCCTTGCCCTCGTTGAACGCGAAGGTGGTGTCATCGAGGCGGAAGGACTTGAGCCCATCCTCCCTGGCCATCCTGGAGTGCCGGAGGTCGAGGATCCGCTCGAGGAGGCGCAGCGGGCGCTCGATGGACTTCATGATCCCCTTGACCCCCAGTTGCCCGCCCATGGCGGTGATCTCACGGGCCGCCGCCTCGCGGAAATGATCGTCCACCCTGGAGAGAAGGGGCAGGAAGGTGGCATCGCCCTTGCCCACCTCGTAGTGGTGCTCCACCACAGGGCCGGCGACCTGGAACATGCCCCCTGAGAAGTACTGGGCGGTGGCGATGGTGCGCTGCAGCGAGTTGGCATAGATCCGCACCTCGCCTTCCCTGGGCTGCGAGTCCTCGGCAATGAGTCCCTCATGGTCGAGGTACCTGCGGAAGTACTGCCCCATCATGGTCTCGAGCACGCCCCCGCGCAGCGAGAGCTCCGAGGCCCTGGAGGTCCACCGGAACCACTGGTGGGGGGTAACCCGGGCCAGCACTGAGTCCCCAGTGGACATGGGGGCGCGGATGTTGTGGCGGCTGAGCGCCACCACCTGCTCGAGCTGGTATCCCCCCAGCTCCTGGTTGGTGGCGGGAGCGCCCAGCGCCGCGGTCCCCATGAGGGCGAGGGCGGCGGCGGCGGCCTGCAGTGGGTGGCGGATTTTCATGTCTTGGCTTCTCCTTTGGTTATGCCAGGCGGTTTCCTGCGCGGGGTGAGTTTAGCACGCGCGCCGGTGGCGCGGAACGGGCGCGCCCCCTGGGGTGGGCAGGGGGCGCGGTGGCGGCTGCCCGGGACGGGGCAGCGTGGGGAGGGGGGCTAGCCGCGGGGCTTGCCATCCTCCCCGATGTAGTGGCGGATCAGGGCATGGGTGCCCAGATCGCCCTGCCCACTGGCCAGCATGTCCTCATACTCGCCGAGGATGCCCTCCGTGGCCTCGAGGCGCAACCCCGCCGCAGCCGCCCCCTCCAGGGCGATCCGCAGATCCTTGATGAGGAACTTGATGAACCCGCCGGGGGCGAGATCCCCTGCGATGATCCGCCCGGCGTAGAGATCCATGACCTTGGAGCCGGCCAGTCCCGGGGAGATGGCGCTGAGCAGCGCCTGGAGGTCAAGGCCCTGCGCGGTGGCGTAGGCGAGGCCCTCGGAGAGTCCCCCCAGCGCCGCGGCGACCATGATTTGGTTTACGCACTTGGCGTGCTGCCCGGCCCCGGGGCCGCCCATGAGGGTGAGGGTGGAGCCGATGGCGCCGAGGATCTCCCGGGCCGCCTCAAAGTCATCCTTCTCCCCGCCGATGAGCACCGAGAGGGTGCCCTCCCGGGCGCCCACATCGCCGCCGGTGACCGGGGCGTCGAGCACGCGCAGGCCCCGCGCCTTGCCCTCCGCATGCAGGCGCACGGCCAGGGCGGGGCTGGAGGTGGTGTGATCGATGAGGAGGGCGCCTGGGGCGGCGTGGGCGAGGATGCCGCCGGGCCCAAGGTAGATCTGCTCCACGTCCTGCGGCCCGCCCACCACGGTGAGCACCGCGTCGCAGCCCGCCACGGCCTCGCCGACGCTGCCCAGGCGGGTGGCGCCGAGGCGCTCAAGATCCTGGCCGCTTCCTGGGCGGCGGGCGTAGAAACGCAGCTCATGGCCGCGGCGCAGGAGGTTTTGCGCCATGGCCGAACCCATGATGCCGGTTCCGATGATTGCTATCCTGGCCATGGTTGCCTCCCGGTTAGTTACTGCTGGATTGGCTAGTGCGCGCCGCCGAACTGGGGCTTGAGCCACTTGTCGTAGATGCCGGGCAGCACCCCATTGCGCTTTAGCTCGTTGATGGTGTTGTTGAGCCGCTCAAGGAGCCCTGGGTTGTCCTTGGCCACGGCGATGCCGCAGTCCTCGTCGGGCAGGGTTTCCTGGAGCTCGACAAAGGGGGCCTTGGGGTTGTTGTTGAGGTAGAAGAGGTTCACGAAGCGATCGTCGAGCAGCACGTCGCAC
>JAILEI010000007.1 GCA_024688225.1 Succinivibrionaceae bacterium
CCAGGAGGCGCCTGGGCGACCTTGACAGGGAGCAGGGCGACAGCCAGGAGCCACAGCATGACGGCCTCCCGGCCATGGAGCCCATCCCCGGCCCCGCGCCCACCCCGGCCCCGATTGCCGACGCGCTGCGCCCCGAGCCAATTAAGCGCCCGCCCCTGCCCTTCCCCCTGCGCTGGGGCAGCAGGGACAAGCACGCCCTGCAGTTGCTGCCCTTCCCGGCACCCGAGCCGCACGCCGCGGCGCCCGGCGTGGTGGAGAATCCCCCCACCACCCCCTACACCCCGCCCGTGCCCGCGCCGCGCCGCCCCGTTTTCCTCGGCAAGGTGGAGCAGGAAGGTGGCACCCCTCGCCGCGTGCCGGTGCCCGCCTGCCTCAGGCGCCCCACAATCAGGAGCCGTCACTGATGAAAATCTCCACCCAGGGCGGCAAGCACAACCTGGGCACCGCCCGCGCCCCGCTGCTGCACGCCCCCTTCACCACCAGAAGGATGATGCTGCACGTCATCCTCTCGCTGATCCCCGCCATCGCGGTGGAGATCTACTGCCTCGGGTTCGGGGTGGCCTGGCAGCTGCTCACCACCTCCACGGTGGCGCTCCTTGCCACCGCGCTCTGCGCGCTGCTGCGCCGCCGCAAGGTCGGCCACTACCTCTCCGACCTCTCCTGGCTGGTCACCGCCCTGATCCTCGGCCTGGCCCTGCCCCCGCTCCTTTGCTGGCAGATCACGGCCGCCGCCACCCTGTTCGCCATCCTCATCGCCAAGGAGGCCTTCGGCGGCCTGGGCATGAACATCTTCAACCCCGCCATGGCGGGCTTCGTCTTTGTGCTGGTCTCCTCCTCCCATGCCTTCTACGGCGGCTGGGCGGTGCCCTGCCCCAACGCGGTGGCGGTGGCCACCCCCAGCGCCACCGCCAAGGTCATCCTCGGCAAGGCTGATCCCCTGGAGCTGCGCGCCCTGGTGCAGGCCGCGGCACGGGACGGCGCGGACGGCATCACCGGCGCCACCGACGCCAGCAGCGGGGCCACCTACCTCGGGGTGGTCAAGGTGGCGCGCAAGGCCGGCAGCGCGCAGGATCTGGTGCCCTTCGATCCCCTGGATCGCACCGGCCTTGGCTACCTAATCATCGCCGCGGCCTACGCCCTGGGCGGGCTGTGGCTCACCCTGGCCCGGATCATCCCCATCACCCAGGTGCTGGCCTTCTTCGCCGTCCTCATCGGCATCTCCGAGGGCGCCCACTACCTCTGGCCGCTTGACACGGTGGGCACCGGCGCCAACCTCTTCCTCGGGGGCGCGGTGCTGGCCGGCATCTACATCATCACCGATCCCGTGACCTCGGCCACCAGGACCGGCGGGCGCATCGCCTTTGCCGTGCTGTGCGCCGCGCTCATCCTGCTGCTGCGCCAGTTCTGCTCCTACTCAGACAGCGTCGCCTTCGCGGTGCTGCTCACCAACGCGCTCGCGCCGCTCATGGAGCGCGCCGGGCGCCGCCGCCCCTTCGGGAGCGGCCTGAACCTGGGGGCCTGAGGATGAGCGCGCTTACCCACAACCGCCCGCTGAGGGCCATCACCGCCGGCATCCTGCTCT
Source organism: Succinivibrionaceae bacterium (assembly GCA_024688225.1). Lineage (GTDB taxonomy): Bacteria > Pseudomonadota > Gammaproteobacteria > Enterobacterales > Succinivibrionaceae > JAILEI01. Next base: position 1,583 of record JAILEI010000007.1, read on the forward strand.
GCGCCATCGGCTGCCTGTGCGTGTGGAGCGTCCTCTACGCCCGCCATGCCACCGCCCCTGCCATCGAGCAGCGCCACATGGCACGCCTCGACTCCATGGCTGCCACGCTGCTGCCGGTCAGCGCCTCCGGCCAGGGGGATCTCAGGCTCAACTGCCGCCTCGCCAGCGCCCCGGGCATCGGGCGCAACATGCCCCTCTACATCGCCACCTCCGGAGGCAAGGAGATTGGGTACATCGTGGTCTACTCCAGTCCCCGCGGCTACTCCAACCCGCTCCTGCTCATCGCCGGGATGGACACCAGCCTGCGCCTTGGCAAGGTGGACATCCACCTCTCCCGCGAGACCCCGGGCATCGGCGACAAGGTTGACCGCCGCCACTCGGACTTCCTCGATCAGTTCACCGGGCGCGCCCTCGACGGGCAATTCTGGGAGGTCAGGAAGTCAGGCGGGGACTTTGACTACATCAGCGGGGCCACCGTGACCTCGCGCGCCATCGTCACCGCCACCGCGGACATGCTCAAGGCGATGCAGAACCTGGACACCAGGGGCCTGGCGCCCTGCAAGGGGGGAAAATGAGTGAGACCGAAGGCACCACCGAGGTGCCGGAAATGGGGAACCCCGCGCCCGCCAAGCCCTCTTTTGCGCACACCTTCCTGCGCGGGCTGTGGAGCGAGAACCCCGGCCTGTGCCAGTTGCTGGGCCTCTGCCCGCTGCTCGCGGTGACCAACAGCGCCGTCAACGCCCTGGGACTGGGGCTTGCCACCCTGGCGGTGCTTACCATGAGCTCGCTGCTGATCTCGGTGCTGCACCGCCTCATCTGGAGGGAGATCCGCATTCCCATCTACGTGGCGCTGATCGCCTCGCTGGTCACCTGCGTGAGCTTCATGGTCGAGGCCTACTACCCGCGGCTCCATGAGAGCCTGGGCATCTACCTCTCGCTCATCGTCACCAACTGCATCATCATGGGCCGCGCCGAGGCCTGCGCCGGCAAGTCCGACCCCCTGCGCGCCACCCTCGACGCGCTGGGCTGCGGCATTGGCTTTGGCCTGGTGCTGCTCGCCACTGGGGCGATCCGGGAATTGCTGGGCACCGGCACGGTCTTCGCCGGAGGTGAGGAGTTGCTTGGGGATCTGGCGGCGCAGGTGTCCACCACCCTCTTTGCCCCCGATCAGGGGATCACGGCGGCGATCCTGCCGCCCGGCGGGTTCATCGTGCTGGCGCTGCTGGTGGCGCTCAAGAACGCGCTCGACCTGCACCGCCGCCACCGCCGCGAGAACCGCCTGCGCATCCGCTCGCGCCGCGTCTGAGTCAGTAGGCGCTCATCTTCGCGTAGAGGTCGGCAAAGCGCACCATCAGCTCATCGCGCATGTCCGCGGTCAGGGCGCGCAGTCCCTCAACGTCAATGTTGACGAGGTTCAGGCCGCGGCGCTCGAGCTCCCCCCGGGCCCGCTCATTGAGCTCCACCGACCGCGGCCACTCCCAGTACACCGTGCCCCGCGCCGCCTCGTGCATCCACTCCCGCTCCTGCTCGGAGAGGGTGTTGTAGCGCCGCTGCGACATCACCAGGGCCACCACCTCGTGCATGTGGTCGGTGCGCGCGGCAAAGCTCAGCAGCATGTAGAAGCGATCGGCAAGCGCCGTGCTGAAGGGGGCCTCCACCGCGTCGATCTTGCGGGAGGAGATGGCAACCTTGATTTCCCCAAAGGGCACGTTCACCGGGATCATGCCCAGCGCCTCAAAGAGGCGGTGGTGCACCGGGTCATCCTCCACCCGGACCTTGGTGCCCTGCAGCGAGCGCACGTCCGAGGAGGTGATGAGGCGTGAGGAGATCAGCTGGCGGTACCCCGCGGAGAGAAAGCCCAGCAGCACCATCCCCCGCTCGCTGAACCGCATGGAAAGCTCATGGAAGCCGTCGCTGAAGTTGAGCATCTGCATCGCCTCGTTGCTGTCCGTGAACAGGTAGGGCGCCTCAAAGAGCTCCAGCTCCGGGATCTCGGGGATCAGCGCCGCGGTGGGCACCAGCGCAAAGTCAATGTCGCCGTTGATCAGCTTCGCCGGGGACTCCTCGAGCGAGCAGAGGGTGGACTCAGGGAAGACACTCACGCTGGCCTGCCCCTCGGAGGCAACCTCCATCTGCCTGGAGAACTCATTGGCCGCCTCGGCAAGCAGCGACTCCTCAACAAACACGTGCCCCAGCAGCAGGCTGCCGTCGATCACCGCCCCGCAGGGGGTGGAGAGGGCCAGCACGGCAAGGCACGCCAGGTGGCGCCAGTACTTGGTTCGCATCACATTCCCCCTCCCTGCCAAATAATCATGATCCCTAGTTTACTACCAATGCCGCGGCAGGGGAAAAGCCGCCCGCCCCGCCGCCCCCCGGGCGGCAAACCTTGCCGCAGGGGGCGCCCCCGGGCGGCAAGCGGCAAGCCCCAAGGGGGTGGCAAAGGGCGGCAATTTTCAAGAATTATCCTTTATATTCATGCTGATAAAAACTTGGCACACCCATTGCTTCCAACAGGTCATGCCACCCCGGGCAAGTGCCCTAGGGCGGCAGATAACCTAAAAAATAAAAAGTTGTGGAGAAACCATCATGTTCGGAATATCACTCAGCGGCCTGAACTGCTCGCAGAAATACCTCGACGTCACCTCGAACAACATCGCCAACGCCAACTCCATTGGCTTCAAGCGCTCCCGCGCTGAGTTCGCCGACATCTACTCGATGGGTGTCTTCTCCAACCACAAGACCGCGGTCGGCCTCGGCGCCACCTGCGCCACCGTGGCCCAGCAGTTTGTCCAGGGCTCGCTCTCGGGCGACACCGGCAACAACCTCGACATGGCCATCCAGGGCGGCGGCTTCTTCGTGCTCAGCCCCGAGGCCAACGAGTCCGCCGCCACCTCGGCCCAGTCCCGCACCTACACCCGCGCCGGCGCCTTTGAGACCAACAAGGACGGCTTCGTGGTCACCCCCCAGGGCGACTACCTGCAGGTCTGGGACGTCAACGAGGAGAACCGCGCCGCCTCGCTGGACATCACCTCCACCCATGCCCTGAAGATCCCCTCGGACACCGGCGCCCCGCGCCAGTCCACCGAGCTGGGCATCAAACTCAACCTGCCCGCCAACGCCACCGCCAAGACGGTCACCGGCTTTGACCCGAGCAACAGCGCCACCTACAACTGCTCGACCTCCCAGACCCTCAACGACTCGCTGGGCGGCACCCACACCCTGACCTACTATTTCGTCAAGAACGGCAGCCTCACCGAAGCTGATGGCAAAACCAGCAACAACACCACGCTGTGGACCGCCTTCACCTATGTCGACGGCAAGCCGGTGGACATCGCCGACCTGAAGACCGACGACCCCTCAACTCCTGCTGCCCCTGTCACTGTCCTCGATGCCGATGGCAAGCCGGATACTTGCCCCAGTGGCGACAAGGACAACCCGGTCATCGTCACCATTGACGATGCCAACTCTTCCATCAATGGCACCACGCTCCATGGCTTCCAGATGATTTTCGACGCCAGCGGCACCCGCACCACCCTCTACCCCCAGGCGCTCTACCTCGCCAACCTGAAAAACACCTACCCGGTGGACACTGACCGCGGTGAATACTCGCTCAACTACGTGCTCGGCACCGGCCAGACCGACCAGCAGGTGCACCTCACCATGACCTCCACCCAGTACGGCAGCTCGGCCTTCACCGTCAACGAGTCCCCGACCAACGACGGCTACTCGACCGGCCTGCTCATCAACTGCTCGGTGGACTCGGACGGCGTGGTGCAGGCGGAGTACTCCAACGGCCGCAACGTGAG
>JAILEI010000035.1 GCA_024688225.1 Succinivibrionaceae bacterium
GCTTGAATCGAGCATCGCCTGCATTGCTGGCCGGTATGCCTATGAAAGCGAAACCTTGTCTGGCATCGGCCTCGGAGGGTTCAAGAAGGGCCAGGTGCCCAAGGTTGTTACCACCAGGGCGGAGCAGGGGCAGGGCAATCCTTACCTCAAGGATGACATTAGCATCGTGACCACGGTGAACGCCTGTAAGGAAAAATACGCTACCAACCTTAGGCTGGTAAACGCCAACTTGCCCCTGTGGATGGGAACACCGCCGCTTGAATTGGTCAATTGCTTTGATCCTGGGATAGAGCGGATCACCATTTCCCCGAATCCGCAGTCAAAAGTCACTGAAGCCCAGGTTTCCTTCAAGAGAAAGGCTGGTGGCATTGGCCAATGTCACCTGTTGCCCTTGGATGAGATTCTCTCTTCTGGGACGATCAAGGGCATGACCCTTTTTCCCATGATAATTGCGGTCCTGGTCAACGGGGGATACCTCATTGTCGATGAACTCGAAAACCATCTCAACAAAAAGGTCATTGAGTTCTTCATTGGGTTGTTCACTGACTGCAAGACCAATCCCCATGGGGCATGCCTGGTATTTTCGACGCATTATGCCGAGGTGCTTGACTGCATCACCAGGAAAGACAACATTTACATAACCACCCGCGATGAAGCCAATTTCCTGTCTTTGCAAAGGTTGTCAGACTCCCCTCGGGTGCAACGATCTGATTTGCTCAAAAGCAGGATTTTTCTCTCAAATGTCGTTGCCGGCACGGCACCCAATAAAATCGACCTTGACCAGGCCAAGCGGCGCATCCAGGACATGCTGGAAGCAAGATGATGGATCTGTCTGCCTTTGGTTATTTCTTCGTGGTGTGCGAGGGAACAGCGGAACAGGATGCAGTAGAGTGGATCCTCAGCGAGGACAGCAACAGCTTTCTTGGCAGGTCGCACCATGACCTAAGTTACATCAGGGCCCGCAGCAAGTCCTTTAGCATGAGAATGGTCGATGAAATTCAGGAGTTTCAATACCCGGGGAAAGTTGCAGTCCTGTACGTGCATGACAGCAGAAAGGAGAGATGGCACCCCCTGACCAATCACAAGTCATCGCGGACCCTGAGTGAGCAAGGGATAGGGGTGATTGATGTGATTACCGCCCCGGAAATAGAAATATTGCCGCTCCTTTCGCAAAAGTCATGGTTTGACAAGTGGGGCAGGGCAACCAAGGAAAAGCCATCCACTTTTTTGAGCCATGAGCTAAAAAGAAATGACCTAAAACGACAAGGGACTTTTGTTTCATTGTTTGAGTCATATGGGCAATTTGTTTCTGCCTGTGGACTATATAAGCGAAAGTTTGCCCTGGACGGTGAGACCACAATATTTGATCTAACATGAGCGCTGCATGGCGCGCAGTTTTTTTACTGGTGGCAAGACCCGATGAATGCTGGTTCCTGCCCAGGCTCAATCGATAGGTTCGGAAAGACATAAATGGACGATGCAGAAGACAATTCCCTCGCCGCGATGGGGAACCGGGATCGGATCATAGTCAGGGCCAGCGTGGTGGGCATCATCACCAACCTGGCCCTCTCGGCCTTCAAGGCGGCGGTGGGCATTGCCGCCAACTCCATCGCCGTCATCCTCGATGCGGTGAACAACCTCACGGACGCGCTTTCGTCCATCGTCACCATCGTCGGCACCAAGATTGCGGGGCAGGATCCGGATCGCAAGCATCCCCTGGGGCATGGGCGCGTTGAGTACCTGAGCGCCATGATCGTCTCGGGCCTCGTCATCTACGCGGGCCTCACCGCGGCCTATGAGTCGGTGCTCAAGATGATCAACCCTGAGGATCCTGACTACAGCACCCTCTCCCTCGTGATCATCGCGGTGGCGGTCCTCGCCAAGGTGGTGCTGGGCCGCTACGTGCAGCGCCAGGGGGAGCGGGCCAGGTCCGTGGCCCTGGTGGCCTCGGGCAAGGATGCGCTCTTTGATGCGGTGATCTCCTTCTCGGTGCTCGTTTGCGCCGTGATCTTCATGCTGAGCGGTCTCTCGCTTGAGCCCTACATGGGCGCGGTGATCTCGGGCTTCATCATCAAGGCGGGCGTGGAGATGATGTCCGAGACCCTGGACCAAATCGTCGGGACCCGCGCGGACAGCGAGCTGGTGAGGAAGGTCAAGGAGGTGCTGCTCTCAGAGCCCGAGGTGGACGGGGCATATGACCTCATCATCCACAACTATGGGCCCGAGCGCAACCTTGCCTCGGTGCACCTGCAGCTGCCTGATCACATGAGCGTCAAGGATCTTGACCGCCTCACCAGGCGCCTTGAGAAGCGGGTCTATGTGGAGACCGGGGTGATCCTCGCCGGGGTGGGGGTCTACTCGATGAACACCCAGGATGACGAGGCCAGGGCGATTCAGGAGGCCATCACCGCCAAGGTCATCGCCCATGAGTGGGCGCTGCAGGTCCATGGCTTCTACTATGACAAGCAGGACCGTGAGATCCGCTTTGACGTGGTGCTCTCCTTTGACATCAGCCCCAAGGAGGGCATTCGGATCATCAGCGAGGAGGTGGCTCGCGACTACCCGGGCTTTGAGCTGCGGATTTTGCCTGACATTGACATCTCCACCAGCGAGTAGGGACTGGTGGCCGCCGGTGCCACCTGGTTTCCCACATGTGGATGGGGTGCACGATGGCACCAAGCCGCTGGGGGCCAGGAAGTGGCAGGGTAGCCAGAATTGACGTTGGCAAGCAACAGGCTGGGGCCTTGCGCGCCCCCGGCGGGGCTTGTGTGGACCACCCGGGCCAGATCCATGAATCTGCCAGCTTGGGCCGGCCGTGCCTCCTGTCGCTCCCCCGCCAGCAAAGCGGCCTTGGGCCCGCCTTTCCCAGGCAGGCGGGGTGGCCGTCCCAGGGGGTTGGGGTGCTGCCGGAGTATGGCCTGCGTCCCAGGCCTCACCAACTACCCCACAGCCCAATCGCGGGGGAAATCCTGGCGCAGTCGCTGCCAAGGGCGGAAACCAGGGCGGCGGAGCCATTCTGGGGGTCATTCCCTTGGGTGCGGGATTAACGTTTCCCTAAGTTGCGCCTAGGTTGCCTGAAGGTCTGGGCCGTCTGCTGGAATGCGCGGCCAGCCTGCCTATTAGCCAAAAATGAAAAAATTTTGTTAATGGCTAATGCAGCGCCTGGCATGGGCATGAATGCATGCAGCCCCTGGGGCGGGAGGTGGCGCCAGTGCCGCGATCAGGGATGCATGACCCAAAATGCCCTTGTCGTGAAAAGCAAAAAAAATGGTCCCCGCAGGGACCATTCTCGAGGGGCGGCGGGCGCCCCTAGGCAAGTGACTTTTGCTGGCGCTGCCCAAAGAGCCGCTTGTTGATGATGGAGAGGCCCATCAGGATCATCAGCACCGCCATCACCACCAGGAACACGCCCGCGCAGACCAGCACCAGGTTCTCGCCCCACTGCTGGCGCACCACGTCGATGACGCCCCAGAGGCTCATCACCATCATGAAGATCATCGGCACCAGGGCAAGCTGCCACTTGGAGCCGCGCGCGAGCAGCCACAGCGTGACCACCAGCAGGGTGAGCGCAGACATCAGCTGGTTGGAGGCGCCGAAGATCGGCCAGATGGAGGCGGCCTCGCCGCTGATCGCCATGCCCATCGCCATGGCGATGATGGTGAGGGAGGCCAGGTACTTGTTGGTGAAGAGCCGCGCCAGCGCGCCCTTGGCCGGCTCGCGGGCGGCGTAGCCCGAGACGCTCTCGTCGTCCACGCTGCGCGGCATGAACATCTCCTGGCAGATGAAGCGCCCGAGGCGGGTCGCGGTGTCAAGGGAGGTCATCATGAAGGCCGAGATGGCGAGCGAGATGAAGATCTTCGCGTAGGCCGCGTCGATGCCGATCGCGCCGCTGAAGGAGGCGATGCCGGTGGCGAAGGCGAGCGGCTGGTTGCGCCCGGTTTCCATGAACACGGCGGGATCCATCGCCATCACCGCCACCAGCGCCATGACGCCGAGCACGCCCTCCAGCAGCATCGCGCCGTAGCCGATGGGCAGCATGTCGCGCTCGTTGTCCACCTGCTTGGAGGTGGTGCCCGAGGCCACCAGGGCGTGGAAGCCCGAGCAGGCGCCGCAGGCGATGAAGATGAAGAGCGCGGGGATCATCGCGGTCATCTTGCCGTTGGCAGTGATGGCGCTCCAGCCGTGGAAGCTGTCCATCTTGATCTCGGGGTTGTAGGCGAGGATGGAGACGAAGCCCAAAAGCAGCATCGCGTAAAGCAGCCAGGAGTTGAGGTAGTCGCGCGGCTGCAGCAGCCACTGCACCGGCACCACCGAGGCAAAGAAGATGTAGACCGCGAGCACCAGCAGCCAGAGGGTGGTGGCGCCGCCGCGCTCGAGGCCGAGGAGCTCCATCACGTTGAGCGGGAAGGCGTTGCCGATGAGCACGGTGAGGAACACCAGCGGCACGAAGACCACCGAGGCCTTGCGCAGCGACACCCCGGACATGGTGATCTTGGCGAAGATGGGCGCCATCAGGATGAAGAGCAATGAGGCGGTGGCGACCTCAGGCATGGAGACGAAGAGGCCGGCGATCATCAGGGTGAAGATCGCAACCACCAGCACCAGGCAGCACAGGCAGAAGAGCAGGAACATCTGCCGCCCCGAGTAGCCCATGAGGCGCTCCATCACGAAGGAGATCGAGCGGCCCTTGTTGCGCGCGGAGATGACCAGCGCCGCAAAGTCATGGAAGGCGCCGACGAAGACGCAGCCCACGAGGATCCAGATCAGGGCGGGGAGCCAGCCAAAGTAGGCGGCCATGATGGGGCCCACGATGGGGCCGGGGCCGGCGATGGAGGCGAAGTGGTGCCCGAAGATCACCACCCGGGGGGTGGGGACGTAGTCGATCCCGTCGTAGAGGCTGTGCGCCGGGGTGGGGCGCTTGGGGTCGATGGCGAAGACCTTGCGCAGGTAGCCGCCGTAGAGAAAGTATGCCGCCACGAAATAGGCGAGGCAGATGCAAAAGATGAGGCTTGCCGTCATCTGAACTTCCTTGGGAACTCCTGTTCCCTCAATGCCAACGGCCCAGCCGGGGGTGCCGCCTGGGAGTCGGGAAGTCTAGCACCCAGGCGGGTGATAAAAAGGGTTGCACCAGGAAGGTGCAAAAAAGGCGCAAATTGCCCGTTTATGGTGCAATGACCGCGGGGCTGGCCCGGGCGCCTGGGGCTGGCCGGAGTAGCGGGTGCCCCTGCCCTTGCCCTCGATCCTGACGAGGCCCTTTTCCCTGAGGGCCTTGATAACCCTGGGCACCTTTCCCCTGTCGAGGCCCAGCCGTGACCCCAGTTCCCCGCTTGAGAGCAGTTGTCCGCCTTGCAGTGCCGAGAGCGCTTGCCGCCCGCCGGGGGTGGCCGCACTGCTGGCAATCCCGATGACGGGCAAGGTCACCTTGACTGAGTTCTCCCCAATCTCGAGGCAAGGGCTGGCGCCCTGTCCCCGGTAGGCCTCCTTGATGCGGATGATGCCAGTGCCGCAGTTGGCGTATGCGCTGACGGTCTTGAGAAAAGATTTTGGTATTTCAGACTTAAACTCAAGTGATTGGCCTTCTTTCATGGCTTGCTCCCACTTGTGCCCCTTGGATTTATGATCCCATCCTCGGTGTAACGTAAATTTTTTCTTTTCATTTCTAAATGAAGTGAAAATTTTTTTGTTTCATTTGCAAATGAAATGAAAATAAATACGCTTTATTAAGCAATGAAACGCAATTTTTTGCGTTTCACAAAGGAAGGGGATGAAAGTTAGTGTTGCCCGCCATTCCCATTTCTGCCTGCCGGCGCACGGGCGCATTTTGGGGCACAAAAAAGGGGATCCCGAGGGATCCCCTGTTGCTTGTAGGTATGGGGCCTAGCAGTTGCCCGCCGCGAGCTTGCTGAGATCGGCCTCGGTGGTGTCGTCGCCGATGGCGATGAACTCGGTGCCGGTCAGGCGCGCGAACAGCTCGATGTCAGCGCGGCAGAGCGCGGTGGAGACCACGCTGTGGTGGGCGCCGCCCGCATAGCACCAGGCGGCGGTGCCGATGGCGAAGTTGGGCTTGTGGCGGTACATGATGCGCGCCACCGGGAGGTTGGGCATCGGCGCGGGCTGCTTCACCAGCTCGATGTCGGCGCAGATGATCCGAAAGTGGGTGCCCATGTCGACCAGGGTGACCTGGATGCCGTCGCCCTGGGTGCCGTCGAACACCAGGCGCGCCGGATCCTCCTTGTTGCCGATGCCCATCGGCAGGACCTGGATCTCCGGCTTGGTGGAGGCAAACGAGGGCGGGACCTCGAGCATGTGCGAGGCGAGTTCGAGCTCCTTGCCCTCGGTGAGGTCGTAGGTGTAGTCCTCGATGAAGCCGGTGGAGCCCTCGCGGCCCTTGGACATCTCCATCAGCACCGCGGAAAGGGCGGAGATCTTGTAGTCGCCCTCCGGGCCAAAGCCGATGCCGCGGGCCATGAGGTTCTGCGCGGCGATGCCGGGCAGCTGCTTGAGGCCGTAGAGGTCCTGGAAGGTGTCGGTGAAGGCGCCGATGTGGTTGTACGCAAGGAACTTGTCGAGCGCGACCTCATAGCGGGCCTGCTCGCGCACGCTCTCGATGCGGTCGGTCTTCATGGTGTACTTCGAGGTGTACTCGGCCATCTTGGCGTCGACCTCGGCATCGGTGACCTTGGAGACCAGCTGCACCAGGCCGCCGAGCGCGAAGTAGTTGCACTCCCAGCCGTAGCGGATCTGCGACTCGACGCGATCGCCATCGGTCACCGCGACCTCGCGCATGTTGTTGCCAAAGGCCGCGACCTTGAGGTGGCGGGAGGCGCACAGGGCGCGGGCGACGTCGGCGAAGCGCTTGATCTCGCGGATCACGCGCTCGTGCTTGTAGTAGCCGGCAACCACGTGGTGGGGGATGCGCAGCCGCGCGACGATGAAGCCGAACTCACGGTCGCCGTGGGCGGCCTGGTTGAGGTTCATGAAGTCGTAGTCGATCTTGTCGTAGGGCAGGAACTCGTTGGCCTGGGTGTGGATGTGGAGGAGGGGCTTGCGCAGCTCCTGCAGGCCCTTGATCCACATCTTGGCCGGCGAGAAGGTGTGCATCCAGCACATCACGCCGATGCAGTCCTCGTCGCAGTTGGCGGCGCGGATGTTCTCAATGCAGGCCTCGGAGTTGATGATGGTGGGCATCACCTTGACCTTGGCCTTGCCCTCGAGCTTGCCCTCGAGGAACTTGCCCATCTCCACCGCGTCCGCCGCGACCTGCCTGAGGCACTCATCGCCGTACAGATCCTGCGAACCTACCAGAAAATACAGTGTGCTCATGTTTGGAGCCTCCTAATGGCTGATTGTTGATTCCGTTACTTGATTACGTGGATCGCCTTGCGGTCGGCGAAGATGGCCACGAAGATGAGGAACACCACGCCCTCAATGAGCTGCAGCATCTGGGTGCTGAGCCCGATCATGGTCAGTCCGCTGTTGAGGATGACGAACAGCAGGGAGCCAACGATGAAGTTCTCAAAGCGCGCCATGGCGCCGCCTGAGATCGGCATGCCGCCGAGCACCAGGGCGATGAGGATCTGGGTCTCGAGCTGCGCGCCGCCCGAGGAGGTCACCGAGCCGACCTTGATGGCGCTGATGAAGGCCGCGAAGCCGGTGATGGCGCCCGCGAGCACGTAGATCATGAACTTCATGCGGTCGGTGCGGATGCCCGAGAACATCGCCGCCTTCTCGCCGGCGCCGATGGCCTTGAGGTAGGTGCCGAACTTGGTGCAGCAGAAGAGCCCGAAGCCGATCAGCACCACCACGGCGGTGCAGGTGACCTTGAAGGCGGTGCTGTCGATCGCCACCAGATCCGGGGAGCCCGCCACCGGGGAGTTGGTGGTGAGGTACTTGATGAGCCCGCGGAACAGGAACATGGTACAGATGGTCACGATGAACGACTTGATCTTCCGGTTTACGTAGAAGTAGGCGTTCACTGCGCCAATCGCCGCGCCGGTCGCCATGCCGCCCACGATGGCGAGCGGGATGGAGATGTGGGAGAGCGTGCAGACCACGATGGCCGAGAGCCCCAGGATCGAGCCCTGGGAGAAGTCGAGGCCGCCCATGGTCATGATGAAGAACACGCCCATGGAGGCGATCATGGTGACGTAGACCTGGCCCATGACCAGCGGCAGGCGCTTCATCATGTTCCCGTTGGTGAGAATGTTGAAGAGGATGAACACCATCACCAGGCCGGCGATGGGCAGCAGGGTGCGGATGAGGCGCTTGCGCCTTAGGGAGCGCTGCTCCTGCTCGGGATCCTTCATGCCCTTCATTGCGATGTCGGTCATGTCTCTTTCCTCCTTAAACCATCTTCGAGATCAGCGCGTTCTCGTTGAGATCGCGTGAGCGCTGGACCTCGCCGTTGAGCTTGCCGTCCTTCATGATGATGATGCGGTCGCACATGCCGATGAGCTCCATGAGCTCCTCGGAAATCATGATGATGGACTTGCCGGACTTTCTCATCCGGTCCATGAGCTGGTAAATGTCCTGCTTGACCTTGATGTCGATGCCGCGGGTCGGGCTGTCGAGCACCACGATGTCAGACCCCTTGCCGATCCAGCGCGCCAGCACCACCTTCTGCTTGTTGCCGCCCGAGAGCTCGGAGAGGAACTGGTCGGTGTTGACCATCTTCACCGACATCTCCTTGGCGTGCACGTTGGCAAACTCGCGGATCTTGGCGCGGTTGAGGAACTTGGTGTTCCCGTAGGTGAGGTCGTCGAGCGAGGGCAGGCAGATGTTGTCGCCGATGCTCTGGTTCATCACCGCCGACTCGTTGTCGCGGTCCTTGGAGGTGTACGCGATGGAGTGGCGGATGGCGGTGGGGATGTCGTTGATGTGGGTGCCGTCGGCCAGGGTCACCGAGCCCTCGCGGTCGTAGCTGGCGCCGAAGATGGCCTTGCCAATCTCGTGCATGCCCGACTCGGACAGGCCGCCGAAGCCCAGGATCTCGCCCTTGTGCAGGTCGAAGGTGACGTCCTCGATGAGGCCGGGGACGGTGACGTGGCTGACGCTCAGCACCACCTCGTCGGAGACCTTCTCGCCGTAGTCGGGGCGGTAGTAGTCGCCGGTGATCTCGCGGCCGACCATCAGCTGCTTGATGTCATCCTCGGTGACGTCCTTGCTCTTGACGGTGGCGATGTACTCGCCGTCGCGCAGCACGGTGATGGTGTCGGACTTGGCGAGCACCTCGGGGAGGTCATGGGAGATGAAGATCACCGTGTTGCCCTCGGCGCGGATGCGGTCCATGTGCTTGTAGAGCTCCTCGCGCCCCTCCTGCGAGAGGGCGGTGGTGGTCTCGTCGATGACCACGATCTTGGGGTGGAAGTAGGTCGCCTTCACAATCTCGATGAGCTTGCGGTCCTCGAAGTTGTAGTTGTCGACCAGCTCGCTGGCCTTGATGCGCTCAAAGCCGTACTCGCGCAGCAGGCGGTTGGCCTCGGCGTTCATCTTGTTGGTGTTGCGGAAGCCGTAGGTGATGAACCGGTCCTCGTGGCCGAGGAAGATGTTCTCGGCAACCGACAGCCCCGAGAGGGTGCCCAGCTCCTGGACGATGATCGAGATGCCCATGTTGTTGGCCTCGACCTGGTTCCTGGGGTGCGCCTCCTCGCCGTCGAGGATGAACTGGCCCCCGCCCATGGAGTAGATGCCGGTGAGCATGTTGGTCAGGGTGGACTTGCCCGAGCCGTTCTCGCCGATGAGCGCGTGCACCTCGCCCTTGTTGATGTTGAAGGTCACCCCCTTGAGGGCGCGGGTGATGCCGAATTCCTTGCTGACGTTGACAACCTTCAGCCTAATCTCTTCACTCATCTTGGCCTCCTACTTGACGATCTCACCCTTGGTGACCTTGGTGGTCAGGGTGATGATGATGAGCAGCGCGAGGCCCGTGATCACGTCCTGGATCGCGGTGGGGGCGCCCATCGAGATGAACCCGAAGAAAATGATGTTGACGATGAACTCGCCGAGCAGGATGGCCTGCAGCGGGATGCCGTACTTCATGAAGGCGAGGCCGAAGAAGCAGCCCATGGTCGGGATGAAGTTGCGGCTCATCGAGGACATGCCGGTCACCGCCACCATCGAGGAGCCGTAGCTGATGGTCAGCACCGCCATCGCGCCGAAGAAGGCGCCCGAGAGGATGAAGGCGAGGACCTTGAAGCGGTCGACGTTGATGCCCATGTTCTTGGCCACGAACTCGTCGGAGCCGATGGCGTAGGTGTAGGTGCCGAACTTGGTGTAGTTGAGCACCAGGTAGGCCACCGCGAAGGTGGCGAGGGCGAGGATGATGTTCGCCGGCATCTGGCCGAAGGCGCGGAGGTCGGAGGGCAGCACCTGCTCGGCGCCGCCGGCCATGTAGTTGGCGACCGACTCATAGATGAGGGCGAGGCCCGCGGTGACGATCATCGAGGGGATGCGCAGCTTCACGTAGAAGAAGCCGTTGCACAGGCCGACGATGCCGCCGGTGATGATGCTGCCCGCGACCAGGCCGGGGTAGCCCATGCCGAAGCTGTTGGCGAGCTGGCAGCCCACGATCGCCGAGAGGATGATGTTGGCGCCGATCGAGAAGTCGAACAGCCCCATGTCCATCACGAAGTAGAAGCCGATGGCGCCCACGGTGGTGAGCAGGCTTGCCTGGAAGCACTGCAGCATCATGTCCGAGGATCCGAAGTTGTCCGGGGTGACGATCTTGAAGATCAGCCAGGACAGGAAGACGAGCGAGATCAGGACGATGTAGCCCTTGTTCGCGCCCGAGAGGTTCTTGAAGGCTTCCATGGCGTTATTGGTACTCCTTGTTCTCCAGCGGGCGCGGCGGGGGCCGGGCCCAATGAGTGCAAATCAATGCAAACGTTTGTGATGATAGCGGCAAGCGGGGCAAAAAGGGCGGTTCAAGGCGAAGATTGGGATATGGATCACAAAGTTTTTGCAAACCGCAAGAATCGCACGTTTTGCGACTAACTCGATGAATGCGCGGGCCTTTATGAAAATGCTCCCGCCCCCTTGCCGGCGGGTGGCATCCTTAACCCCCGCAAATCGCAAGCAATTTGCGGATGGGGTTGCGCGGCGGGGGCGCGGCAGGGGTGCGAAAAAGCGTTTGCGATATTTAATTGCTTGAAACCTTATGGGTTTTGTGAGATGTGACGCAAAATCGCAAAACTAAATCTCAAAAGTGTGATCTGTGCGGCCGTTTGCCGCGAAAAAAGTGGATACCATTAACCCCGCACACTGAATCCCGGGGCTGACCTGGGGAACTTCAACAAGAGGCATTGAGGAGATAACATGAATCTCAACTTCAAGAAGATTGCGGTTTCGGTCTCGCTCGCGGTTGGCCTTGCCGCCGCCGGCGTCCCTGCCCAGGCCATCGAGAACAGCGACATCAAGATTGGCGTTTCCATCTGGTCGTCCACCGACGTGCTCGGCGCCTACTGCAAGAAGGTGGTCGACGCGGCCGCCAACGCCCTGGGCGTGCAGGTGCAGTACGTGGACCAGGCCCACGTCTCCGAGAAGGTGACCGCCTCCGTCGAGCAGCTCGCCGCCTCGGGCTGCCAGGGCATCATCATCTGCAACTCCTCCGACACCGAGATGACCTCGGCGATTAAGACCGCCAACGAGAATGAGGTCTACCTCGCCCAGTTCTTCCGCATCATCTCCGAGAAGAACAACCCCGCCATCTTCAAGATGGCCAAGGACTCCAAGTACTTCATCGGCGCCGTCCACGAGAACGAGCCCGAGAATGGCCAGAAGCTGGTTGAGATCCTGCTCAACAAGGGCGACCGCAACATCGGCCTCATCGGCTGGGAGCAGGGCGACGCCACCTGGCTGGGCCGCTGGGAGGGCTACAAGGCCGGTGTCGAGAAGTGGAACAAGGAGCACCCGAACGACAAGGCGACCCTCTCTGAGCCGCAGTACGCCGGCACCTCCTCCGAGGGTGGCTCGAAGGCCGCCGACGCCCTGATGGCCGCCAACCCCAAGCTTGACGCCCTCATCCCGGCCGGTGGCGGCGGTGATCCCCTGCAGGGCGCCATTGCCGCGGTCGAGCGCGCCAACAAGGTTGACAAGATCGACGTGGTCTCCACCGACTTCCTCCCGGATCTCGGCGAGCGCCTCAAGAACGGCTCCATGGCTGGCCAGTCGGGCGGCCACTACTGCGACCCGCTCTTCGCCTTCTACATGGTCTACAACGCCATCAAGGGCGAGTACAAGGACTTCGAGGGCAAGTTCGAGGACGTCAACTTCCCGTACCTCTATGTCTCCTCGCCTGATGACTACGCGGGCTACGAGAAGTACTTCGTCGACCGCCTGCCGTACACCGACAAGGAGTTCGTGGAGCTCTCCAAGCTGAGCATGGCTGACCTCAAGGCCGCCGCCGCGAAGCTCTCCATCGAGGACGCCGCTGCCCGCGCCGGCAAGTAGCGCTTAGCCTCCATGAAAGGGGGGGATCGATCCGAGGAGGATCGATCCCCCCCTTGCCTTTATGTGGCACAATCAGGGAAAAAAGGAGCGCAACCCATGGACTATTTCGCCGAGTTCCGTCGCGGCATCACCGTCGACATCCGCAACCCTGAGTACCAGGCGCAGGTGCACCCGGAGATCGAGCGCTGCCGGCACCTCTGCTTTCTCATCAACGGCACCGATCCCTCCGACCCGGGGCGCATCGTGGCCCTCGAGCGGGAGCTGTTTTGCAACGGCCTGCCCGAGACCACCTACTTAAAGCCGCCCTTCCAGGTGGACTGCGGCAACTGCGTCACCATCGGCGAGGGCTGCTTCTTCAACGAGGGGGTGAAGATGATGACCCTGGGCTCCATCACCATCGGGGACGGCTGCATGATTGGGCCGGACGTGGGCCTCTTCACCGTCAACCACCTGCCCCTCGACCTGATGCGCATCACCTTCGCGCCGCTCACCCTGGGCAACCGGGTGTGGGTGGGGGCGCGCGCCAACCTGCTCCCCGGGGTCACGGTGGGGGACGACGCGATCATCGGCGCCGGGGCGGTGGTCACCCATGACGTGCCGCCGTGCTGCGTGGTGGCGGGCAACCCGGCGCGGGTGGTGAAACGGCTCAGCCCCAGTGAGCGCGCCGAGGCCGGCCGCATTGACATGGGCAGCGTGATGTTTGACTACAAGGGGGAGGGGAAATGAGGATCCTGGCCGCACTTTTTGCCCTGCTTTTGCTTGGGGGCTGCGCGCCCTCGCCAGTGCTTGACTCCGTGCTGGAGCGCGGGGAGCTGCGGGTGGGCACCCGCGCGGCGAACCCGCCCTTCTCCGAGCGCACCCTCGACGGGTACCGGGGGCTTGACATGGAGCTGGCCTCCCGCCTTGCCGGGCGCCTCGGGGTGCGGGTTGCCTACGTGGAGGAGCAGGGGGATCCGCGCGCGGGCCTCGAGCGCGGCGACTATGACCTCGCGCTCTCCGGGCATCCCCTGGGCACGGGCGATCCCGCCATGTCGCGCTCCTACCTCGACAACGGCCTGACCCCGGTGGTGCCCCGCGGCCGCGCGGTGCAGGGGATTATGGATCTCAACGCCCCGGGGGAGGTGGTGCTGGTGGATCCTGCCCACGCCGCGGCGGCGCGCGACCTGCTGCCCCGGGCGCAGGTGGTGGAGCGGCCCGCCCCCAGCGGCGCGGAGGTGGTGCAGGGGGGCGCCAGCGCCATCCTGGCCCCGGCGGCCACGGCCTACACGCTGGTGCGCGCCGACGCGCGGCTGTGGGCGCCCATCATCCGCGCCCCCCTGACTGAGGAGGGGGTGGGGATCATGGTGCCGCGCTCCGACCCGGCGCTCCTCGGGCGGGTCAACGGCTTCCTCGACGATCTCGAGGCCTCCGGGGAGCTTGACATGCTGGTGGACGTGCATGTGCGCTGAGCGCTGCGGGGCCGCGTGGTGCCGCTCCGACCCGCTGCTCTGGGACTACCACGACCACCGCTGGTGCCGCCCGGTGCACGATGACCGGGAGCTCTTCGCGCTGCTCATCCTCGAGGGCAAGCAGGCGGGGCTCTCCTGGGCCACGGTGCTGCACCGCGAGGCGCAGATCCGCGCCGCCTGCTCGGGCCTCGACCCTGAGGCGGTGGCGCGCTACACCGAGTCTGACCTGGGGCGCCTCATGGGGGCCCCGGGCATCATCCGCAACCGCCGCAAGCTCGCGGCGCTGGTGCAGAACGCGCGCGCCTTCCTTGGGGTGCAGGCGGAGGCGGGCAGCTTTGACGCCTATCTTTGGGGGTGGTGCGGCGGGGAGCCCATCGACCATCGCCCGCGCAGCATGGCGGACATCCCGGCCGAGGATGGGCTGTCGCGGCGGCTGAGCGCCGACCTCAGGCGGCGCGGCTTCGCCTTCGTGGGGCCGACCATCGTCTACTCCTACCTGCAGGCGGCGGGACTCATCAACGATCACCTCGTGGGCTGCCCCTGCCGCGGGGGCTAGCGATCGAGGAAGAACCTTGAGGTGGACTGGGTGACCTCGGTGTAGGGCACCATCACCGCCTGGCCCTGGAGGTGCGCCCCGAGGCTGCGCGCGGTGACCCGCTCCTTGCGGAAGCATTGCGCCGCCATGCGCGCGGCAACCTCGGCCTGGCGCGCGATGTTGTTGTGGATGGTCACCTGCATCCGCCCCTCGGCCACCGCCTCGATGGCCTCGGGGATGCCGTCGATGCCCAGCACCGGCAGCTCAGGGCCCATGCCAGTGCCGAGGTTGCTGCCGGCCTCGTTGAGCGCCTCCACGGCCCCGAGGGCCATCTCATCGTTGTTGGCGATGATGGCCTCGAGATCCCCGGTGCCGTTGGCGCTGAGGAAGGCGCCCACGAACTCCTTCGCCATGGCCCGGTCCCAGTTCAGGTCGGCCTCGTCGAGGATCACCGGGTTGTACCCGCACATCCTCAGCAGCCCGAGCGCCCCCTGGGTGCGCAGGGGCACCTCGGGGGCGCCCGTGGTGCCCTTGAGCAGCAGCACGTGGATGGCCCGGTCGCGGCCGTGGTCGAGCTCGGGGTGCGAGTCGAGCAGCTTGGCGAGCGCAAAGCCCTGCTCCTTGCCGGCGGTGCCCTCATCGGCGCCCACGTAGAGGGCCGCCCCGGAGCTGAGCAGCTCCTGCGGCGGGCTGCGGTGGCAGAAGATGAGCGGCACCCCGCGCTCCTTGGCCTGGGCGGCGATGTGCCCGGCCTCGGCGGGATCGACGAGGTTGACGATCAGCGCCTCGGGCGCGCCCTGCAGGGCCTGTTCCACCAGGCGCAGCTGCAGCTGCGCCGACTGCTCGGCGCTCTGGGTGTGCAGCGTCATCCCCTCGCGGTCGCAGGCGTCCGCGAGCTCCTCGGCGTAGAGGTTGGTGAAGGGGGTGCTGGAGTCCATCACCGCCTCCACGGCTGCGAGGGCCGGGGTGGCGGCGCCAATTGCGAGGGCGAGGGCGGCGGCCCTAGCTGTCCTGTCCATGCTTGCCTTCCTTGGCCTTGAGGGCCTGGGGGTTGATCTCAGTATAGGGCACCAGCACCGTGTTGCCCTCCAGGGGGGCGCGCAGGCGCTCCGGGGTGACCTGCAGGCCGTCGAGCAGCAGCGCCACCAGGGTGGCGGAGACGCGCGCCAGGCGGGAGGTGTGCAGGGCAATGGTCGCGTCGAGGCGCCCCGCGCGCACCGCGGCGATGGCCTCGGGGATGCCGTCCATCCCCACGATGGGGATGTGGCGGCCCTTGCCCAGGGGCCCAAGGTTTATGGAAAGGCCGCTCAGCGCCTCGAGCGCCCCGAGCGCCATCTGGTCGTTGTGGGCGATGATGGCCCCAAGTCGCCCCGCGTTGCCGCCCCTCATGAAGGACTCCACATACTTCCTGGCCTGGGCGCGGTCCCAGTCGAGGAAGGGGGCGCCCAGCACCCGGGCCTTGTACCCGCTCCAGGCGAGCACCTCAATGGCGCGCTCGCTGCGCGGCTGCACCTCGGGATCGCCCTCGCCCCCCTGGAGGAGCAGCAGGCCGATCTCCTGGTCATGGTGCAGGCCCAGCTTGCGGTGCCCGTCCATGATCCGCGCCAGCGCCAGGCCTGCCATCTTGCCCGTGCCTGAGTTATCGTTGCCCACATAGTAGGTGGCGCCGCTCCCGGTGGCCGGGCGGTGGAGGAAGAAGGCCAGCGGCACGCTGCCCGCGGCGGCGATGTCCTCGAGGTCATCGGCGTCGCTAGGGTTGGCGAGGCTCACCAGCAGCGCCTCGGCGCCCTGCGCCACGGCCTCCTGGGCCTGCCGCAGCTGCTCCCTGGGGGAGTCGCCGGCATCGAGGGTCACCGCCCCGTGGCCGTATTTGCCCAGGTAGCGGGTGACCGCGTCCGCGAGGCCCAGGGTGTAGGGATCGGCGTGGTGGATGAGGATGCTGACCTCGGCCAGCGCGGGCAGGGACAAAAACATGGCCAGGGCGGCGAGGGTGGGCCTGAGCATGGAGCCTTTCTCCTTTGTTGGGCGCGCCGCGGCGGGGTAGGCCTGCCTCGCGCGCTGTTGCCGACATTTTACCAAGAGAGGTTATAATTGGGCGATCGGGCGCAGGGGCGCCCCCCCAGTATTTCCTGCCCACAGATGAAGATTGCCAAGATCCTGCTGGCGGCGCTGCTTCTTGCCGCCCTTACCCCGCTTGCCCAGGCTGCCCTGCAGGGCCCGCCGCGGGTGGTGCTGCTGATGCGCAACCTCGATCCCTTCAACCAGATCCTGGCCCAGGCGATGGAGGACGAGGCCGAGCAGCGCGGCTTCGACATCCGCTCGGTCAGCGCCAGCGACAACCGCGAGCTGCAGCTCCAGCAGCTGCGCGACGCCCTGATGGACGGGCTCGACGCGATCATCATCAACGTGGTGGACCGCGACAGCGCCGAGGAGATGGTGGACCGCATCCTCTCCCGCTACGAGGAGGTGCCGATCATCTTTATCGACCGCGACGTGCCCGAGGGGGTGACCTTCAAGTCCAAGAGCATCTGGTACGTGGGCGCCTCCAACCCTGACGCCGGGACGATGATGGCCGAGAGCGTGCTGGACCGCTTCTCCGTTGGCATGGACCGCGGCGGCGACACGGTGCTCAGTTACCTGGGCGTGCACGGCCCCGAGGGGGACATGCACCAGATCCAGCGCAGCAAGGCCTTCCATGCGGCGATGGGGGTGACCTGGATTGAGAGCAAGTGCCTCGGCGAGGTCTACCTCGACTGGTCGCGCCGGGCCGCCGACGACTTCATGAGCCGCTACCTCAGCACCCATGACGTGACCACCCTGGACGTGGTGGCCTGCGACAACGATGACATGGCGCTCGGGGTGCTCGACGCCCTGCAGCGCAATGGCTACAACAGCGGCTATGACGACGCCAACGCCCGCTACTTCGTGCACTCGGGCTCGAGCCACATCGGGGTGGTCTCCATCGACGGCACCGCCGCGGCCATTGAGGCGGTGGGCAAGCACCGCCTTGACGCCACCATCCTCAACGACACCATGCGCCAGGCCGCGATCACCTGCAACCTCATCGAGGCGATCTTCGACGGGGCCGACATCGGCATTGACGTCACCATGGAGAAGGAGATCTGGCCGCGCTCGGTGCTGGTGCCCCACGTGAAGATCACCGACCTCAACGTCAAGCGCTTCGCGGACTACTACACCCTCTACTAGCACTTCCTCGAGAGCACCACCCGCCTGGTGGGGGTGACGATCTCGTCCAGCGGCATGTCCCAGCGCTCCGGGTGGAGGGCGCTGACCATCTGGAAGTCGTGCGCGAGGCCGATGATGAGGCAGTTGCCCGAGAGGCGCTTGAGCAGGCGGTCGTAGTAGCCCCCGCCCATCCCCAGGCGGTTGCCCTGCGGGTCAAAGGCCACCAGCGGCACCAGGATGGCCTCGATGAGCCCCGGCTCGACCAGGTTCTCGGGCAGGGCGGGGGGCTCGGGGATGGAGAAGGCGCCCGGGGCGAGCGCGCCCAGATCCTCGGCCACGTAGAAGTGCATCTCCCCGCGCACCTGGGGGTTGACCCGGGGCAGCGCCACGGTGTGGCCCTGGCCGAGCAGCGCCGCGTTGAGCGCCATGGTGCCAATCTCCCCGCCGCGCCCGCAGTAGGAGGCCACCAGGCGCTCCTCGGCGAGGAAGGGGTGGGCGAGCAGGCGGTGGCGCACCTCCCCGCTCGCCGCCTCGACCTCCTCCTTGGTGAGGGCCGCGCGCCTCATTCTCATCAGCTCCCGCACTTCCTGCTGGAAGCGGCGCCGCTCATCGCGCTGCACCCCTAGCCCTCCTTCCTGACCAGCGCCGCGAGGCTGCGCTCCATCTCCTGGGCAATGCGGTTGCCCGCGTCGATGAAGGCGGTGGAACCGCCGAGGAAGCCCTGCAGCCGCGAGGCGCACTCGATGGCGGTGAGGATGGCGGTCTGCTGGGGGCTGAGCCCGGGGTGCTCGCGCAGGCTGCGCGCTACCATGGTGCGCACCTGCTCGACCGCGGCCTCCAGGCGCGCCCGCTCGGCCGGGTCGCAGCGCAGGGAGAAGTTCTCCCCGAGCAGGGTGAAGGTCACCGCCTCGCTGTCGCCCGCCATGCCCTGCCTCCTGCTCGCCACGCCGATCCCAAGTGGGATATAATAAGGGTTTGTATCTAAGTTTTTGGAGTTTTTTTCAGGTGAGCGAGAAGATTCATAAGGTCCTGGCCCGCATGGGCTTTGGCTCGCGGCGCGAGATCGAGGGCCTCATTGCCTCCGGCCGGGTGCAGGTTGACGGCCGCCCGGCGGTGGTGGGCGACCGCATTGAGGGCGGGGTGCAGGTGAGCATTGACGGCAAGGTGGTGCTCCGCCCCGAGGATCCGCTCCTCCCTGAGACCCATGTGCTCATGTACCACAAGCCGGACGGGGAGCTGACCACCTACCAGGATCCCGAGAACCGCCCCACGGTCTTCGATCACCTCCCGCCGCCGCCCTCCGGGCGCTGGATTTACATCGGCAGGCTCGACCTCAACACCTCGGGGCTGCTGCTCTTCACCACCAACGGCGAGCTCGCCAATGCCCTGACCCACCCGAGCAACGGCATTGAGCGCACCTACGCGGCGCGCGTCTATGGCGAGATGACCGGGGAGCACATCCGCCGCCTCAAGGAGGGGGTGCGCCTCGAGGACGGGATGGGGCACTTTGATGAGGTCACCTACCAGGGCGGCGAGGGCCGCAACCAGTGGTACCACGTGACCATCCGCGAGGGCCGCAAGCGCGAGGTGCGCCGCCTCTTTGAGGCGGTGGGGCTGCGCGTGAGCCGCCTGATCCGCATCTCCTTCGCGGGGCTGCCCCTGGACGAGCGGCTGCGCATGGGCGAGTGCCGCGAGCTCACCCAGGACGAGATCCGCATGCTCATGGAAAAGGCTGAGGCCTCGCTGCAGCATGAGCCAAAGATGCCGCGCCGGGTGAACAGCGAGCCGCGCCGCGCCACCGCCGCCAAGGGTCCCTGGGGCGGGGCGGGCGGGCGCCGCGGGCATGATCATGGCAGCCGCGACAGGCACGCCGCGGGGCGCCGTGAGGGCTTTGGCGGCGGGCGCCGCGAGGGCTTTGGCGAGGAGCGCCGGGGCGGCTTTGGCGGCGGTGAGCGCCGCGAGGGCTTCGGTGGCGATCGTCGCGGGGGGTTCGGCGGTGAGCGCCGCGGGGGCTTCGGTGGCAATCGACGCGAGGATTTTGGCGGCGGGCGCCGTGAGGGCT
>JAILEI010000085.1 GCA_024688225.1 Succinivibrionaceae bacterium
AGGATCGCACGCCTGTCCCTACCGGGATCAGGTGCCGTGACCCCCCAAGAGACTTCACAAACTTGATTGATTTGTTCACAAAGTTGATTGACTTGTTAACAAACCTGATTGAATTGTTCACAATCCTGATTGACGCATGCCGCATAACTGCTTGAAGTTGTGGCGATTTTCTACTTTTGTCACCCCCCTAGAGCACTAGATCCCTAGATTACTAGAGCTTAGCGCCCCCCTTTCAGGCGGGCGGGCGCTAAGCGCCCGCCTTCAAGGGGGGCTAAGGCAGACACACAGAACTGAGACCCCCAACCCCCCTTGGCCGTGGCCCTGTGCGCCTGATGCCGGGGTGGTGGTGCCGGGTGGAGCGCCGCAAGGCACTGGCCCACAGGCGCGGGCGCAATGGCGGGGCAGGTGGGAGTTGGGAGAGGTGGGCAAGGTGCCAGACCTAGGGCGCGTGCGAAGGCATGAGGTTGAGAGTGGGGCAAATTGGCCTTTTCCTTGCCACAGGAAGGGCATTATCGCCCGCGCCAATACCCATGTACCACAATGGCCACAAGGCCCGCCATTTCGCATTTAAATGGCATTGCTGGCCATGCCCACGGGTGGGGCGGGTAAGTACCCCCTGATCTCACCTAGTGCCAAGCGCCATGCTAGTCACTCGCTTGTGAGTGCAATATTGGCCTGATGCCATGCCACCCCCTAGGGGGGAGCTTGGGAAAACCGCGCCCCGCTGGCAACCGCGGCCCCTAGCTTTTTACGCCCGCGGGCAAAACTCATTGAGAATTCAAGTGGTTAGAACATGTGGCCAAGATTCATGCCAGTGTGACCCCCAAAGGTGACAAAAAAAGTCAGTTCTGGTGCCTGTGGCGATTCTGGGGGCAAATATGTATACAAAAATGTATACACCTGAGCGAAGTTCGTTGATTGGCAAGGAAAAAATCACCTTGTGAATCACCCTCACACCGCCACTCTTTTCCCCCTGCCCGAAAAAATCCGCAAAAATCCGCCTCAGGCCCAGTGTGCCTACAACTTTCAGGTTGGGTTTATACTATCTTAATGTTATTAGGTAGTTTTTGTGCTTGGCAGAGCGATCCTTTCCCCTTTCGCGCCGCCGGTGGGGGCAGGGGTATGGTCCCCAATTCACCCTGGGTTTCCGGATAGGGTGGCGGTCATGGGTTAGAATGGCTCAAGTCAGCAGTAAGCAGGGGGGAGCATGGGCAATTTTCTGAGGGTCGCGCTGGCGGCCGCGGGCGTGCTGGCGCTGGGCAGCGCCCAGGCGGGCGGGGACTGGGCGCTGCCTTCCCATGTCGCGGTGGGTTCCACCCCCACCCTTGCGGAGGTGCTGGAGCGCCGGCACTCCGCCGCGGAGTTCAGCGAAGCCCAGATCAGCACGGAGCAACTGTCATTCCTGATGTGGTCGGGATGCGGCGAGAACCGCCCGGAGTTGCACAAGCGGACCGCCGCCTCCGCCCGCAACCTCCAGGAGATCCATGCCTACGCCGTGATGGAGGATGGCGCCTATGAGTACCTGCCCCGGGAGCACCAGCTGAGGCGGGTTGCCAATGGGGACCTGCGCCGGGACGTGGCCGCCACCCAGCCCGACCTGGCGCGCGCAACGCTGGCGGTGGTGCTGGTCGCAGATCTTGGCACCCAGGACAATGAGCTGGTGGCGGGCATCGATGCGGGGATAGTGGCGGAGAACCTGATGCTGGCCGCCGCCGCGCTGGGCCTGGGGGCCCGCCCCCGGATCACCATGGATGACTCCCGCCTCGCGGAGCGCCTGGGACTGCCCAGCAAGTTCCGTCCCATCATGAACGTGGTGATCGGCAAGGAGCTCAGGTAGTCCGGCGGGGATTTCCCCTGTTCACTGCCCGCAGGGCGAGCACTCGTAGTAGGTTTCCTCTTCCTCCTCCTCCTCGCAGGGGGTGCACTCGTAGACCTCCGGCGGCGGGGCGGGGCGGTGGTGGTGATGGTGATGGTGGGGAGGATCGTCCCAGTCAAGGATCTCGTCCACCATGGACTCGCAGCCGCCCAGTCCCAGCGCCGCCAGCGCGGGCAGCATCAGCAACGCAATCTTCATGTCCTGTCCTCCTCAGTGGTGGGAATGTAGTGGTCACCATAGCAGTGCCGCCAGGAAAAAGGATCGTTTCTGTCGGGAATCCCGGTTTTGTGTCGTGGAATGCAGGTTCCACATTTCCCTTGCGCATTCCAAGACCGGTGCTATAATCATCGTGCTCGGCGGCCTGGCCGCCCCGGTGACGCGCACCAATAGCTCAGCTGGATAGAGTAATCGGCTACGAACCGATCGGTCGGGAGTTCGAATCTCTCTTGGTGCGCCAGTCCGTCCCAGAGCGCACCAATAGCTCAGCTGGATAGAGTAATCGGCTACGAACCGATCGGTCGGGAGTTCGAATCTCTCTTGGTGCGCCACTTTCCTGCCTAATGGCATTCCCCGTTTCCTGAAGAAATTGCGCCTTGGCCTTGCTGTGCCCGCTCCGGGACTGGCGCCTAGGTGGCAAGAGGCGTGGCATGGGGATTACTTACTGTTATTTGGCGATATTTGTGGGCGCCCCGCCAGTTGCGGGCAGGGCGGTCGCTCAGAGGTAGCGGCCGGTGGCGCTCTGCGGGCAGGCGCGGATCTCCTCCGGGGTGCCTGACGCCACGATGGTGCCGCCGCTCTCCCCACCCCCAGGTCCAAGGTCAATGCAGTAGTCGCAGTTGCGGATGAACTCGGGGTCGTGCTCGATGACAATCACCGTGGCCCCGGCCGAGGTGAGGCTGCGGAAGACCCCCAGCAGTCCCTCCACGTCCTGGGGGTGCAGGCCAATGGTGGGCTCGTCGAAGACAAAGACGCTGCCCTGCTGCCCCCTGCCCATCTCGCTTGCCAGCTTGAGGCGCTGCGCCTCGCCACCGGAGAGGCGTGGGGTGTCCTCGCCCAGCCCCAGGTAGCCAAGTCCCAGGTCGCACAGCACCCCCAGGCGGCGCTCCACGGGCTTGAGATCCGCGCAGGCCGCCCGGGCCTCCTCCACGCTCAGTCCCAGGATCCCGGGGAGGGAGCGCGCCACCCCGTCCGGGCAGGGGCGCCTGATGGCCAGCGCCTCCTTGGCATAGCGTCCCCCCTGGCAGGCGGGGCAGGGGATTTTTACGTCGGGCAGGAACTGCACGTCGAGCGTGATCTCGCCGGTGCCATCGCACTCGGGGCAGCGCAGGCGCCCGGTGTTGTATGAGAAGTCGCCGGCGCGGCGCTTGGCCTTGCGGGCATCCTCAGTGCGGGCGAAGGCCTTGCGCAGCTCATCATGCACCTCGGCATAGGTGGCGACCGTGGAGCGGACGTTGATGCCAATGGGGGTGGCGTCGATGAGCAGTGCCCTGGTGATGCCCGGGGCGGTGAGGGACTCCACCTGGGCAGGCAGCGGCAGGCCCTGGGCCCTGGCCTGCAGCGCGGGGATCAGGCACTCGAGCACCAGCGTGGTCTTGCCCGATCCAGAGACCCCGGTGACCGCGGTCATCCGCCCCTGGGGAAACCGCGCGGTGAGGGCCTTCACGGTGTGGATGGGCCGGGTGCGCACCTCGATGGCGCCGTGGGCGAAGATCTCGGTCGCGGCAGCGCGGGGACCGCCCTCCACCCGGCGCTTGCCCGAGAGGTAGGGGCCGATTATGGAGCCTGGCAGCTCCCGGGCCCCGGGCAGCGGGCCCTGCGCCACGATGCTCCCGCCATGCTTGCCGGCCCCCGGTCCCAGCTCGATGAGGTGGTCGGCGTGGGAGAGCAGCTGCAGGTCATGGTCCACGAGCAGCACTGAGTTGCCGTCAAGAATGAGGTCATCCATCACCCCGGCCACCCCCTCAAGGTTCTGGGGATGCAGCCCGATGGAGGGCTCGTCAAGCACGTAGAGCACCCCGGTGGTGCGGTTGCGCACCGCCCTCGCGAGCTGCATGCGCTGCCGCTCGCCGGTGGACAGGGTGGCGGTCTCGCGGTCCAGGGTGAGGTAGGACAGTCCCAGCTCCACCAGGCGGCGCGAGGCGCGCAGGAAGGAGTCGCAGATGCTGGACGCCATGGGGCGCATCTCGCTGGGCAGGCTGCCGGGGATCCCCTCCACGAAGGCGATGAGCCGCTCCAGGGACAGCGCGGTGGCCTCCCCGAGGCTGAGCCCGCCCACCCGCGGGGCCAGGGCCGCGGGGGAGAGCCGCGTGCCGCCGCAGTGAGGGCAGGGGCTGACCTTGAGGAAGCGCTCCACCCGCTTCATCCCCTTCTCATCCTTCACGTGGGCCAGGGCGTTTTCCACGGTGTAGACCGCGTTGAAGTAGGTGAAGTCCATCTCGCCCGCGAGGTTCTTGGCCTTGTCGTGGTAGAGCATGTGGTACTTTTCCGGGGCGCCGTGGAAGACCAGCTCGCGCTCCTGCGGGGTGAGGTCGCGGAAGGGCACGTTGGTGCGGATGTGGAGGTTGTCCCTGGCGATGTCCTTCATGAGCGACCACATCAGGGTCTGCCAGGGCGCCACTGCCCCCTCGTCGATGCTCAGCCCCTCATCCGGCACCAGGGTGCTCTCGTCAACCACCCGGATCTTGCCGGTGCCGTCGCAATGGGGGCAGGCGCCGGTGCTGTTGAAGGACAGCTCCTCGGCCGAGGGGGCCATGAAGGTGGCCCCGCACTCCGGGCAGGTGAGCTCCCGCCCCGCCGCCACGGCGATGGAGGGGGGCACCTGGTGGCCGTTGGGGCAGCGGTGGGAGGCCAGGCGCGAGTAGATGAGGCGCAGCGAGTTGAGCAGCTCGCTGCCGGTGCCGAAGGTGCTGCGCATGCCCGGCACCCCGGGGCGCTGGTGCAGCGCCAGTGCCGCCGGGACGTGCAGCGCCTCGTCGACCGCCGCCGCGCTGGCCTGGGTGAGGCGCCGCCTGGTGTAGGTGGAGAGTGCCTCGAGGTAGCGCCGGGAGCCCTCGGCGTAAACCACCCCCAGCGCCAGCGAGGACTTCCCCGAGCCCGAGACCCCGGCCACGCCCACGATTTGGTGGAGGGGGATGTCGACGCTCAGGTGCCTGAGGTTGTGGACCCGGGCGCCGCGGATTTCAATGTGATCGGGGATCTGCCTGGCGGCCATGGCTTGCTCCTTGCGCTTTGTGGTGGCGCCATTATAGCCATGCCCGGCGCAGTTGCGGGAGCGGGCGGCCTCAACTAAAATGCCCTCTCATCCCCCCCATTTTGTCGGAGAAGTTCCATGGCGCAAGAGGAGACCCAGGAGTCAAGAGTCCCAAGAAACGTGGACGCGGAGCGCAACCTCCTGGGCTCGCTGATGCTGAGGGGCGAGCTCATCTCCCAGCTGGAGGGCGAGTTCCAGCTCGAGCCGGACAACTTCTTCTCAGAGCGCCACCGGGTGGTCTTTGAGGCCATCAAGAAGCGGGCCCTCAAGAGCTCGGACTTCAACCCCACGGTCATCATCGGCGATCTCGAGAGCAATGGGCAGCTTGAGCGCGCGGGCGGGAGCGAGTACGTGTTCTCGCTCACCGAGATCACCGGGCCCGTCTATGCCATCCGCGAGTATGCCGCCATCGTGCGGGACACCGCCCTGCGCCGCGGCCTGCTGGGCATCTCCGACCAGATTGCCCTCCTGGCGTATTCCCCGGACGGGCGGAGCTGCGATGAGTTGCTGGACCAGTCCCAGGGGCTCATCTTCAAACTCGCGGAGACCCGCCAGCGCAGCACCGCCGGCCCGCGCAGCATGTACGAAATCTCCTGCGATATCCTGCAGGAGTTCCGGGAAATGGAGGCCTCGACCGAGCGGCTGACCGGGGTGCCGACCGGCTTTGCCGCCCTGGATCGCCTCACCTCGGGCCTGCAGCCTGGCAGCCTCAACATCGTGGCGGCGCGCCCGGGCGTGGGCAAGACCACCTTTGCCATGAATGTCGTGGAGAACATCGCCCTCAACCCCGCTGTCGATAAGCCGGCGCTGGTGTTCTCGCTGGAGATGCCCAGCGTGCAGATTGCCAAGCGCATGATCTCCTCGTTCGGGCGGGTCAGCGTCAAGGATCTTGAGGCGGGCATGGCCAACACCAACAACTGGCAGATGATTGCCACCAAGCTCAAGATGCTGCGGGTGAAGGACGAGAATGGTGAGCCGCGCGACAAGCTGTTCATCGATGACTCCGGCGACCTCACCCCCCTCGAGCTGCGCCTGCGGGCGCGGCGCATCCACCAGCTCGCCGGGGGGCTGTCGTGCATCATGGTGGACTACATCCAGCTGATGCGGGGCAACGGGCGCACCGAGAACCGCAGCCTTGAGGTGGGCGAGATCTCACGCTCGCTGAAGATGCTCGCCAAGGAGCTGTCGGTGCCGGTGATTGCGCTCTCCCAGCTCAACCGCAAGGTGGTGGAGCGCGAGGGCAACCGCCCCATGAACTCGGACCTGCGTGAGTCCGGCTCGCTCGAGCAGGACGCGGATCTCATCATGTTCATCCATCGCGAGAGCGCCTACACCAAGAAGAAGGATCAGGAGGAGTTCAAGGACGATGGCAAGGCCCTGCTCATCGTGAGCAAGAACCGCAACGGCGGGCTTGAGGACATCGACCTGCTCTTCCAGGGCGAGTACACCGCCTTCTATGATGCCAGCTACGTGGACCAGGGCGAGACGCCCCTGCCTGAGGAGGAATGAGATGCCTGCCATCATGCTGCGCCGCACCCTGGCGCTGGCGCCGCGCCCGCGCGGCTTCCACCTGGTGACCGGGGAACTGCTCTCCGGGCTGCCGGAGATTGCGGGGGTGGGCCTCGGCATGCTGCACCTGCAGCTGCTGCACACCTCGGCCTCGCTGACCCTCAATGAGAACGCTGATCCCGCGGTGCGGGCCGACTTCGCGTCCTTCTTCTCGCGCGCGGTCCCCGACGGGGCGCCCTACTTTGAGCACACGCTCGAGGGGGATGATGACATGACCGCGCACCTCAAGAGCTCCCTGCTCGGCACGCAGCTGTCGCTGCAGGTGGAGCGGGGGCGGCTGGTGCTGGGCACCTGGCAGGGGATTTACCTGGGCGAGCACCGCCACCGCGGCGGGGCGCGCCAGGTCTCGGCGCTGCTGTGGGGGGAGGCGCGCCCCTAGGCGGGAGCGAACTTGAGCCCCATCTCGATGGGCTTGACGCCCTTGGTGAGCGAGCCGACGGCGATGTAGTCGACCCCGCTGGCCGCGAGGGAGCCAACGTTCTCAGGGGTGAAGATCCCCACCAGGCACAGCTTGGCGGTTCCCTTGGCCGCGGTGATTGCCGCCTCGATCTCCTCGTAGGCAAAGTTGCTGAGGATGACGAGATCCGGGCGCAGGGACAGCGCGTCCCCGAGATCCGCGAGCGCCTTGATTTCCACCTCCAGCCTTGAGTTGCCGCGCATGTGGGCCAGGCGCTCCGCGCAGGCGTCCATGCCCCCCATCAGCGCCACGTGGATGGGGCGCAGGGTGATGGTGCGCTCCTTGCCCCAGAGCGAGCCGATGCCCCCGCCGCAGTCCACGGCGTAGCGCTCGGCGGTGCGCAGGGCGGGGATGGCCTTGCGGGTGGAGATGACCCGGCAGTGGGTGCCCTCGAGGGCCCGCGCGTAGGCCTGGGTCCGAGTGGCGATGCCAGAGAGGAACTGCAGGAAGTTGGCGGCGGTGCGCACCCCCGCCATGATGGTGCGGGCGTTGCCCTCGATGGTGATGAACTCCTCCCCGGGGTACAGGGTGTCGCCGTCCCCCGCGGCGCTGGTGATGGTGGCATCCCCGCCCAGCGCCCCGTAGAGGGCCCTGACGAAGGGGGTGCCGCACAGCACCGCGTCCTCGCGGGAGAAGATCCTGGCCACCGCCCTCTGGGTGGGCTCGAGCAGCTCCACTGAGGCCTTGCCCGTGGGCTCCAGGGATCCGCCCAGATCCTCGAGCAGCGCCTCCTCAACGAGGTGCCTGATCTCTGCCTCTTCCATGACTAGCCCTCCCTGAGCCCTGACGGGGTGATTATACCATCCCGGGCCCCCTGCCCCAGGACGGTGCCCCAGCGGATAAGTTGCCATAAACCTGGGGCATTGTTGCTATAATTGCCGATTGTCTTTATGGCGCCAGTGGCGCCGCGGTGGAGGTTTTCCAAAGTGCAGGAAGTCATTTCGCTTGCCGATCGGGTGGCCGCGCTCAAGGCGCGCACCGATGAGCTTAGGGGGTATCTTTGACGCGGCAGGCAAGCAGGAGCGCCTGGAGGAGGTCAATGGACTGCTCGAGGATCCCGCGCTCTGGGACCATCCCGAGAAGGCCCAGACCCTAGGCAAGGAGCGCCAGGTGCTCGAGGGCACCCTGGGGCGCTTTGCCGACCTGGATCGCGGCTTTGAGGACGTGCTGATGCTCGAGCAGCTCGGCCGCGAGGAGGGGGACGAGGGCACGCTGGGCGAGGCCGCCGCGGAGTGCGGGGCGCTGGAGGGCAAGCTGCGCGAGCTCGAGCTCGAGCGCATGTTCTCCCAGGAGCACGATGACGCGGACTGCTACATCGACGTGCAGTCCGGATCAGGCGGCACCGAGGCCCAGGACTGGGCCGAGATGGTGATGCGCATGTACGTCAAGTTCGCCGAGCGCCATGGCTTCAAGGTCACGGTGATGGAGCAGTCCGAGGGCGATGTCGCCGGCATCAAGTCCGCCACCCTCAAGCTCGAGGGCCCGTTCGCCTATGGCTGGCTGCGCACCGAGACCGGGGTGCACCGCCTGGTGCGCAAGTCCCCGTTTGACTCCAACAACCGCCGCCACACCTCCTTTTGCTCCGCCTTTGTCTACCCGGACGTCGAGGACAAGATCGACATCAAGGTCAACGAGGCGGACCTTAGGGTCGACGTGTTCCGCTCCTCGGGCGCGGGCGGGCAGCACGTCAACAAGACCTCCTCGGCGGTGCGCATCACCCACCTGCCCACTGGCACGGTGGTCAGCTGCCAGAACGAGCGCTCCCAGTTCCAGAACCGCGACCAGGCGATGAAGCAGCTGCTCGCCAAGCTCTATGAGCTCGAGCTGCGCAAGCGGCGGGCCGCCCAGCAGGAGGTCGAGGACAGCAAGTCCGACATTGGCTGGGGCAGCCAGATCCGCTCCTACGTGCTCGATGACGCGCGCATCAAGGACCTGCGCACCAATGTTGAGTGCCGTGACACCCAGCGGGTGCTCAACGGTGACCTGGACCAATTCATCGAGGCGAGCCTCAAGTCGGGGCTCTGACCCATAACTCCCAAGGCATAAGGCACAAGCATGAACCAAGATACCGCCCCTGTGGCAGAAGAGGATCTCAACCACGTGATGCGCGAGCGCCGCGAGAAGCTCGAGGCGCTGCGCCAGAGCGGACAGGCCTATCCCAATGACTTCCGCCGCGACTCCACCTCCGCGGACGTGCGCCGCCGCTGCGCGGGCCAGGGCGCCGAGGAGCTGGAGGCCGCGGGGCTGTCCTTCACCATCGCCGGCCGGGTGATGACCCGCCGGGTGATGGGCAAGGCCGGTTTTGCCACCCTGCAGGACATGGACGGCAAGATCCAGATCTACGCCACCCGCGACGGGCTGCCCGAGGGTACCTACCAGGACGTCTTCAAGCGCCTCGACCTCGGGGACATCGTCGGGGTCAGCGGCGTGGCCTTCCTGACCAAGACCGGGGAGCTGACCCTGCGCGCCACCTCGCTGCGCCTGCTGGTCAAGGCGCTGCGCCCCCTGCCGGAGAAGTACAAGGGGCTGACCGACCAGGAGGCGCGCTGCCGCCAGCGCTACCTCGACCTCATCGCCAACGAGGACTCGCGGCGCACCTTCATCATCCGCACCAAGATCCTCGCCTTCATCCGCTCCTACATGGACAGCCACCGCTTCATGGAGGTGGAGACCCCGATGATGCATGTCATCCCGGGCGGGGCGAACGCCAAGCCGTTCATCACCCACCACAATGCCCTCGACATGGACATGTACCTGCGGGTGGCCCCGGAGCTGTTCCTCAAGCGCCTGGTGGTGGGCGGGTTTGAGCGCGTCTACGAGATCAACCGCTGCTTCCGCAACGAGGGCATCGACGTGCGCCACAACCCGGAGTTCACCACCATCGAGTGGTACATGGCCTACCATGACTACCACGACCTCATCGACTTCACCGAGGATCTCTACCGCAGCATGGCCAATGAGGTGCTGGGCACCACCCGGGTCACCTACGGCAAGGAGGGCGAGGAGCCCCTGGAGATCGACTTCGGCCGCCCCTTCGAGCGCATGACCATGAAGGAGTCCATCGTGCGCTACGGCGAGGGCATCAGCATGGAGGATCTCGGGGACCTGGGGCGGGCACGCGCCTGCTGTGAGCGCCTGCACATTGAGATCAAGGAGGGCTGGGCCCTCGGGCACTATGTGGACGCGCTGTTCGAGGAGCTGGTGGAGCACCACCTGCAGCAGCCGACCTTCATCACCTCCTACCCGGCCGAGGTCTCGCCGCTGGCGCGCCGCAGCGACAGCGACCCCGCCTACACCGACCGCTTTGAGTTCTTCATCGGCGGGCGCGAGATGGGCAACGGCTTCTCCGAGCTCAACGATCCTGACGACCAGGCGGGGCGCTTCCGCCAGCAGGCCGAGCAGAAGCAGCACGGGGACGACGAGGCCATGTACTATGACGCCGACTACGTGGTGGCGCTGGAGCACGGCCTGCCCCCCACCGCGGGCGAGGGGATTGGCATTGACCGCACGGTGATGCTCTTTGCCAACTGCCACACCATCCGCGACGTAATCCTGTTCCCGACCCTAAGGCCGAACAACTAGCTTTCTGCACTGAGTGAGGTTTTTTGCTATGCATAAGTTCCATGGCTCCCTGGTGGCGCTCATCACCCCCTTCCGCAATGGCAAGGTCGACGAGGCCGCGCTCGAGAAGATGATTGAGTGGCATGTCAAGGAAGGCACCAACGGGCTGGTGCCGGTGGGCACCACCGGCGAGTGCCCCACCCTCACCGCGGAGGAGCACGTGCGGGTGATCCGGATCGCGGTCGAGGTGGCCAACGGGCGCATCCCGGTCATGGCCGGCGCCGGTTCCAACAACACCGTGGAGGCGATCCACTACTCGCAGGAGGCCGAGCAGGCGGGGGCCGACGGGCTGCTGCATGTCGCGGGCTACTACAACCGCCCCAACCAGGAGGGCCTCTACGCCCACTTCAAGGCGCTGCATGACGAGACCAGCCTGCCCATCTTCGTCTACAACATCCCGGGCCGCGCGGTGGTGAACATCCAGCCCGAGACCCTGGCGCGGATGGCGGAACTGCCCCGCATCGCGGGCATCAAGGACGCCACCGGCAACCTGGCCCGCCCCTGGCTGGAGCGCATGCTCATCAAGCGCGAGGACTTCACCTGGCTCTCGGGCGAGGACGGCACCCAGGTCGCCTACAACGTCTCGGGCGGCTGCGGCGTCATCTCGGTGACCGCCAACGTGGCCCCCCGCCTGGTCTCCGAGGTCCAGTCCCTCTGCGCGCGGGGCGAGTGGGACCAGGCCCGCGAGCGCCAGGACAACCTGATGCGCCTCCATGGGCTGATGTTCAAGGAGCCCTCGCCCGCCGGCGCCAAGTACGCGGCCTCGCTGCTGGGCCTCTGCACCGAGGAGGTTCGCCTGCCGATCCTGCCCCTCACCGATGGCGTGAAGGCAGAGATCAAGGCGGAGATGCAGCGCCTGGGCCTCATCTGAGGTGGGCGCTCCCGAGGAAGGGGGGCAGCACCACCGGGTGCGCTCCTTTGTGGTCAGGCAGGGGCGCCTGACTGACGGCCAGGCGCGGGCCCTGCGTGAGCTCGGCCCCCGCTACATCCTGCCCATCGAGGCATCCCGCCGCCTGGACCTGGCGGCGGCCTTTGGGCGGGAGGCGCCGCTCACCCTGGAGATTGGCTTCGGCATGGGGGCCTCCTTCCTGGCGATGGCCGCCGCCCACCCCGGGGACAACTACCTCGGCATTGAGGTCCACCCGCCGGGGGTGGGCGCGGCGCTCAAGGAAATCGAGGCCCAGGGCCTCACGAACGTGCGCATCATCAAGGATGACGCCTTCGTGGTGCTGTCCTCCTGCCTCGCGCCAGGGTGCATCGACGCCCTGCAGGTTTTCTTCCCGGATCCCTGGCCCAAGAAGCGCCACCACAAGCGCCGCCTCATCAATGACGAGTTCATGGCCATGGTGGCCCCGCTCATCAGGGCAGGCGGCGAGGTGCGGCTGGCCACGGACTGGGAGGAGTACGCCGTGGAGATGCTGGCGGTGATGGGGCGCCTTGGGGGCTTTGAGAACCTGGCGCCGGGGGGCGGGTTCATGCCGCGCCCCGACTGGCGCCCACTGACCAAGTTTGAGCAACGCGGCCTCGCGCTGGGGCATGGGGTGTGGGATGTCGTCTTCAGGAAATGCTGACGGGCGCCGGGCGGCGCTGGGCGAATGGGTGGGCGCGCGCCTCGGGGCGGGGGTGGAACTGTCCCCGCTGGGCGGGGACGCGAGCCTGAGGCGCTACTTCCGCGCCGCGGGGCGCATTGCGGTGGACTCCCCGCCGCAGAGCCAGAAGAACCGCGAGTTTGTGGACATCGACGAGGCCCTGGCCGCCGCGGGGGTCAGGGTGCCCCGGATCATCGACTGCGACCTTGGGCAGGGGTTCCTGCTCCTTGAGGATCTGGGCGATGAGCTCTTCAGCGCCCACGCCGTGGGCGAGCGCGCCGCGCCGCTCTACCGCAAGGCGGTGGGGGTGCTCGGCAGGGTGGCGGCCTGCCGCCCTGCGGCGCTGCCCTGCTTTGACCGGGACTTCATCCTCATGGAGCTGGGGATCTTCCGCGAGTGGATGCTCGAGAAGACCCTGGGGGTGGTGCTGGGGGGCCGCGACGCGCAGGCCCTCGGTGATGACTTCTCGCGCCTGGCGGACGCCATCGCCGCCCTGCCGGTGGCCGCCATGCACCGTGACTTCCACAGCCGCAACCTGATGCTGGTGGGCGGCGAGGTGGCGGTGATCGACTTCCAGGACATGGTCAGGGGCCCGGTGACCTATGACCTGGCCTCACTGGTCTACGACTGCTACGTGGAGCTGCCCGCCCCCCTGGAGCAGGAGCTCCTGGGCCTGGGGCGGGAGATCCTCTCCCCCTTCCACGATCTCGGGGAGGCGGCGTTCCGCGAGGCGGTGAACCTGGTGTCGCTGCAGCGCCACGTCAAGGTGCTGGGGATTTTCCGCCGGCTGCTGCTGCGCGACGGCAAGGGGGGCTACCAGAAGGATCTGCCCCGCGTGCTGGGCTACGCCCTCAGGGAGTGCGCCCGGGTGCCGGGCCTGTCCATCCTGCCCACGCTGCTTTCCACCAAGGTTAGGGAGTACCTGCAATGAAGGCGATGATCCTGGCCGCCGGGCGCGGCGAGCGCCTGCGCCCGCTGACCGACACCTGCCCCAAGCCGCTCATCAAGGTGGCGGGGCGCCCCCTCATCACCTACCATCTCGAGCGCCTGCGGGCCGCGGGGATCACCGAGGTGGTGGTCAACAGCGCCTGGCTGCACCAGTGCATCGAGGACTTCCTCGGCGATGGCAGCGCCTTTGGGCTGAGCATCCGCCACAGCGTGGAGGGGGAGGGGGGCCTGGAGACCGCGGGGGGCATCATCAAGGCCCTGCCGCTGCTCGGTCCCGACCCCTTCCTGGTGGTGAACGGGGACACCCTGCTGGACGTGGACTACGCCACGCTGGCGCAGGCGGGCCTGGGGGGGCGGCGCGCGCTGCTGTTCCTGGTGGCTAACCCGCCGCACCACCCGGGCGGGGACTTCTCCGTGGCCCCTGACGGGGCGCTGTGCCCCGGGCACGACTATACCTTCAGCGGCGCCGCCCTCTACCACCCCTCGCTCTTTGCCGGGCAGGAGGTGGGGAGGCTGGCGCTGCGCCCCTTCTTTGAGCGCTGGATGGCGCAGGGGCTGGTGGGCGCGCGGGCCATCGACGCGCCCTGGTTTGACATCGGCACCGTGGAGCGCCTCAAGCGTGCCGAGGACTACCTTGCGGCCAAGGCGAGGGGGTGACGGGCATGGGCACATCGGGCAAGGACCGCTACTGCGGGCGCTTCTGGGGCGCCATCCTGGGCTTCCTGCTGGGCGGCGGCCCCCTGGGGGCGGTGATCGGCTTCCTCCTGGGCTACTTCCTCTACGACAAGAAGCGCCTGGGCATGGAGGACGCGCGGCGCGCCCAGGCCTCCTTCACCTCAGAGGCCAAGGACAACCACGAGCTCATCATGCTGACCTTCATGCTGATGGGCTTTGTGGCGCGGGGCGCCGGGCGGGTCAACGAGCAGCACATCCGGACCGCCGAGCGCTACATGGCGCTGATGCAGCTGGACGCGCAGATGCGCAGCGACGCGCGCGATGCCTTCAACCTGGGCAAGGGCGAGGGATTTGACCTCACCGAGGCCACGGCGCGCCTGCACCGCATCTGCAACCGCAACCTCACCATGGTCGGGTACATCCTCGAGATCGTGGTCCAGATTGCGCTCTCGGACGGGATCCTTGAGCAGGACGAGCATGACCGCATCATTGAGATTGCGGTGCGCCTGGGGATCTCCGCCAACTCCGCCGAGCGCCTCATCCAGGCCAAGGTCAGCGAGATGGCGTTCCGCAAGAATTTCCAGGAGTTCTTTGAGGAGCGGGCGCGGCGCCAGGGGGAAAGCGCCCAGGGCGGCCGGGCGCGCGAGGAGTACGAGCGCACCAGATCCTACGGCAGCGCCGACGATCTTGGCGAGGCCTACCGCCTGCTGGAGTCCAAGCCCAGCGATGACCTGAACACCATCCGCAAGAGCCATCGCCGGATGATGATGAAGTACCACCCCGACCGGGTCAAGGCGCAGGGCCTGCCCCCGGAGATGGCCAAGGTCTATGAGGAGAAGGCCAAGACCATCCAGGCGGCCTTTGACCTCATCAAGCGCAGCCGCGGGGGCTAGCGCCCCCCTTCCCCACTAAGCGGGGGAAAGATCTCCCGCCCCAGGTATGCCGCCGCCCCCGCGGCGGCAAAGGGGGGATCCACCCTGAAGAACATCTCGCGCCCGTCCCGGGGATGGGCAAAGAGCAGCGCGCCCGCGTGCAGGCACAGCGTGGGGGCGGCGGCGCGCGCCTCGGCGCTGCCGTACAGGGGGTCGCCGAGGATGTGGTGCCCGATTTGGGCCATGTGCACCCGCAGCTGGTGGCTGCGGCCGGTCACGGGGATGAGGCGCGCGAGGGTGTTGCCGCCCTCCAGGCGCAGCGGCTCGAGGATGGTGGTCGCGGGGCGGCCGTGCTCGAAGTCGACGATTTGCAGCGGGCGGTGGTCAAGGTCAGTGCGCAGCGGCAGGCTGATTTCCTGGCGGCCGGTGACCTCCCCCAGCAGCCAGGCCAGGTAGGCCTTGTGGGTCCGGCGCTCCATGAACTGCCGCCCCAGGCCGGAGATCCCCGCCCGCGACAGTCCCACCACCATGATGCCGGAGGTGTCCAGGTCCAGGCGGTGCACCGCCTGGGCGCCCTCGTGCATGGTCCGCACCCTGCTGAGCACGCTGTCGCGCAGGCGCGGGTCACGGCCCGGGACGGAGAGCAGTCCCTGGGGCTTGTTCACCACCATGAGGTCCTCGTCCTCATGGATGATGTCAAGGTAGGGGCAGACTGGGGGGCTGTAGCGCAGCGAGCTGGGCATGCGGGCCTAGTCGGCCGCGCCGCCGAAGGTGGATGCCAGCACCGCGCGCGCGTTGTCGGCGGGCTGCTTGAGGCCAAGGCGCTCGAAGTTGTCGGCCATGAGCGTCAGCGCCGGGCGCAGGTAGGAGGTGTTGCGGTAGGAGTAGAGGATGTTCTGGCAGTGGCGGATCGACGACAGCCAGGCGCCGCGCTCCTTGTAGTAGGAGGCGATCTTGAACTCGCGCTCGGCGAGCTGGTTCTTGATGAAGACCATGCGCTGGCGGGCGTCCGCCGCGTAGGCGCTGTTGGGGTAGTTGTTAATGAGGTCGTTGAAGGTGTGCATCGCCTCGAGGTACTGCGAGGGATCCTTCTCGGAGCGGTTCAGCCCGAGGTATTCCTGGATGATGTTGCCGCGCATCTGGATCTGGTTCAGCCCCTTCATGTAGGTGACGTAGTCGTTGTACTGGCTGGTGGGGTTGAGGCGCAGGAAGCGGTTGATCTGGGCCGTGGTCAGCTCGCTCTCGCGGGTCTTGTAGTAGAGGTAGATGAGGTCAAGCTGCACCTGGTCGGTGAGCGAGCAGAAAGGGTAGCGCGAGTCGATCGCCTCAAGGTAGCGGCGCGCCTGCTTGTAGTCGCCGCTCGCCATGGCGGACTCCGCCATCTGGTACAGCGACTCCGGGGCGAGATCCGGGACCTTGTCCTCGTTTACATTATTGCTCGAGCAGGCCGCAAGCGACAGCAGCGAAAATGCCGCAATTAAGGCAGCGAACATGCGCATGGCGAGGACTCCCAACTCTTTTCCTAAGGATCGCACTATTCTACAATGGCAAATTCCAATTTCAAATAGCGATGGGAGGTTCCCCAGGATGTCTGAGCGGATCGAGTGGGTCGTGGATGATCTGGCGCATGGGCGCCGCATTGACGCGGTGCTGAGCGAGCTGGTCGAGGATCGCTCGCGCAGCGAGCTCAAGGCCTGCATCGAGGGGGGGCAGGTCACCCTCGACGGGCAGGTGGTGACCAAGCCCAGCCTCCACGTGGCGGCCGGCCAGTCACTGGTGGCGGAGCTCGAGGCCCCTGAGGAGCTGCAAAGCCTGCCCCAGGACCTGCCCCTGTGCGTCATCCATGAGGACGAGGACCTGCTGGTGCTGAACAAGCCGGTGGGGCTGGTCTGCCACCCCGGGGCAGGGGTGCGGGACGGCACGCTGATGAACGCGCTGCTCTTCCACTACCCGCAGACCCGCTCCCTGCCGAGGGCCGGGATTGTCCACCGCCTCGAC
Organism: Succinivibrionaceae bacterium; assembly: GCA_024688225.1. Taxonomy (GTDB): domain Bacteria; phylum Pseudomonadota; class Gammaproteobacteria; order Enterobacterales; family Succinivibrionaceae; genus JAILEI01. The sequence goes on from JAILEI010000085.1 coordinate 16,856, forward strand.
AAGGACACCTCCGGCCTGATGGTGGTGGCGCTCTCGCCGCTGGCCCAGCAGCGCCTGGTCAAGGCGATCTCCTCGCACCAGGTGGTGCGCGAGTACACGGCGGTGTGCGAGGGGGTGATCACCGCGGGCGGCACGGTCAACGCCCCCCTGGACCGCGACCCGCGCAACCGCGTGCGCATGGCGGTGGTCCCGGAGGGCATGGGGCGCGAGGCCATCACCCATTACCGGGTGGTGGAGCGCTACCGCGCCCACACCCTGCTGCGCCTGCGCCTCGAGACAGGGCGCACCCACCAGATCCGCGCCCACATGTCCTCGCTGCACCATCCCCTGCTGGGGGACACCGTCTATGGGGCGCGGCGCTCCCCGATGCTCAGGAACGCCTCCGAGGAGCTGGCGGCCGCGCTCCGGGAGTACCGCCACCAGGCCCTGCACGCGCTGGGCCTGGGGCTCACCCACCCGGTGAGCGGGGAGCAGATCTCCTTCAAGGCCGACCCACCCGAGGACTTCCAGCGCCTGACCAGGGCCCTGCATGAGGACGTGCTCCTGCACGGGGAGGGGCTGCGTTGAAGTTCATTGCCGCGCGGGGCTTCCCCGCAGGGGTGTCCGCCGGCTTCACCACCCGTGACGGCGGGGTGAGCCAGGGCGATCACGCCAGCCTCAACCTGTCCTACAAGGTGGGGGATGATCCCTCGTGCGTCACCGTCAACCGCATGGCCCTGCCCACCCTGCTGGGCGAGGGCTGCCGGGGGGTGGTGTTCATGAGCCAGGTCCACGGGGCCGCGGTGCGGGTGGCCACCTCGGGGGATCTGGGGGTGGAGCATGAGGCGGACGCGCTGGTCACCACGGAGCGGGGCCTGGGCCTTGCCGTGCAGGTGGCGGACTGCCTGCCCCTGCTGCTGTGCACGGCGGGCGGGCGGGCGGTTGCCGCGGTGCACTGCGGGTGGCGCAGCATGCGCCAGGGCATCATCGGGAAGGTGGCGGCCGAGCTGGGCAAGTGCGCGGACGGCCCACTCCTGGCGTTCATGGGGCCGGCAATCGGCCCGCGCTCCTACGAGGTCGGCCCGGAGCTGCGCGAGTCCTTCCTGGGCCTCGATCCCGCGCTCGGCGCCGCCTTCACCCCCGGGGTGGGCGACCGGCTGCAGTGCAGCCTCTACGCCATCTGCCGCGCGCTGCTCGGAAAGGCCGGCGTGACTGGCATTGGCGGCGGTGACCACGACACCTACCAGGAGACGGATCTCTTCTACTCCTACCGGCGCTGCCGCCTGGGCGGCCGCCAGGCCGGCATCATCATGCTGCGCCCCTGAGCGGGCGGCCCTCCTTTAAAAAGCCCCGCGGCGCCCCCATTATTAGATTCAGGGAAAATCAGGGCCGCAAGGCCCATTAGGGGAGGGGCAAAAAATGCGTTTGGACAGGTTTACCGCTAAGTTCCAGGAAGCGCTTTCTGACGCTCAGTCTCTTGCCATCGGCCATGACAACCAGTTCATCGAGCCGATCCACATCATGTCGGCGCTGACCGCCCAGGAAGACGGGACGGTGAGGCCGCTGCTGGCGCTGGCGGGCTCGGATCCGCGCGCGGTCAAGACGCTGGTGGACAGGGAGATCGACAAGCTGCCGCAGGTCAAGGGCGTGGGAGGGGATCTCCAGCTCTCGCCGCAGACGGTCAGCATACTCAACCTGTGTGACAAGGAGGCGCAGAAGCGCAAGGACTCGTTCATCTCCTCGGAGCTGTACGTGCTGGTTGCCTTTGACACGGAGGGACTGCTCAAGCGGCTGCTCGAGCAGTGCAACCTCACCCGTGACAAGGTGGCCAAGGCCATGGAGACGCTCCGGGCGGGCAACGGGGTCAATGACGAGAATGCCGAGGAGGCACGCGGCGCGCTCAAGAAGTACTGCATCGATCTCACCGAGCGGGCCGAGAAGGGCAAGCTCGACCCCGTGATCGGGCGCGATGAGGAAATCCGCCGCACCATGCAGGTCCTGCAGCGCCGCACCAAGAACAACCCGGTGCTCATCGGCGAGCCGGGCGTGGGCAAGACCGCCATCGTGGAGGGGCTGGCGCAGCGGATCACCAAGGGCGAGGTGCCGGAGGGCCTGCGGAACAAGCGGGTGCTCTCGCTGGACCTCGGGGCCCTGATTGCCGGCGCCAAGTACCGCGGCGAGTTTGAGGAGCGCCTCAAGGGCGTGCTTAACGAGCTCTCCAAGCAGGAGGGCAAGGTGATCCTGTTCATCGACGAGATCCACACCATCGTCGGGGCGGGCAAGAGCGAGGGCTCGATGGACGCGGGCAACATGCTCAAGCCGGCGCTGGCGCGCGGCGAGCTGCACTGCATCGGGGCCACCACCCTTGACGAGTACCGGCTCTACGTGGAGAAGGACGCGGCGCTGGAGCGGCGCTTCCAGAAGGTCATGGTGGATGAGCCGTCGGTGGAGAACACCATCGCGATTCTGCGCGGGCTCAAGGAGCGCTACGAGATCCACCACCATGTGCAGATCACCGATCCGGCGATTGTGGCCGCGGCGACCCTGTCCAACCGCTACATCACCGACCGCAAGCTGCCGGACAAGGCCATTGACCTCATTGACGAGGCCGCGGCGAGCATCCGGTTGCAGATCGACTCCAAGCCCGAGCCGCTGGACCGCCTCGACCACCGCCTCATCCAGTTGAAGATGGAGCGGCAGGCGATTGCCAAGGAAAGCGATGAGGCGAGCCTCAAGCGCCTGGCCTCCGTGGACAAGGAAATCGCGGACAGCGAGGCGGAGTACTCCCGGCTCAATGGGATCTGGCAGCAGGAGAAGCAGCGCCTCAACAGCACCCAGACGGTCAAGGTGCGCCTCGATGAGGCCCGCCACGAGTTTGACGTGGCGCGGCGCAAGGGTGACCTGACCCGCATGAGCGAGCTGCAGTACGGGGTGATCCCCAGCCTGGAGCGCGAGGTGGCCGAGGCGTCCTCCGCCAAGTCCGCCCCCAGCCAGCTGGTGCGCAACAAGGTCACCGACGCGGAAATCGCGGAGGTGGTCTCCCGCGCCACGGGCATCCCGGTCGCGAAGATGATGGAGGGGGACCGCGCCAAGCTGCTGCGCATGGAGGACAAGCTCCATGAGCGGGTCATCGGCCAGGACGAGGCGGTGGAGGCCATCTCGGATGCCATTAGGCGCAGCCGCGCGGGGCTTTCAGATCCCAACCGCCCGATCGGGTCGTTCATGTTCATGGGCCCCACGGGCGTGGGCAAGACCGAGCTGTGCAAGGCGGTGGCGGAGTTCCTCTTTGACACCGAGCGCGCCATGGTGAGGATTGACATGTCCGAGTTCATGGAGAAGCACACGGTGTCGCGCCTGGTCGGCGCGCCCCCGGGATACGTGGGCTATGAGCAGGGCGGTTACCTGACCGAGGCAGTGCGGCGGCGCCCCTACTCGGTGATCCTGCTCGACGAGATCGAGAAGGCCCACCCGGACGTGTTCAACATCCTGCTGCAGGTGCTCGATGACGGCCGCCTCACTGACGGCCAGGGGCGCACGGTGGACTTCAAGAACACGGTGATCATCATGACCTCAAACCTGGGCTCGACCATGATCCAGGAGGAGAGCGGCCACAAGGGATATGCGGAGATCAAGGCGGACCTGCTGCAGACGCTGCAGCAGCACTTCAAGCCCGAGTTCCTCAACCGCGTGGACGAGACGGTGGTCTTCCACCCGCTGGGCAATGCCGAGATCGAGCGCATTGCCTCGATCCAGCTCGAGGCGCTGCGCAAGCGGCTGCACGAGCAGAACTACGAGATTGCCATCAGCGAGGATCTGCTCAAGCATGCCGCCACGGTTGGCTTTGACCCGGTTTACGGGGCGCGGCCGCTCAAGCGCGCGATCCAGAACACGGTCGAGGATCCGCTTGCCAAGCTGATCCTAAGGGGCGACCTGCTGCCCGGGCGCAACTACACGCTCAGCGTGGACAGCGAGGGGGCGCTCCGGGCCGTGGAGGGCAAGGGCGCCTAGGCAGGGCGCTGGGACCGGCCGCGCGGGTTTTCCCGGGCGGCCGGGGGTGGATCCTAACTGTGATCGTGGTCAAACTTTATTTGATGGAAGATCAGCCTGTTGGGTGGGATTTGGCGCCCTGGCGCAAAAATCTGCTTGCCCTGATGGGCGCTCACAGGTAGGATACGCACCTGTCGCCCCACCATGGGGATGACGAAGCGGCGGCCGAGCGCCACCGCGCGCGCTTTGA